>JAFQGP010000115.1 GCA_017415485.1 Clostridia bacterium
ACTGATCCTTCAAAAGGTTCAGTCCTTTCTTTATCAAGAATAAGCAAATAAAATTACCCATTCATTTTGCATTATGCATTTTGCATTTACACAAATATTTTCCCCACTCTCACCACATAATTCCTTCCGCTAATATACGGCACGGTCTTGATGACGCTCTTTCCTTCTCTCTCCTCAAATTCGATCGGGGTGGAGTTATCGAGCCATTCTGCGGAAATGATATGCTCGCCGTCAAGCGTGAAGGTATCCTCATATCTTGCCACGTCCTTCATGCGCGCGGCGTTGGGGTCTGCGGAGGTGGGAAGTCCGAAGCAGAAGAGATAGAGCTTGTTGCCGTCGCGGAGAAGGAAATCGCGTCCGTCCGCGCTTTCGACCTCGATCCCCGAGGGGCGCGGTTTGCGGATCGCCTCGCCAAAGAGCCCGACCCATCTGCCGACCATTCCGTAAAAGGCGCGGTCGATCTCGGAGATATATCCGTTGCCCATCGGTCCGACGTTGAGGAGCATATTGGCACCGTAGCGGCGGCAATCGGCAAGCTCCTCGATGATGGTCGCGGGGGATTTATAAAGCAGATCGCCCTCGGCGTAGCCCCAATGCGTGCCGAAGATCTCGCACATTTCGGATGCGAGATACTTCGGAGAACCCTCAAGGTTGAGCGGCTTCGGCTTGCCTCGCTCAAAAGTCACGCTGTCAAGCTCGATGTGACCGAGCTCGCCAAGCGCAGAAAGTCCCGTGTTATTGACGATGATAGCCTCGGGCTGATGACGGCGGATCATCGAATACATCGCGTCCTCCTCCCAATCTGCATCCTTTTTGCTCCACTTGCCGTCAAACCAGATGCCGCCGATCTTGCCGTAGCGCGTGCAAAGAAGCTCCACGCTCTTACGCAGAAAATCGAGATACGCGGGGAAATCGTTATTGAATCTTTCATCATACCAATCAAGGTATGTGTGATAGAAAAAGGGAATTATGCCGTGCTTGTTGCAAGCAGAAACAAATTCGGCAACAAGATCTCTTCCTATAAAATGAATAGTCGAATAATCGTTGAGGCCGCAGGTATCGTAAAGCGAATAGCCGTCGTGATGGCGCGAGGTCAGCGTGATGTACTTGCATCCCGCGCCCTTCGCCGTCAGCACCAGCTTCTCCGCCCAATCGGTCTCGGGACGGAATTTTGGAGCGTGGCTTCTGTATTCTTCCCTCGGGATCTTGTGCTGATGCATCACCCATTCGCCTTGCGCGAGAATGCTGTATATGCCGAAATGCACGAACATCCCAAGACCCATATTTTCAAAATCTTTAACATACTGATGAACTATCATTGCTGTCACCTCAAGGATTTTTTATAATTTTACCACATATATCTCGCAAAATCAATACTTTTTAGCGACAAATATCTATTAAATTGGACAAAATATATCAAAATCCTTGACAACAAATGAAAATTGTGCTAAAATAAATTAGCTCTCTATCCGAGAAAAATTTTTGTACGAAAGGAAAAAACAAATGAAAAAGACACTTTCCATCATCATGGCACTCTGCATGGTTCTTTCCGTTTGCTTCTTCTCTGTTTCCGCAGCAGAAGCAAAGGTCGGCACCGTTGCAGCTGACTACAAGCCCGAGGGAACAGCTATCACCGATGCAGCCGGCTTTGCAGCTATGGCAGCTGACGGTATCTACTACCTCGCAAACGACATCACCATCGATGCTACCTGGAATGCAGGCGTTGCTGTAAGCTCCACTTACAAGGAAAACAACGCATTCACCGGTACTCTCGACGGTAACGGCAAGACCATCACTACCTCCGCTCCCCTCTTTGCTAACCTTCAGGGTACTGTAAAGAACCTCACCATTGCCGGTGCTATTGACGGCGGCGGACTCAACTGCGGCGTTGTAACAATGTGGACAAACGGTACACTCACCGTTGAAAACGTTCTCAACAAGGCTACCATCGTAAACGGTAACACCACCGGCGGTATCCTCGGTTACGGTGCAACAGGTACTGTTGCTACATTCAAGAACTGCCAGAACGATGCAGATCTCATCGCTGCAAGCCAGATCGGCGGTATCGCAGGCTACATTCAGGATGACGTTGTTGTTATCGAGAACTGTGTAAACAACGGTAACCTCAGAACCGACAACTACGGCGCAGGTATCATCGGCCGTTTCGGACGTGATGCAGGCGCACTCCCGGACAGCGTTGCAACCATTACCGGTTGTGTAAACAACGGTACTGTTTCCAGCGCCAAGGGTCAGAGCGCAGGTATCCTTGCTTACCTCGTTGGCGGAGCAACCATCTCCGACTGTGTAAACAACGGTACTATCGTTAACGATACCGCTACCTCCGCAGGTATCCTCGGCTCCACCAGAGACCCCGATAAGAAGAAGATCTCCGGCGTTCTCATCAAGGATTGCTTCAACTACGCTCCCGTCAACGGCGTTACATACGTCGGCGGTATCTGCGGATACCTCGGCAGAGACGCTAACCCCCACGACGGTTGGAACTTCCGTATGGAAAATTGCGGTAACTTCGGTAATATCACCGCTACCGGCTCCGGCACTATGTATGTCGGCGGCGTATCCGCATACGGTTGGGGCGGCAACGTTGGCTCCAACGGTCTTGCAAACGGTCTGTTCAACTGCTTCAACGCAGGTAACATCAAGGTTGACAACTCCGGCGACGATTCCGTAAAGGCATATGTTTCCGGCGTTATCGGTTACTTCAACACCAGCGTATACACCCTTGAAAACTGCTTCAATGCAGGTACTATCACCACCAACAAGACCAATCTTGCTACCCTTATCGGCTGGAACAACAGAGGCGAGGGTGCTGAAGGCGTTACCGCTAATTACTGCAAGAACAACTACTCCGTTGCAAGCGGCGATATCCCCGTATTCTACAACGGTCCCGTAAGTGAGTCCGTAGGCTGCACCGTTGTAACCGCTGACCAGTTCGCAAGCGGCGAAGTTGCATACCTCATCAACGAGGCTGCAGGCGCAACCATCTACTATCAGGCAATCGGCACCGACAAGGCTCCCACTCTCATCGCAGCAGAGGACGGCTCGAACGTTGTTGAGAAGAAGGCTGACGGTTCCTTCGCTAACCCCGCAAAGGAAGTTCCCGAGGACACCAAGCCCGCTGATCCCGTTCCCACCGGCGACTCCGCTCTCATCTTCGCAGTTGTTGCAATCATCTCCGTTCTCGGAATCGCAACTGTTGCAAAGAGAAGAGAAAACTGATAACAGTTTGAATTAATACCAACTATCCGCGCTTCGGCGCGGATAGTTTTTTGCATAAACTTGTCGTTGTGATATTACACAAATCTGTCGCATATAATTTGTAGATTATGACAAAGTTTATTGATTTTTTATTCATATTTTTTCGTGAATACTTGACAATAGCGTATTGTTGTGATAAAATTATTCCACCAATATATATCAAGAAAGGAAATCATTATGAAAAAGACACTCTCCATCGTATTGGTTGTTTGTACCATTCTCTCGATCTGCTCCTTCTCGGTAGCCGCTGCTCCCGAAGGAACCGCAGTATCCAGTGCTGCTGAATTTGCTGCAATGGCTGCAGACGGCAAGTACTACCTCGCAAACGACATCACCCTTGATGCTTCCTATGCAGGTCCCTTCAAGGGCACACTCGACGGAAACGGCAAGACCCTGACCGTATCCGCTCCCGTCTTCGCTGCTATCGAAGGCGCAACCATCAAGAACCTCACCGTTGCCGGTGCTATCGACGGCGCGGGCGCTGACGCAGCAGCAGTTGCTGTAACCGCTGCAGGCGCTGTTACCCTTGAGGGCATCGTTAACAAGGCTGCTATCTCCAACGCTGCAACCGGTGCAGGTATTCTTGCTATTGCAGACGCTACCGCAACAGTTACAATGACCAAATGCCGCAATGATGCTGCTATCAGCACCTCCGGCCAGGCTGCAGGTCTTGTTGGCTACATCAACAACAACGTAAACACCATTACCGGTTGTGAAAACACCGCTGATATTACCTCCACCGGCGGCAGCGCTGCAGGTATCATCGCTCGCTTTGGCGTGAACGCAGCTAAGGCTGACGTTGACAAGGTCATCATCACCGACTGTGCAAACTACGGTAACGTTTATACCGACGGCACTCAGGCAGGCGGTATGCTCGCTTACCTCGTAGGCGGAACCGAGATCAAGAACTGCGTAAACAAGGGTAATATCACCAGCTCCAACAACAAGGCAGGCGGTATCTTCGGTACATCCATTCAGACCACTAAGAACGTTTGCGCTATCACCGTTGAAAGCTGTGTAAACTACGGCACCGTAAGCGCTCCCAAGGTAGCTGCAGGTATCGTTGGCCGTCTCGGCAGAGCTGTTCAGCTCGAAGGCATGAACTACATGGTTAAGAACTGCATCAACTACGGCGACGTTAAGGCTTACACCGCTATCACTTACGATAAGGCTACCCTTTACATCGGCGGTATCGTAGGATACGCATACGGCGGATCCCTTACTCCCGCTAACGGCGTTATCAACTGTGTAAACCTCGGTAACATCACCGCTGACCGCAGCCACCTCACCGGCGCAAGCAGCCTTTACATCGGCGGTATCGTTGCTTACGTTAACGCTGTAAACTTCGAGTGCAAGAACAACGTCAACACCGGCGTCGTTACTATCAACGGCGAAGTAACCGGTATGGGCAATATCGTATATAACAAGAAGCTTGAAGCAGCAGAAGCTGAGGCTAACAACTACTCCGTTCAGATCGCTGACGGCGCAACCGACACCTTCACCAAGGTCGTCACCGCTGACCAGATCGCAAGCGGCGAAGTAGCTTACCTCATCAACGAGGCAGCTGGCGAGACCATCTACTATCAGGCAATCGGCACCGACAAGGCTCCCGTTCTCGAGGCAGCAAAGGATGGCTCCAACACCATTCTCAAGAATGCTGACGGCACTTTCGGCAACCCCGTACAGGAAGTTCCCGAAGACACCAAGCCCGCTGATCCCGTTCCCACCGGCGACTCCGCGCTCATCTTCGCAGTTGTTGCAATCATCGCCCTCCTCGGCGTTGCAACCGTTGCCAAGAGAAGAGAAAACTGATAACAATACATATTGATAAAACTATCCGCGCTTCGGCGCGGATAGTTTTTTTGATAAATTTGTTGTTGTGATAATACACAAATCGACAATTCAATATTTGTAGATTATGACAAAACTTCGCAACGCTATGTTCATATTTGGCTGTGAATGCTTGACAATTATTTATAATTATGATAAAATTATAAAGCCAAATATATCTTAAGAAAGGATAATATTATGAAAAAGACACTTTCCATCCTTATGGCGCTCTGCATGATCCTCTCGATCTGCTCGTTCTCGGTTTCTGCCGCTCCCGCAGGCACCGCGATCACAAGTGAAGCCGACTTCCTTGCAATGAAGGAAAACGGCGCATACTACCTTGCAAATGACATCACAGTTACAAAATCCTATGACAAACTCTTCACCGGCGTTTTCGACGGTAACGGCAAGACCGTAACCGTTTCCGAGCCCATGTTCCTTGAGTTCTGCGGAACTGCAATGAACCTCACCCTCAAGGGCGAGATCGTTGCCGATCACGCAAAGGACAACGGCTATTGGGCACGCGGCGCTTTCGCTTGCATGGCTTCCGGCGACGGAAAAATTGTTCTCTACAACATCGTCAACAATGCAAACGTAACCGGCTTTACCACCCAGGACACCGCTACTTACGCAGGTCTTCTCGGTAACGCATACACCGGCGGTATCCTCGGCGCGCTTGATAACAAGTCTGTCGGAACAAGTGCCTCCATCGAAATCATCGAATGTGTAAACAACGGTAACGTCAAGGGCTTCCACTGCACCGGCGGTATCACAGGTATCCTTTACGTAAACGACTCCGAATACACCGGCGAGCAGACCGCAACCGTTACCAACTGCACCAACAACGGTAACGTTGAGGGTCTGAGCACCTACACCGGCGGTATGGTCGGAAGAGTTTACTACGTTGTAGACGCTAACTTCTCCGGATGCATCAACAACGGTGAGATCAAGGGCGCGGGCAACACCGGCGGTATCATCGGTCACACCACCAACACCTCCCTTATTATGCGTGTCTGCCAGAATAACGGCTCCATCTCCAACCTTGTTATTGACGGCGGAACCCCCTATGCAGGCGGTCTTGTAGGATACGCTCAGGGCACCAAGAGCGACAAATTCGCTGCTATCGACGGCAAGTACGCAAACCAGGTTGAATTCTGCATCAACACCGGCACAATAACCGGTTCATGCAGAACCGGCGGTATCCTTGGTTCTACCGGCGCGGACGGCGCATACGGTCTCTCCCACACCCGTTACTGCATCAACACCGGTAACGTCACAAATAACGGTCTCGGTACCTCCGCAGCAGCAAACGCAGCAGGCGGTATCCAGGGTTACGGCTACGGCTCCGGCGATAAGGAATATGCTTACGTAACCGACTGTATCACCACCGGTAATATCGAGGCTCTCAACCCCGAGCTTGGTATCGCAGCTTACTTCCTTGGCTACATCAGCTCCAACAATGCAATGATGGCAAGAAACAGCGCAACCGGCTCCATCTACGCTCCTTCCGGCAGAACATACGCTCTCGGTTGGAACAACAAGGGTACTTATACCGAAGCAACCGTTGGCAACAACCTTCTTGCAACAAATATCCACAAGCTCGCATACGAAAACGGCGTTGACTCCGAAAAGACCTTTGACTGCGGCATCACCGACGAGACCGCACTCATCAACGGTAAGGCGATCGCTGATTTCAACGCAGCATACAAGTCGATCACCGGCGCTACCTCCGATGCAATGACCCAGACTCTCGACGGCACCTTCAAGCCCCAGATCGTTGTTCTCAAGGCTGAGGCTCCCGAGATCGTCATTCCCGAGCCCGAGCCCGAGACAGAACCCGTAACCGAGCCTGTAACTGAGCCCGTAACCGAGCCTGTTACCGAACCCGTTACCGAGCCCGAGACCGAGGCGGTTGAAACTCCCGCTCCCCAGGTCACCGCGGCTCCCGAGACCGAGCCTGCACCCGCAAAGAGCGGATGCGGCGCAGCAATCTCCGGCGGCGCTATCGTTGCTATCCTCTGCATGGGCGTTGCAATGATCGCAAAGAAAAAGGAAAACTGATTACTGTTTTAGTAATTGAATAACATATCAGCCACCCGCAAGAGAATTTTCTTGCGGGTGGCTTTTCTGTGGTCTAAATGTACAAATTTTGGGACTGATAATTGGTAAAAATGCTATATTTCTTTAATTTTACTTGACTTCCTATCCTTTTTGTGTTAAAATAAAATGTAAAACTATTTTAGAAAGGAAAATGACTATGAAAAAGACACTTTCTCTCATCATGGCAATCGCCATGATCCTTTCGATGAGCATGATCTCGGTCTACGCCGAGGACATCCTCCTCATCGCTCCTGCTCCCTCAGCTCCCGAAGGAACAGCGATCACCTCCGCTGCTGAATTTGCAGCAATGGATCCCGCAGGTACATACTACCTTGCAAACGACATCACCATTGCCGAGCCCTATGCTACCGCATTCACCGGTACTATCGACGGCAACGGCAAGACCGTAACCATCAGCGTTCCTATGTTCGTTGACTTCGGCGGTAAGATCAAGAACCTCACCCTCGAGGGTTCTGTAACCGCACTCGCAGCTGACGCTGAGCTCCCCGCTCTCTCCGGTAACGGCGCGCGCGGCGGTATCGCTTGCTACAGCACCTGCGGCACCGACGTTGTATTCGAGAACATCGTAAACAACGCTGCTATCTCCGCTATCGGTAACCTCGCAAGCGATGACTGTGCAGGCGGTATCCTTGGTAAGTTCGAAAACGAGGCAGGCTCCGTTAAGTTCATCAACTGCGAAAACAACGGCGTTATCACCGGTATGAACCAGGTTGGCGGTATTCTCGGTTGGGCTAAGCAGGCTGCTGCCGTTAGCTTCGAGAACTGCGTAAACAACGGCGAGATCAAGGAAAACGTTGCAAACGCTTACTCCGCAGGTATCGTTTGCCGTTCCGACGCTGAGCTCACCACCTTCACCGGCTGTGTAAACAACGCAAAGGTATCCTCCGGTAAGGACCAGGCAGGCGGTATGCTCGCATACGCAAGCAAGGGTGCTTTCGTATTTGAAAACTGTGTAAACAAGGGCGAGATCGCTCCCACCATCGGTAAGGCTGCAGGTCTTATCGGTAACATCAACTGCAAAGACCCCGACGGTGCATCCGGCTACTACGTTACCGTTACAAACTGTGTAAACTACGGTAAGATCACCGCAGGCGGCGACGGCAACTATGCCGCAGGTATCGCTGCAACTGTTCAGAACAACCTGAACTTCACCATTACCAAGTGTCTCAACTACGGTGAGATCAACGGCACTCACGACTCCGGCGGTATCGTAGGCCACACCACTCAGGCTGTTATGAATATGTCCTTCTGTGAGAACCACGCAAAGGTCACCACCACCAGCGATCAGTACGCAGGCGGTATCTGCGGATACGCATGGGGCACCAAGACCGCTTCCGTAAGCGCTGTTGACGGTCAGTATGCGAACAAGATCGAATACTGCATCAACCACGGCGAAGTTGTTGCTAACACCCGTGCAGGCGGTATCTGCGGTTCCACCGGTACCTCCAACGCTCGCGGTATCTCCCTTATCAACTACTGCCTTAACACCGCTAACGTAACCACCAACGGCACAAAGGATAACTTCTCCCTTAACACCGCAGGCGGTATCCTCGGATACGGCTACGGCACAGAGGACGTTGCATATCCCGCAGTTACAAACTGCCTCACCACCGGTAATGTAACCGCTAAGAACACCTCCGGCGCAGGCGCAAACGCAGCTTACTTCCTTGGCTACGTTAACTCCTCTCTCGCAGTTGTTACAGGCAACCAGGCACT
Source organism: Clostridia bacterium (assembly GCA_017415485.1). Lineage (GTDB taxonomy): Bacteria > Bacillota > Clostridia > Oscillospirales > CAG-272 > CAG-390. The sequence continues at coordinate 8,944 of JAFQGP010000115.1, forward strand.
CGGTACTCTTACCTCCGAGTCGGGCAACATCACCTCCCTTGCAAGAAACGAGGGCCACGAATTCAAGGCAGAGAACATGGCTAAGAACAGCATCCCCTCTGATGCAGCATACGCTTATACCTACGAGAACACCATCACCGACAAGAAGTACGAAGTAAGCACAACCAATGCTGCTGAGATCGCAAGCGGTAAGCTCGTATACGGCCTCAATCTTATGGCAAAGGCTATGGGTGCTCCCTCCGACGTGATCTTTATGACACTTGACGGTTCCTTCGCTCCCACTCTCGTTCCCGAGATCGGCGAGGGCGGCCTCGTTCTCAACGCGGTAGTTGCTAACGCTGACGGCACTTTCTCCAACCCCAAGCCCGCTGCACCCGTTGCTCCCACAGGTGACTCTGCTCTCATCTACATCGCAGTTGCAGTTATCTCCATCGCTACCCTTGGAGTTGCAGCTGTTGCAAAGAAGAGAGAGAACTGATTTATATATTGAAAAAAGACTGCTTCGGCAGTCTTTTTTCAATAAGAATTGATGAGGAATTTTATTGACAATAAGATAATATTATGATATAATTAACTTAATTATATATAAAGGAGATTTTTCCGATGAATAATCTTGATCCAAAATACGAAGCGTTATTTACCCCTTGGAAGGTCGGTAACGTTGAGATCAAAAACCGTATCGTAATGTGCCCGATGGGCGGAACCTCGCTTTTCGGCTGGTTCGAGCTTGGCGGATGCCATTTCGATAAGGAAGCCGCAAAGCTCTTCCTTGAGCGCGCACAGAACAACGTTGGTCTTATCATCCCCGGCATCGCACCCCTCCGCGATACTTTCTGGGGCAAGTGGCTCTGGCAGAACCCGAAGATGTTCGAGGACCTCAAGGTCTTTATGGACGAGATCCACAAGACGGGCGCAAAACTCTTCGTTCAGCTCACCGCAGGCATGGGCCGCTCCTGGGCGATCACCGAGCTTGTTGCTCCCCTTCACAAAAACAAATTTACCCGCGCGATCCTCAAGCCCATTCTTGATACCTCGCATGAGCTTGCTTGTCCCTCTCCCCAGCCCTCGCGTTGGGCGCACGACATCATCTGCCCCGAGATTACGGTTGAGCAGATCCACGAGATCATCGAGGCTTTTGCAAAGACCGCAAAGCTCTGTATGGACGCGGGCGTTGACGGCGTCGAGGTTCACGCTGTTCACGAGGGCTATCTCCTTGACCAGTTTGCGATCGAGTTCTTCAACAAGCGTACCGACAACTACGGCGGAAGCTTCGAGAACCGCTACCGCTTCGCAGTCGAGGTCGTTGATGCGATCAAGAAGGCTTGCGGCAAGGACTTCCCCGTTTCCCTCCGCTACTCAGTAGAGTCCAAGATGAAGGGCTTCTGCGAGGGCGCAATGCCCGGCGAGGATTACGTTGAGGTCGGACGTAATATGGAAGAATCCGAAAAGGCGGCAAAGTACCTGCAGGATGCGGGCTACGATATGCTCAACGCCGACAACGGTACTTATGACTCCTGGTACTGGGCTCATCCGCCTATGTATATGCCCGAAAACTGCAACCTCGAGGACGTTGCACACATCAAGAAGTTCGTCGAGATTCCCGTTGTTTGTGCGGGACGTATGGATCCCGAGACGGGTGCCGCTGCCATTGCAGAGGGCAAGATCGACGGTATGGGCGTTGCGCGTCAGTTCCTGACCGACCCCGAATGGATCACCAAACTCATTGAAAACCGCATCGAGGACATCAAGCCCTGCATCTGCTGTCACGCGGGATGCTTTAACTTCTCTTCCTCGAAGGGTCACGCAAACACCCAGGATCTCACCGACACCATGGGACTTGCACGCTGCGCTCTCAACCCCGAGACTATGCAGTCAAAGAAATATAACATTCAGCCCGCAAAGAAGGCAAAGAAGGTCGCCGTCATCGGCGGCGGTATCGGCGGTATGGAAGCTGCTATCGTCTGCGCAAAGCGCGGCCACAGCGTAACTCTCTATGAAAAGTCGGGCGAGCTCGGCGGCGTATTCATCGCGGCAGCTTCTCCCTCCTTCAAGGAAAAGGATCGCGCGCTCATCGTGTGGTACAGAAGAGAGATCTCGCGCTACCCCTCCATCACCGTTAAGCTTAACACCGAAGTCACCGACGTCAAGTCGCTCGGTGCGGACGAGGTGATCGTTGCTACCGGTGCCAAGGCAAAGAGGATCCCGATCCCCGGAGTTGAAAAGTCGATCGAAGCCGTCGATTTCCTCCTCGGCAAGAAGCAGGTTGGCGAAAGAATTGTTGTCATCGGCGGCGGTCTGACAGGATGCGAGATCGCATACGAGCTCTTCCTTCAGGGCAAGAAGCCCGCGATCGTTGAGATGATGGATGACCTCATCGTCACCCCCGGCATCTGTCTTGCAAACACCTCCTACCTCCGCGACTGCTTCAAGGCAAACAACCTGCCCGTATATCTCGAAACCGGCGTCAAGGAGATCAAGGACGGCGCGGTAGTCGTTGCCGACAAGGAAGGCAAGACTTTTGAGATCGAGGCTGATTCCGTCATCCTCTCGGTTGGATATAATCCCGCACCCATCGAAACCAAGGGCGTTCACGTCATCGGCGACGCACAGAAAGTCGGCAACCTCCGCTCTGTAATTTGGGGAGCTTGGGACGTGGCAACAAAGATCTGACGATCTTTGTTGCAATGAAATCCGCCTTCGGCGGGTGAAATCGCGCGTTGCGCGATGAAATCGAGCTTCGCTCGGTGAAATCTTCGCCTTTGGCGAAGGTTTCGGAAGATTTTCTCGCGGGGCTCGAAAATCATTTTTATTGAATGAAAGGATATGGATATGTATCTTAATGAAGAACAGCAGGCGATACTGAACGGCTCGCAGGGCGAGACTATGGCGAAGGTCATGAAGACCCTCGTTATGTTCGGTGACGCTTTCGGGGCCGAAAAGATGGTTCCCGTTACATCAAAGCACAATCACCTTGTAACCTCCTTTGGTCTCAAGGTCATGGCACCCGTTTATGACCTTATGCAGCAGCTTCTCGACGCGGGCGTAAAGTCGGGTCAGACCTTCTCGGTCGACCCCCGTCCCATCGACAAGAACGTTCCCGCAAACTTCCTGCAGAATCTTGTTTTCAACAAGCTGATGTATACAAAGCAGGATTTCTATGAAGGACAGCTCAAGAAGCTCGGTCTTCTCTCGGATGATGCTTTCACCTGCGCTTGCTACCTCGATCAGGTCGGCAACAAGCCCGAAAAGGGCGACATCCTCTCGTGGGCAGAATCCTCCGCGGTCGTTTACGCAAACTCCGTCCTCGGCGCGCGCTGCAACCGTAACTCGGGTATTATGGATATTATGGGCTCGATCGTCGGCTATGTTCCCTACTTCGGTCTTCTCACCGATGAGGGCAGAAAGGCGACCTGGATCGTCAAGATCGAAACCACCAAGAAGCCCGAGGCGCAGCTTCTCGGCTCCGCTATCGGTATGAAGGTAATGGAGGATGTTCCCTACGTTATCGGACTTGACAAGTGGATCGGCTCCGAGCTTGATGATTCGGCTTGCACCTATCTCAAGGATTTCGGTGCGGCAACCGCATCGAACGGTGCTGTCGGACTTTACCACATCGACAACCTCACTCCCGAAGCAAAGGAGCTTGGAAAGGCACTTATTGCCGAGGGCGCAAAGGAATACGTCATCACCGACGCCGAGCTTGAGAGAGTAAAGGCAAACTACCCCGTTATCTGGAAAGATCCCGATGCTACCCCGAAGCTCTGCTTTATGGGATGCCCCCATATGTCCCTCCAGCAGCTCAAGGATTGGACCGACAAGGTTGAAGCCGCTCTCAAAGCCGCAGGCAACAAGACCGTCCTCATTCCCACCGTCTTCACCGCACCTCCCAAGGTTCTTGAGGAGTTCAACAAGACCGATTACGCCGCTCGCCTCAAGGCAACGGGCGTTATCACCTCCTATATCTGTCCCCTTATGTATATGAACAACCCGCTCTGCAAGAAGATGCCCGTCATCACCTCGTCGAATAAGCTCCGCACCTACACCTCCGCGCGCTACTACACCGACGACGAAATTCTTGCAGCTATCACAAAGGGAGGTAAATGAAAATGAGAGAATTCAAAGGACGCGTTGTAACCCCCGGTACGACCAGCGCTGAAGCCGTTGTTACCACACAGGGCTTCAATACCCTCGCATCAATGCAGATGGCTCTGCAGTTCGGCGACAAACAGACCAAGTGCGGCGACCAGAACAATCCCGAGCTCAACGGCAAGCCCCTCTGCGGCAAGGCTCTCTGCCTGCCCCAGACCATCGGCTCGACCACGGGTGGTCTTGTTCTCTACTGTGCTTGCGCGATGAAGCGCCAGCCCGCTTGTATGCTCTTCTCCGAGCATATCGACTCTCTCGCAGCCGCAGGCGCAGTCCTTGCAAGCGTTTGGTGCGAGGACATCAATATGCCTGTTATCGACTGCCTCGGCGAGGAATTCATCAATTACGTCAAGGACGGTATGACCGTCACCGTCAAGGAAGACGGCGTGGTAGTTGTTGACTAAGCCACATATAACTATATTGGAGGAGCCCGCAAGGGTTCCTCCAATAACATCTTTTTTCGGAGGCACAATTTGATAAGTATACTTTCCAAAATCTTCATCAAGGACAGCTCGGATACCTCGTCGCCCGCGGTGAGAAGTGCTTACGGCACTCTTTGCGGCATAATGGGAATCATTCTGAACGTCCTGCTTTTCGCCATCAAGCTTCTTGCGGGCGTCATCAGCGGCTCGATCTCGATCATGGCTGATGCCTTCAACAATCTCACCGACGCGGGCTCCTCGGTCATCACCCTGATCGGCTTCCGTATGTCGGGTCAGAAGCCCGACCGTGACCATCCCTTCGGTCACGGAAGAATTGAATACATCTCGGGTCTGATCGTTTCAATGCTCATAATCCTTGTCGGCTTTGAGCTTGGCAAGACTTCTGTGGGCAAGATCATCACCCCCGAACCCGTCGAATTCAGCATCGTTGCCGTCATCATCCTTGTCTGCTCGATCGCCGTCAAGGCTTATATGGCTCTTTACAACTTCCGCATCGGCAAGAAGATCTCCTCCGCAGCTATGCGCGCAACGGCGCAGGACAGCCTCAACGATACGATCGCCACCGCTGCGGTACTTCTCTGCCTCATCATCTCGCGCCTTACCTCGTTTGATATCGACGCCTACTGCGGCCTTGCGGTTTCGGGCTTCATTCTTTTCTCGGGTCTGCGTGCGGTCAAGGAGACGATGGATCCCCTTCTCGGCACTCCCCCGAGCGAGGAATTCATCAAACAGATCGAAAAGATCGTTTATTCCTATGAGGGCGTCGAGGGTATACACGACCTGATCGTTCACGATTACGGCCCCGCGCGCACGATGATCTCGCTCCACGCAGAGGTTTCCTGTGATTCCGACCTGCTTGAAACACACGATATGATCGACAACATAGAAAAGGAATTGCGGGAGCATCTGAATTGCGATGCCGTCATTCATATGGACCCGATAGCGACAAACGACGAGCTGACCAACTCCGTGCGCGAAAAGATCGCATCTCTCGTCACCTGCATCGACGCAGCTCTCACCATCCACGATTTCCGTATGGTCACGGGTCCCACGCACACAAACGTCATATTCGACGTTGTCATCCCCTATGACTTCAAAAGAAGCGACGAGGAGATCCGCGCAAATATAGAAACCATTGTAAAGTCGATCGATCAGAGCTACTTTTCGGTTATAAACATCGACAGATCGTATGTTTAAGCTATTGAATTTTATCAAATTCAATCACTTTTTTGACAAAAGTATTGACAAATATTATAATATAATGTATAATAATTTTATCAATCTATAAAAGGAGATTAATTATGAAGAAATTTTTAGCACTTGCAATCACCGCTGCTATGCTTCTTTCCTTCGCAGTAATCGGTACATCCGCTGCAGAAGTATATGACGGCACAAGCGTATCCGCTTCCCTTTCCGGCGCGGGAACAGAGGCTGATCCCTATCTTATCGCAAACGGCGCAGACCTTGCATTCTTTGCTGCAAACGCAGTAGCAGGCGCTTCCTACAAGCTCACCGCTGACATCGTCTGGGCTTCCGCTGCCGAGGCAACCAACTGGACTCCCGTTGAATTCAACGGCACCTTCGACGGAAACGGTCACTCGATCTCCGGCCTCTGCGTCAAGGGCGAAAAGAATGCTGCATTCTTCGCAACCGCAGCCGGTGCCATCAAGAACCTTACCATTAAGGATTCCACATTTGAGGGATCGAAGTACATCGCCGCTATTGTCGGTCAGGTAGTAGCTGCAGACGCAAAGGAATCCGCTCCTTCTCTCACGATCGAGAACTGTGTAAGCTACGCTACCCTCATCTCGACCAAGAACAGCTCACTCATCGGCTCTATGATCGGCGACGCTTTCGCTAACGCGAAGACCCCCAACTATCTCACAGTTACAGTTTCGGGTTGTGTTAACTACGGCACCATCAGCTCCACCACGGACGGCACCGTTTACGTTGGCGGTATCATCGGCCGTACCTACGGTATTCCCGCAATTGTTGAAAACTGCGCGAACTTCGGCGATCTCAACTCCATTTCCGCTATCACCGGCGGTATCGTCGGCCAGGGCGGTATCAGCGGCGATACCTACGAAGGCTTCTCTACCAAGATCAGCAACTGCCTTAACACCGGCAACGCGACCGGCAAGCGTATCTGCGGCGGTATCATCGGCCGTGCATACCCCGGCGTATACGTTGACGGATGTGTAAACACCGGCAGCATGACCATCACCGCTACCGATGCGGCTAAGGACGGCTACAACGATCAGCTCGGCCCCATCACCGGCCACGGCCCCGATGCAAGAGCAGATGCAGCTACCTTCGTCAACTGCGGTGAGATCACAAACTGCTACAACTCCGCAGAAGCAGTTTTCACCAACTCGAACGATGCAGCAGCCAAGCCCTTCTACGCTTCTCTTGCAACCAATAAAACCGCTGCAGAGCTTAACAGCGCCGCTACCGTTACCGCTCTCGGCGACGCTTGGGAGCTCAAGGACGGCGTTCTTACTCTCAAGATCGTTGCTACCGCAGGCCAGGTTGAATCCGCACAGCCCGAGGTAACAGAACCTGAGGTTACCGAGCCCGCTCCCGAAGACACCAAGCCCGCGGATCCCGTTCCCACCGGCGACTCCGCTCTCGTTTTCGCAGTGATCGCAATCATCTCCGTCCTCGGAGTTGCTGCTGTTGCAAAGAGAAGAGAGAATTAAGTGGACAGTGGTTAGTGGACAGTGGACAGAAAGATGCGAATGATAATTTAATTTGTATATTTGCTATCCATTGTACTAACTAATAATTTAATAGAAAAAACTCGGATATTATGACGCGTTTGCATCAAAATATCCGAGTTTTTCTATCGCTTATCCAAACGAAGTTAACAGTGCACAAAACAAAATTACTTGTCGCAACTTTCTGTTCACTGTCCACTAACCACTGTTCCCTTACTAAGCCTTTCCCTCTTCAATAAGCTCAATAAGCTCCGCGGTGAGACCTTCGGTGTGGTGGCAAAGGCAGAGATCGGCAACCGCCTTGACACAATCAAGGGCGTTTGAAGGACAAACGGCGACGTCCGCAGCCGCGAGCATTGTCAGATCGTTCTCGTAGTCGCCGCAGGCATAGATCTTGACGGGCTTGCCAACCTTTTTCTCCACGTATTCGCGCAGAGCCGGGAGCATCGTCGCTTTTGTGGTATTGGGCGATTGGAATTCAAGATATGCCGCGCCGGATTTGCTTGTTTCGAATCTGCCGGGCCATTTTGCTTCGGCAGCTGAGCGGAATTCATCAATGCGCTCGTTTGATCCGCGAACGACGAGCTTGTACCAATCCGCGATCGAGACCCACTCCTCTTCGGGGAGTGTGAAGACCTTTGCGGGTGCAACTTTGTTCAGATCGCGGTCGACCTCCGGGCAACGTTCGCGCTGACCGGGTGAGGAAAGGAAGCCTTCCTCCACAGAGATCCTCGCGCCGAGGTCGGGGTATTCCTTGATCATATACTCAACAAGCTCCACTACGTGCTCGCGGTTCATCAGTCTGCCATCGATCATTTTGTCGGTGCGAAGGTCGCAAAGCATTGCGCCGTTACAACCGACAACGGGCGCGTTGACAAGGTCTGCCGCGTCGCGCCATTTGTGCTTGAGGTTGAGATTCGTTCTTCCCGTTGCGATAGTGAAATGACCTCCCTGAGCCTTGAGGCGCTCGACAGCTTCAAGATTGCGCTCGATTGGCGCGCCGTGATTGCCGAAAAAAGTGCCGTCAAGGTCGGTGACGATCAGAATATTACTTAAATCTGCCATTTTACTGTTCCTGTCTGAAAATTTCGATTAGATGCGACATTTCTGCGGGAAGCGGAGCCTCAAAACTCATTCTCTCCCCCGTGCGCGGATGGTCAAGTTCAAGTCTGTAAGCGTGCAGACATTGACCCGAAATGTATTTTGCGTGTTCCTTCGCCGCGCGGCATTTGTCGCCGCCGTAGACTTCATCGCCGAGAACGGGGTGCCCGAGGCTCGACATGTGCACGCGGATCTGATGCGTTCTGCCCGTTTCGAGCTTGCATTCGATCAAAGAAATGCCGTGAAAACGTTCTTTTACAGTCCAATGAGTAACCGCTTCACGCGCGCGACCGTCGCGGACGATCGCCATACGCTTGCGGTCAACGGGATGGCGACCTATGGGCGCGTCCACAGTTCCCGCATCCTCACGCGGTGAGCCGACGCAGATGGCAAGATAGCGCCTATATGCCGTGTGAAGCGCGATCTGCTCGGAAAGCGAGCGGTGCGCGGTGTCGTTCTTTGCAACCACAAGGAGCCCCGAGGTGTCCTTGTCGATCCTATGTACGATTCCCGGTCGCTGAACGCCGCCGATGCCCGAAAGCGAGTCACCGCAATGATAAAGCAGCGCGGAAACAAGCGTGCCCGTCATATTTCCGGGCGCGGGATGAACGACCATCCCCGTGGGCTTGTTGATGACGATGATATCGGAATCCTCATATATTATGTCAAGAGGAAGATTCTCGGGCAGAACCTCGTCGGGGAGCGGCTCGGGGCGCACGACAACAACGCTTTCGCCCTCGCGAAGAATATAATTCTTCTTGACAGCACGACCTCCGACGGTAACTCGCCCGTCATCGCAGAGCTTCGCCGCCGCGGAACGGGAAAGCGGTTCTTCCTCCTCGGCACTCATTCGCGCAAGGAAGCTGTCAACTCGCTCGCCCGCCAAAGCGGTATAAACCGAGGTGCTCATTCCGACTTCTCCTTCTCCGCCTTCTCATTCTTATATGCCTTCACGGTGTCGATGATAAGCCACAGAGAGAGCATAAAAGTACCCACGCAAACACAGGAATCGGCAATGTTGAACACCCATTTCCAAAGGTTCGGGAAGGCGCAAAAGTCGATGAAATCTATAACGTAGCCGAGAAGCACGCGGTCGATCATATTTCCGATGCCGCCGCCGACAATGAGAATGAGCGAGGTCATCACCCATTTGCTTTTCGGCTTGTATTTGCAAATGTAATAGATCAGCGCGATTATCATAACCGTTGAAAGCACAAGGAAGACCCAACGGTGATCGTCGAGCATTCCGAAAGCCGCGCCGTCGTTTTCAACGTAAGTGAAGCGAAGAACGCCGTCAATCAGGTAGTATGACGGCTTGCCCTGAAGCAGAGCAACGACCAGCCATTTTGAAAGCTGATCGGCAAATATTATCAAAACCAAAAGAATAATCCAAAGCATTTTGCTTTCCTTATTGTATACAAGAAGAATATTTTTCCAAAAAGCAAGTGCGAACAAAGCTTTCTGGGTGTCCCCTCATCACCCGCTGCGGCGGGAGCTTCTCCCAGGAGAAGCCTGGGGAACTGTGAGCTTCGTTTGATATTTCCAATTATTCATTTTTCATTATTCATTTGACCAATTTAGGTTTATAATGAATAATGAATAATTATTAATTGGCAAGAACACTTTTCTATACAATCGAAACCCAAGTAATATTAATTAACAAATTACATTCATTACTAATAACGATAAGCTTCATTTAGATAATTCCAAATGAAGCTAACAGTGACCCCAAGGCTTCTCCTGGGAGAAGCTCCCGCCGCAGCGGGTGATGAGGGGACACCCAGAAGAATGTGTTAGCACTATCTTTCAAAGAGCTCTAAAACAGATAAATTCGGGGTCGGCTCAGATCTTAATGAACCGACCCCAATCTTTTATATTTTTTAATGATTAAAGAGTATCGATGATCTGCTTGCATCTTGCGCAGATGAAGCCTTCCTCGGTCTTTTCGCCCTCGGTGGAGTAGCACCAGCAGCGGTCGCAACGCTCGCCGTCTGCATTCTCAACGAGAACGGCGATCTTGCCTTCCTCGGGAACGTAAGCACCCTCGGGAGCAGTACCTTCAACGACGTGAGCACCGGAGGTGATGAATACGGTCTTGAGCTCTTCCTCGGTGAACTTCGCAAGAAGCTCGAGAACGCCCTTGTCTGCGGTGTAAACAGTAACCTTGGCGTCAAGCGACTTACCAATCTTCTTCTCTGCACGGGCAATTTCAAGCGCCTTCATGACGTCATCGCGGAGAGTGAAGAGGTTTTCCCAACGCTCGGAACCGTCAAACGCGAACTTGCCTTCAGCCTTCGGCATTTCGGAAAGGTATACGCTTGTCTTGTCATCGCTCGATGCGTGAGGCATAGCCTGCCAGATCTCCTCGGCGGTGAAGGTGAGGATGGGCGCGATCATCTTGACGAGTGCCGAGATGATGTAGTAAAGCGCGGTCTGAGCCGAGCGGCGAGCCTGAGACTTGGGATTCTCAACGTAAACTCTGTCCTTGGTGATGTCGATATAAAGCTTCGACATATCAACGGTGCAGAAGTTGTTGATCGCGTGGTAAACGAGGTGGAAGGAATAGCTGTCATAAGCCTTGCAAACCTCTGCGATGAGAGCCTCAAGTCTTGCGAGAGCCCAACGGTCGATGTCGAGCATATCCTCAAGAGCTACACAGTCGGTATCGGGATCAAAGTCGCCGAGGTTAGCCATGATGATTCGAGCGGTGTTACGGATCTTACGGTAGGTCTCGGAGAGCTGCTTGAAGATGTTATCCGAAACGCGGACGTCAACCTGATAGTCGCTCGATGCAACCCAGAGGCGGACGAGGTCTGCGCCGTACTTCTTGACGATGTCGTCGGGGTTGATAACGTTGCCGAGGGACTTGTGCATTGCCTTGCCCTCGCCGTCAACTACCCAACCGTGGGTGAGAACGTTCTTGAAGGGAGCTTCCTTCTTACCGGAACCGATAGCGGTCAGGAGAGATGCCTGGAACCAACCGCGGTACTGGTCTGCGCCCTCAAGATATACGTCTGCGGGCCATTCTACGTCCGCGCAATCGTCAATTACCGAGAAATGAGTCGAACCCGAGTCGAACCAACCGTCGAGGGTGTTGGTCTCCTTCGAGAAATGCTTCTTGCCGCAAACGGGGCAAACGTAGTCCTCGCCGAGGATCTCGGAAGCCTCAAGGTCGAACCAAGCGTTCGAGCCCTTTTCTGCAAATACCTTTGCAACCTTGTCGATGGTCTCGTCGTTGCAGATAGCCTCGCCGCAGTCCTCGCAGTAGAATACGGGAATGGGAAGACCCCAATGACGCTGACGGGAGATGCACCAGTCTGCGCGTTCACGGATCATCTGAACCATTCTCTCGCCGCCCCAGGCAGGGAGCCAGGTTACGGGCTCGCAAGCCGCAACGGCATCATCCTTGAAGCCTGCAACAGAGCAGAACCACTGGGGAGTTGCGCGGAAGATGATGGGATTCTTGCATCTCCAGCAGTGAGGATAGGAGTGAACTGTCTCCTCGGATGCGAAGAGAGCACCCGATTCCTTCATATCGGCAAGGATTACCTCGTTCGACTTTGCATAGTAAAGTCCCGCATATTTGCCCGCTTCCTCGGTCTGATAACCGCGGTCGTCAACGGGAACGATGATATCGATATTGTATCTCTTGCAGGTGTTATAGTCATCCGCACCAAAACCGGGAGCGGTGTGAACACATCCTGTACCGCTGTCCATGGTAACGTAGTCGGCGTTGACAACGATGGAATCGCGGTCAAGGAAGGGATGACGTGCGGTCATAAACTCAAACTCGCGTCCGGGCATGGTGAGAACGGTCTCGTACTCCTCAATGCCGCCTGCAGCCATTGTCTTTGCCGCAAGAGCCTCTGCTACGATGTAGCAGCTACCGTCAGCCGCGCGGAGAACAACGTAGTTCTCGATGGGGTTAAGAGCGATCGCAAGGTTGCCGGGGAGAGTCCAGGTGGTAGTCGTCCAGATGATGAAGTAGGTCTTGTCGAGGTCGATGCCCGCAAGCTTGCCCTTGTCATCGTTTACCTTGAATTTAACGAAGATGGAGGTGCACTTGTCGTCTGCATACTCGATCTCAGCCTCTGCGAGAGCGGTCTCGTCGTGAGGGCACCAATAAACGGGCTTGAGACCCTTGTAGATGTATCCGCGCTTGAACATTTCGCCGAAAACGCGAACCTCGCGAGCCTCGAACTCGGGAGCCATGGTGATGTAGGGATGCTCCCAATCCGCAACTACGCCGAGTCTCTGGAACTGAAGCGACTGCTTATCAACGAAGTCCTGCGCGAACTTGTGGCAAGCCGAGCGGAACTCCGAGATCGACATCTTCTTGCGGTCGAGCTTATTCTTCTTGATGATCGCGGACTCAATGGGCATACCGTGGTTGTCCCATCCGGGAACGAAGGGAACGCGGTAGCCTTCCATGATCTTCGACTTATTGATAATATCCTTGAGGATCTTGTTGAGCGCGTGACCCATGTGGATGTTTCCGTTCGAGAAGGGAGGGCCATCGTGGAGCGCAAACTGGGGCTTACCCTCTGCATTTTCGAGCAGACGGTTGTAAAGATCCTTTTCCTGCCAATACTTGAGCATATCGGGCTCGCGCTGAGGCAGATTTGCCCTCATCGCAAAGCTTGTCTGGGGCAGATTGAGTGTACTTGTGTAGTCCTTGGACATAATGTGTATATCTCCTTAAAATTATGTAATTCAGATTTTATTTTTTGAGTCTTGCGCGGATGGCGTCAAGAGCACTCTTCATATCGTTAAAGGAAGTGGGAGCGGGCTTTTCTGCAGGCTTTTCTTCCTCGGCGGGAGCTTCGAGCTCTTCGGCTTTCTCTGCTTCCTCGGTTTCGGGCTCTGCTTCATCGCCGGCGAACATTTCGTTCAGCTTTGCGGTGAGATCTTCATCCTTGACTTCTTCGGCGGGCTCGATCTCCTCGGTGGGGGCGTCAAGTCCGGCAAATCGGATGAGCTGATCTGCAATGCTTTCTTCTTCCTTGTTCTCTTCCTCGGGAGCTTCATCGGCTTCCTCTTCGATCTCGATCACCTCGGGCTCGGGGATAGCCTCGGGTTCTTCGATCACTTCGGGTTCTTCGGTGATCTCGGGTTCGGGAGCGGACTCGGATTTTACGTCTTCCTCGGGCTCATCCTCAAATTCGGACATAAGAGCGACCTCGGCAAGAAGATCTTCTTCCTTTTCCTCGGTAGCTTCGGGGATCTGTTCGGGCTCTGCCTCTGCGGGCTCGTCCGCGAAGATCATGGGGATAACGTCGGTGGGCACGCCGTCGAGCTTGTCACCGAGCGCGTCGATGGCATCAAGAATATCCTGTGCTTTATTATTTGCAGACGTTGCAACAAGACAAGCCGATTCGCTTGCAGACTTTGATGCCTCTGCAACATCCTTTATCTGTCCGACAGCACTTGCGGCAGATTCGGCGGCATCAAGTGCATCCTCGGCGGCATCGCGCGCCTCTTCTGCGGCAGTCTTGGCAACAGAGGCAGATTCCTCAGCCTTCTTTGCCGAAATAGCCGCGTCGTTGACAACGCAAAGAGTATCGTTGACAGCATTCTTGATCGAATCGATCTTCGCCTCAAGGGCGCCTATCATTAACTCAAGCCCCGCAACGGTGTGCTCGAGACCCGAAAGGTCTACGCTGACAGCTTCTGCGGGCGCAGCCTTCGCCTCCTCGCGAAGAGCCGCGATCTCTGCCTTGAGATCGGCATTTTCCTTGTAAAGACGTCCCGACACCGCAAAAAGCTCGGAGAGCGCGGCATCTACGTTTTTCGAGGGATAGCTTTCACCCGAAAGAGAGTATTTTTGTTTGAAATTTTCCGGAATTTTCATTATTTCTCCATTCTGCCGCGAGGGCATCAAATTAGCATGGGAATACTGCCGAGCAGCGTTTGAAGCATTGCAAGAAGGATCGAGGCCAGGAAAAACGAAACGTCAAGCGGTGACCCTTGAAAGAGATTGAACTTTTCAAGCAACAAACGCACGGGCATTATGAAGGGCTCGGTAAAGAAATAAAGCACCATTGAAAGCTTGCTTTCCTCGCCCATAAAAAATATCGAAAGCAGAGCTCTTATGAGCATTGCAAAGAGCACCGCCGTAAGGATAAGGTCAACGAAATTGACCGTGAGTACCAAAAAGAGTTTCAAAAACTATTCCGCCTTTCGGAATATCAATAGTTGTATCCGCCAATGCCGCTAAAGCCTGCAAAGCCATATCCCTCATCCTCGGGAGCGGGCTCTTCGGATTCAATGACCTCCTCGGCAATTTCCATGCTGTGGGGAGAAAGCATATAGGTGGTCTCGGAAACGGGCTGTATCTGTCCGCCGATGGCGTAAACAACACCGGTGAGGAAGCAAACGAGGTCGTGGGAGACCTCCTTGGTTGCGTTCTCAAGGTGAATAAGAACGGGGTGGTTCTCCATAAGTGCGTTGGCAATGATCTGTCCATCCGCAAAGGTGGTGGGACGAATGAGCTTCATCTGCATAGGTGCGGACATAGCCGCTCCGAAGGAAGGTCTTGCGGGAGCCTGGGGCTTGGGAGCTGCGGGCTTTTCCTCCTGTGCGGGGGCTGCAAAATCCTCTTCCTGTCCGTAGTAAGCGGGATCGTAATCTTCTTCTTTAGCAGTCTTGATCTGCTTGTTGAAAATATTAAGAGATGCCATTTTTTAATCCTCCGATTTATTTATCATTTGTTTTATTTTTCAAGTTCATCATGTCCGCCGTCGTTCTTCCGAAAACGCTGCTTCCAAGGCGGACGATCGTTGCACCCGCAGCGATAGCGGGGCGGTAGCTTTCGCTCATTCCCATTGAAAATATGGGCTCTCCCTCTCTTACGAGGGTGTTTTTCCAAACATCGCATCCGATGTCGTGTGTTTCTTTGAAATATCGGTAATAATCTTCGCTGCGCTCGCATTTCGGAGCCATTGTCATGAATCCGCAAAGCTCGAGGTGCGGGTATTTTGTAAGCTCGAGGCAGAAGCCGGACAGCTCCTCGGGCAAAAGCCCGCTTTTCGATTCTTCGCGCCCGATGTTGATCTCGGCAAGCACGCGGGTCGTGATCCCTCTCTTTGCCGATTGCTTTTCGATCTCCTCGGCAAGCCCGAGAGATTCAAGCGAGTGGATAAGCGCGACCTTGTCGATTATCGACTTCACCTTGTTTCTTTGCAGATGACCGATGAAGTGTATCTCGACGCGATTTTTCATCCCCTCGTAATGCTCAAGCAGGGTGTCGGTTCTGTTTTCGCCGATGACGTCAAGCCCGCGGTGCTCGCAAAGAGCATCAAGTTCCTCGGACGTGGCGTATTTTGCGGCAACAACGAGCCGCACGTTCTCGCCGCCCGCCTCGCGGATGCCCGCCATAGCGCAGTCATAACGCAAAAGCAACTCTTCAAATCTATTTTGTTCGCTCATATCAGTCAAGTGCCTTTCCGTGATATAGATCCTTACCCGTCAGAATGATCTGCTCAAGATCGTTCAGGTGGTAGAAATAGCGCAGTGTCCTTCCCTTCGGCACGGGTATTCCGCCGTTGTCGTACACCGTTTTCTCAAGCCCCAGCCCCTCTGCAAAAGAGTGAAGCGAGGCATAATCGTCGATCTTTCCTTGATCCGGGAAGCCGAGAGAGGTATATGTCAGCGGCTTGCCGGGCTCGGCATCGGAATAATCTGCGGCAATGCAGTAGCCGTCGCCTTCAAAGATGACCTTGATCTGTCTGAAAAGGACGTATCCGCCGCCAAGCGTGTAAACGCCTGTCATTCCGTCATAGAAACGCACCGAGGAAAGCGGAATGCGATAGCCGTGGTAGGATGCATATTCGATGCTGACGTCCTGCGTTCTGCGATAAACGAATCCATTAGGCATCTCGCTCGTCGAAAAGATCAGAAGCGCCTCGGCGCGGTCGCCATCGTCATCGTGATCGTCAAGGTCGAGCACAAGGCGTTCAAGATTCATCGTCAGCACCTTTCCGCCGTTGTCGTTGAAGGTGATGTCGTAATCCCTTCCCGACTCAAATCCCCTCGCCTTTTCCGAGTCAAAGGGCAGGCAGAGATACCATTTCGGATTGTCGAGCATCTTTCCGACACAGCCCGCGGTATCTGCGGGTTCTTGTGCCGTCAGTTCGGCAAATTCGCCGAAGGTAATATTTTTCAGAAGCGCGGGGTCAAAGATCGCCTCGTAGCCGTCGCAGTCGCGGAAGAAATATCCCACGCTGTCGGCGTTCACGCTTCCCGTCTTCTTGCCGTAAGCGGCAACAAGTCCGCTTCTTTCGGCATAGAGCATACTGATTTGGTTTTTTATATCCCCCGATCCGTTTTCAAGGGCATCTATACGCCCGATTGCGGAAAGGAAGGAATCCGAGATCGCGGCTGCATCGGCATATTTGCCCTCGGAAAGCAGGAGCATGATCTCGGCATATCCCGCACTCGCATCGCGGAGTGCTTCGGGGAGACCCGTTTCGATAACACCCGTGTCCACGATCGATTCAAGCAGGGCGATCTCGCGGTCTATCTCGGCAATACGAACGCGCACGTCATCGGTGAGAGACGAATAAAGATGGCAGATCAATTCACCCACGCCGATCCTTTCGCCGTCTACAACCTGATAATCGGGCGTGCCCGATGATTTTGTGCGGACGGGACTTTCGCTTCTGACTATATAGCCAACCCCGCGGCGGTATTCCTTTTCGGTAACGTCATAGGCGGGAGTTGTCGTGACGTCGGAGGTGAAGGTCTTTACGGTATGATAACCGAAATAGAGCACCAGCCCCACCGATGCGGCGGCAACCGCAATCGTCAGAAGCGCTGAAAAGAGGTAGGAAAAGTCAAAGCCAATCTTTCGCTCTTTCTTCTCATCGGTGCGTCCGCTATTCACTTTTGTTATATCCGAACGCCGCGCGGTGGCAAGCGATACTTTATCTTTTCCTTGTTTTTTCATTAATATTTGCTGTTTTTCGTAATTTATTTATCGATCCATTCCCGAATTCGGCTGATAAGCGCCTCGGTCGGGTCGGGAAGATCGGGACGGAGCTCAACGGTTTCGATATAATTCTTCGCGCCGAACCATGTCACCTGTCTTTTTGCATACTGCCTTGTGGCAATTATAAGCCGTTCGCGAGCGTCGGCAAGCGACACCTCACCGCGAACGTAACCGAGCATTTCCTTGTATCCGATCGCCTGCGCGGCGGTGGGATTTTTCTCGAAAATGCCCATTTCGAGTAGCTTTTTCGTTTCCTCAAGCAGCCCCGTGGCAAGCATTTCGTCAACTCTCGCCTCAATTCGGGCATATCGCTCTGCCATATCGGTGCGGCGAAGCTCGAAGGCAAGGAAGTCATATTTCGCGGGCGAGGCAAGCGCATCGAGCTCGCTTTTTTTCTTGCCCGTGGTTTCAAATATTTCAAGCGCACGTATAACGCGGCGGACGTTGTTTTCGTGGATCTTTGCGGCACTTTCGGGATCGACTTCGGAGAGTCGCAGATGAAGCGCGTGCGCTCCAAGCTCTTGTGCTTCCCTCTCAAGACGCTCGCGGACGTCGCTTCTGCCGCCGCATTCGTCGAATGGACGCTCAAATAACAGGGTGTCAAGGTAAAGCCCCGTGCCTCCGCAAATGATGGGAAGTTTACCGCGCGAGAGGATGTCGTTTATAGCCTTTTCGGCATCTTCAGCATAATCTGCGCAGGAATATGGGCGCATCGGATCGACGAAATCTACCGTGTGATGCGGCGCACGGGCAAGCTCCTCGGGGGTGGGCTTTGCGGTGCCGATGTCCATTTCACGATAGATCTGCATCGAGTCGCAGCATACTATCTCTCCGCCCAGCCTCTCGGCAAGCGCGATTGCAAGACCCGTTTTTCCCGAGGCGGTGTGTCCGACAACGGCAACTATCTTTGGCTTGCTCATACCTTTATCGGATTATTCGCCGCGGCTGAAAAATCGTCGGGGTATCTTCTTTCCTTGCCGAAAAGCTTCTTCTTCGGCATCGAAACAAGCTCGGTGGGTACGTAGGGCCCATATGGCTCCTCAAAATAAACCACGCCATCCGCAATCTTTTCACCCTTTTCGGCGCAATCGGGGATGAGCGAGTAATAAGGCTCGCCGAAGGTGCAGGCAACGCCAAGCTCAAGCGGCACACCCTGCCACCACCAGGAAATGACTCCGCTTTCCCCGCGGCAGATCTGTCCGAAGAAGCCGCCGACGGTCAGAGTCAGCGATTTCAGCAGTCTGCGAAGTGCGAATTTCCACTCCTCGATCTCGTAAAGAGCATCGGGCATACGGATCGAAATTCGGTTGGTGCGAAGTCCCGCGCGCTTTGCCTCGGCGCGGTTCGCATCGTTGATATGAACATGAGTTACGGGCTTCTGCGCATACCAGATCGGCGTCGGAGTATCCTTCAAAAACTCAACAAAAGCGTTCCTATCGCCATAAACCTGCTCGGGCGGCATTTCTTTTCCGTACTTCGACGGAAGCGCAAAGGGCAATTCTCTCTCGAGCAGAGAAACTATATCCTCATAAAGATCCTCGAAGCGTTTTTCACAGGAAAACCAAACCGAAAGCGTAAGCATCGGGGTGAATTCCGTGATCTGCGGGGGCAGAAGCTTTTCGGTACAAAAGGCTATCGGCTTGCCGGTTTCCTCAACCGCTCCGTCAAGCGAGCCCGCAAGTTTGAGCGCAAATTTGCGCGCGTACTGCTCCGAGCTTTCGAACTCATAGTCCGAAAGGCGCGCGTGCACGAGATGGCAGATGCCGTCGAGCGATAAAAGTATCTCGGCGGGAATTTCATCAATTGCCGCCTCTCTGTTTTCGATCAGTTCAAAAGTGCAATCGCTGATCTTCGGTAATCTGAAATCCTCGTCCGGCGCAAGGCGCGTCCATATTTTGAAATCTATTACTCCGTTCATTTTTTCCTCATTGAATTGATTTTCTCGCGGTAGATCCGTATTCTCTTTTCATCGCATCCACAGAAACTACCCATTGTTTGCCAAATTTGCAAACATCCACTCCGTTGACAAGCTTTCCGTAAGATATAGCCTTTCGAAGTGTGCTTTCATTCAAGCCCCAAAGCTCCGTCGCATCACCAAAGGACATCAAACCGTCAAACGGCGTATCAACTTGAACTCCATTCTCCCAAAGCTCATCGCAGGAAAGATCGAGATCGTCGTTCCAAACGATCCCATATCCACCCACATCCACAGACACACACTCAAACTCGGCGTTATTGCGCAACTCCAAAAAATCCGGGATTTTTTCAAACAAGCTCTTTACGTCGTAAATTTTTGTAATTCCTTCTGAAAATTGCACGCTGAGCCTGTAATCGGGCAGAGGAAAGACGTTTTTTATCTTGTGAAACATAATTCAGCCTCCAATCATTCAAGCGGCGGAATCTTCTTGAACTCCTGAGTTTTCCATATCTCCATCAAGGTATCTTTATGCAAAGAGATCCACTCACGAACCATTTCAAGCGCCTTATTTGGAAGGTAACCGTCAAGCACTTCTCCGGTCGTAAAATCTATCGCTGCAACATCTTCGTTGTATATCGCGTGAATATGCGGCGGATTGTGCTCGCTTTGAAGAAAATACATTCGGATTATTATTCCGTAAAATCTTGATAAAACAGGCATATTGCTCTCCTTTCGGGTATAACCTGTCTACATTATATCACGATATCGTGATATTGTCAATATCTTATTCAATAAACATCGCATCGCCGAAGGAGAAGAATCTGTATTTCTCGCGGACGGCGGTATTGTAGACCTCGAGCATCTTTTCGCGCTCGTAGAAAGCCGAAACGAGCATCAGAAGCGTCGATTTGGGAAGGTGGAAGTTGGTTATCAGCGCGTCGGTCGCCTTGAAGCGATAGCCGGGGTAGATGAAAATGCCCGTGTCGCCGCTGATTGGATGAACGATGCCGTTTTCATCCGAAACGCTTTCAAGCGTTCTGCAGGATGTTGTGCCGACGCAGATGGTTCGTCCGCCTGCGGCACGGCGGCTGTTGATGATGTTTGCGCTTTCCTCGCTCACCGAGATATATTCGGTGTGCATAATGTGCTCGCCGATGTTCTCCTCCTTGACGGGACGGAAAGTTCCAAGCCCCACGTGGAGCATTACGGGAACGACGGCGACTCCCTTTGCTTTGATACGTTCAAGCAGCTCGGGAGTGAAGTGAAGACCCGCTGTCGGCGCGGCGGCAGAACCCTCACGCTTAGCATATACTGTCTGGTAGCGGGACTTATCGCGAAGCTTCTCCGTGATGTAGGGCGGCAGGGGCATAACACCGACCTCGGAGAGCATATCGTAAACGTTCGCATAACAATTTTTGTCGTATTCGAGCTTGACGAGGCGGTTGCCCTCCTCGACAATATCCTCGACCGTTGCAGTGAGGACTCCGTTTCCGAAGACCATCTTCATTCCGATGCGAGCGCGTTTTCCGGGTTTCACGAGAGTTTCCCAAAGATCGTCGCCGCGCTGACGGAGAAGGAGAAGCTCGACCATCGCCTCTTCTCTGCCCTCGGCGTGTCCGTAAAGACGGGCGGGAATCACCTTTGAATCGTTGACAACAAGCGTGTCGCCCTCGCGCAGATGATCGATCAGATCGTAGAAATGCTTGTGCGAAAGCTCACCGCTTTTTCGGTCAACGCAGAGCAGACGCGAGGAATCGCGGGGCTCGGCGGGGTGCTGCGCTATCTGCTCCTCGGGGAGAAAATAGTCAAAATCGGACGTGCAAAGACTCGTTTCGGGCTTTGCATTTATAATAATATCGCTCATTTTTAATCTCTCATTAAGTATAATTAGCCTATTATATATATTATATAATAAAACCGCGAAAAAAGCAATATTTATTTTGAGAAAGGAGCAAATTTTGAGTAAATTTTCTTTGTTTTTCGGTGCAGCGACGGCGCTCGTCACGCCGTTTGAGCAAAACGGCGCACTCGACCTCGATTCTTACCGAAAGCTCTTGCGTTTTCAGCTCGACGAGGGCATCGACGCGCTTCTCGTCTGCGGCACGACGGGAGAGACCCCGACCCTGTCCGACGATGAGTGCCTGACCCTGCTTTGCGAAGCAGTCAAAACGGTGCAAAAGAGCGTTCCCGTCATAATGGGAGTCGGCTCGAACTGCACCGAACACGCAGTTGAAAAAGCTCGCGCGGCAGAGCAAAACGGTGCCGACGCACTCCTCGCCGTCACCCCCTATTACAACAAATGTACCCCCTCGGGGCTCGTCCGACACTACCGCGAGATAGCCGCGGCGACCTCCCTGCCCATCATCGTCTACACCGTCCCCTCGCGCACGGGAATGACGATCCCGCCCTCAGTCTGGGGCGAGCTTTTCGCCATTCCGAACATAATCGGCATCAAGGATGCGACCGGTGACATCGCCTACGGAGCGCAATTTTTGTCTTATTTCGGGGAAGAATCCTGCCTCTGGTCAGGCAACGACAACGCCACTTTACCCCTGCTTTCACTCGGTTCCGAGGGGGTGATTTCGGTGCTTTCAAACGTCAAACCAAGGGAAACGTCCGCCCTCTGCCACACCTACGCCGAGGGCAAAATCCGAGAAGCAAAGGATCTCGCCGCCTCACTTTTACCCCTCGCCGATGCCCTGTTCTGCGAGGTAAATCCCATCCCCGTAAAAGCCGCTCTGTCGATGATGGGAATATGTAAACCATATTGCAGACTGCCGCTGACGACGGCAGCAGAAACAACATTTAATCGATTAAAAAAACTATTATAAATCAAAAAGCTGTTGCCTCGTTGCAACAGCTTTTTGATTTATATCATCCAAATCGGAACGATCAGATTATCTCTGTCAAAAGCACCGAACTGCTCTGCCATACAAAGCACCGCGCCCGTACCGACTTGTAAGGGTGATTTATCTATCACACCAAAAGTCTTGATGATTCGCTTATCTGGCGTTGCGGTCTTCTTGATCTCAAGCGGGCAAAGCTTGCCGTCACCCTCCATGATCACGTCTATCTCCTTTGCGTCGCGGTCGCGATAAAAGTAAAGGTATGGCTCGAGTCCTGCGTTCTGATAACCTTTCATGATCTCTGACACCGTAAAGTTTTCAAGAAGCGCACCGCTCATTGCTCCGCTCTCGGCAACCTCGGGAGAAGACCATTTTGTAAGATAACAAACAAGACCGGTATCATAAAAATACACCTTCGGAGTCTTTATCGTTCTCTTAAGCAGATTGTTAGAATACGGATGAAGCAAGAAAATTATCCCAAGTGTTTCGAGAATATCAACCCACGCTTTTGCAGTATTTACATCAATATCCGCATCTTCTGCCAGAGCGTGATAATTGAGCAGTTGAGCGGTTCGCGCGGCAACTGCGGTAATGAATCTGTTGAATTTAAGAGCATCCACAGTTCCCGAAATATCCCTCACGTCACGTTCCACATAAGTTGAAACGTAAGATGAATAATACATATTTCTATCCGCATACAGCCCGCTGACTATACCCGGCATCGAGCCCTTCCATATACGCTCAAAAATTTCGGGTGTGGTCATAGAATTGAACTTTTTGCTTTCGGAGAGTAGGATGTTAAAATCGGTTGTGAAGGGAACCAAGTCAGCACCAATGATCTCGCGCTGTGACATCGGGGACATATGCAAAAGCGCAACTCGTCCCGCAAGCGACTCTTGCACACCGCGCATAAGCCGGAAGATCTGCGATCCCGTCATCCAGAAATCCCCCGGATTGTGATACTTGTCAATATGAATTTTTATATAGGTAAAGAGCTCGGGCGCGTACTGTACTTCATCTATCAGCACGGGAGGCTTGTGCAGTTGCAAAAACAATGCAGGATCGTTTTTTGCCATATCTCGCATCGTAAGATCATCAAGAGAAACATATTCACGCCCCTTGTTTTCTTTTTCCGCAAGCAAACGAAGCATAGTCGTCTTTCCCGCCTGGCGCGGTCCTGTCACCAAAATCGCGGAATAAGACTTTGAAAGCTCCAATATCCTGTTTTCCATATGACGAATAATATAGCTCATAATTTTCACTCCATTAACAAAATTGCGGCAGATATTTATGCTAATACTATTATAGCCGAAAAACGGCGTTTTGTCAAGCATTTTTCGGCTAATATTTGTTTGCACCAAAGATTAGCCGAAGTTTTTTGTTCATTTACAACTCAAGCTCCACTTATTCAACCTGCGGTTAACACCATGTTTCCTGACAATACCTTTACAAATCGCGAAAATGTGTTATAATTATAGCAGAAGCAGACGTCGGCTTACTTTTATCAACGGAGGTTCACTATGGAAATGAACATCGGCGCTAACATCAAGCGCTTACGAAATGAAAAAAATATTACACAAGAACAGCTTGCAACGGCAATGAACGTAAGCTGCGCCGCCGTCAGCAAATGGGAACGCGGCGAGACCTATCCCGACATCACGCTCCTTCAACCCCTCGCCTACTTTTTCGAGGTTACACTTGACGATCTTATGGGGTACGATCAGGAAAAGATCAAAGCGAAGATCAATGAAGTTATTAACCTCTATAAAAAGCATTGGTTCTCGAAAAAGGGCCGCGAGATCATCGTCAAGGCATATCACGACTATCCAAATGATTATAACATTATGCACTACTATATGTGGAATATCGGCGGAGATATGGCGGACAACGATCCCGCCGTGCTGATTGCCCATAAGGATGAATTTCTGTCGATCTGCAATAAAATACTTGATGGCTGTACCGATGAAAGGATTCGCCTCAGCGCATGGAATATGCGTGCAAAGATACTCCATGCAGAAGGCAAAACGGACAAAGCCTTGGAGATTTATAAGGCTAAGTTTACAGACTGGTATGGAACATGCACTCAGAAGACAGAACAGTTATTTGCCAAAGACACAGACGAATATTATTTCCACGTTCAAAAGAATATGTATGAGCTTGTTGACTTTGCGGCAGACAAACTCGGCAGGACTGTATTCTTCAATCCTACACTTTCGATGGCAGAAAAGTCAGAACATGCATTGCATTGCGGCGATGTGATATTGGCTGCATTTGAAGATACGGGAGAAACGTTCTTCCTGATGCTTGCTCAATCCTTCCTCGGAAGAATTGAAAACGATCTGTACTATCGTGGCGGAACGGATGAGCAGGTCATTGCCGTTATGGATAAGAATCTATATGCGAAAAAAATGCTCCACGAACTGAGAGCGAATAACGAAGCTTTAGATCATTCCTTTGACCGCTTCCCCGAAGATTCACGGGATAATCGTTTCAAATTCAATCTTGATTACCGTAGCAACGCTACGAAAGGCAGACGCGCCGAGCTGTTGGATAATCCGGAATACGTCAAGGTGCTCGAAAAATACAAATAACAACATAAAAATCCGCGCTCGCCTTTTCGGCGGGCGCGGGTAAATTATTTAGCATTCCTCAATCATCTTCTTAAAATCTTCACGCTCGCGGAGAGGATCGAAAACACTCATGGTTTTGATTCTTTCGAGCCAAAGATCTGCATGAGGCGTGTATGGCAGAGGATCGCTATAATCGTCAGCATACTTATCGAGCATAAGGCAAGTGTATTCGCCCTTGCCTTGAGCCTTTACTCTGTCGTATTCAACACCGTGTTTTTTGGCTTCCCACAGTTTCTCAACAGCCTTTGCGTGATCCCCGTCATGGAGCGCGATCTCTGCCTGCTTGAAGCAGATCATATACATCATGGCGTTAAATCCGTTAAAATTATCATCGGTAATGATGGCACGGATAATCTTTTCCTCGGTTTCAAGTGCAACACGGGTGCGATCATCCTCGATATCACCAAAAAGCCACAAGCCGAAAAGATTATTTGCCAGTCTACCCAGTGAGTTTCTTATCATCTTTTGCCGATGGCGCAGTAACTCATCCCCGTGCAGACATTGCAGCAGAGCATCATCGCGCGTCATTCCGATAGATTCCGGCAGCATTTCAGCATACTTTTTCGCCTCGTCATACATTTTCAAGCATCGATAATCATTAACGATATCATATATCGTCGATCTTCTGAGTTTTTCATCCTCGCAATCCTCGAGTATCATCATATAATGCTTCAAAGAGCTCTCCATGTACTCTCTGAAAAGCTCGGGGGATTCCTTTTTGTGATTATTTGCAACATAAAACTCGGTTCTCGCAAGCCAGGAGAGATACTTGAACTCACCCGGATATTCGGCAACCGCCTGTGATGCAGTCTTATATTCCTCTTTTGGATCATCCGTCAGCCAGAAATTTCGGTATTCCGCATCAAAATAAGCCTTGCGCTCGTCAACCCTTTCTTCATTCAACCCAAGCAACTCATCCGCAGAAACATGGAAGAGCCTCGTCAAGGGCACGAGCATTGCAAGATCCGGGCTTGTGATACCGCATTCCCACTTCGATATCGCCTGATATGATACATTCAGATATTCCGCCATCTTTTCCTGGGTTAGATTGTTTTTCTTTCTCAAATCCTTGATTTTTTCGCCCAATGTCATCATTTTCACCTCACAAAAAATTTCGAATCCGGATTACGGTTATATTATATCAAAGGCAATGAAAAAAAGCAATAACTTGTTTTTTGCACAGAACTCAACCCGGAAGTGAGTTGGCGAATGCATTTTAAACTAAATCATTAGCGGTGACGATGCGCAAATACGCATTTTCACCGCTAATGTATCATAATTCAATTATGTTAAGCTATCAATTTGCGCCCTTGAACTTCGCGTATTCCGAAGCAATGAACTGCTCCATATAGGGCAGAACGTACTTCATGCCTTCGAGATTCAGATGGCTTACGTCGGTCGGCTCAATACAGTACTGCTTGCGGAAATTAGCGTCATTCATATTGACTCCGATGGTATTGGGATCAGCCGCGTAGAGGCAGACGATCCTCTTGTCATTGCGGTGCTCCGCGAGCTTGCGCATTGCGTTGGCGTAATCGACGTTCGAAAGTCCCGTAGCGGCGACCTTGCCCGTGTGATACCAAGGGGTCACAAGGATAATGAGCGCGTTCGGATAGGTCTTGAGCATACCGTCAAGCATAATATTGATGCTTCCCATAAAGGTCTTTGAATCGCGCGATTCGAGATCGCCGATCGGAACCTCCTTTGAGCGGTCGTTTCGTCCGCCCTCGAGGAGGATGACGTCGGCATCGCCCTTTGCCATTCTGGTATAACGCAGGACCATCGGGTTCTTGTCTGTTACGTAATCCGACATCGTACTTCCGCCGATACCGTAATTTACGTAATCCATTCCGTACTTCTCGCCGAGCATATTTACCCAAGTTGCCTCTTTACCAAGAGAAGAACCGCCGAAATAGCTGTCACCCATAGCATACATGGTTATGCCCATAAGGATCTTGTTGAAATCATCCTGCGTTTTGAGAACAGTATAATCGTTTGCAACCTCGAGAGACGCCGCATCGGTGCTTGCTTCTATGTATTTGACGAATTCTCTGACCGCAAGTGAGGTCAGATAATCGGTCGTACCGATAAGAACGAGCTTATTTCCGCTGACGCAGACCTTGTACTCGCCGGGCTGAAGCGATGCGAGAACCTCGACGCTTTCGGGGCGGTTCGTCTCGCCGATAAGTATCTCGGGAGCCTCGGAAGTGTAAGTTTCGCCCTTTGCGAGTCCCTTGACCCAGTCATCCTGCGGCTTCAGGGTGACACCGTATTTGTCGGTGACAGCCTTACGCAGATCTGACATAGCGTCGAGAATAAAACTCTGACACTCGGTGGGGCGGACGATAACGTAATCGCTGGCGCCATTCGATGCGAGAAGAAGTCCCGTGGGCACGGGCACGGTGGTTTCTTCAACAGTTGTTTCTGCGGGGATCTCTGCCGCCGTTGTTTCTTCGCCCGAGCCTCCCGCGCAAGCCGCAAAGGAAGGAAGGATCATACACAGAACCAAAAGTATAATCGTGATCTTTTTCATAGTCTTTTATCCTTTCATTAATTAATATCATCAAGGCGTTTTTTTATCGCCTTCATATCATTCAGCATATCTTCCTTGCGGCGCGGATCGCGGAGGAGTGCGGCGGGGTGGAAGACGGCGGTCATTGCGAAATCGCCCTTCTCGACCCAGGTTCCGTGCTCCTGCGTGATCTTGTAATCGGGCTTGATGAGCCTCATAGCCGCGATCCTGCCGAGACAGACGATCACTTTCGGACGGATGAGCCTTACCTGCTCGCGGAGAAAATCTATGCACGCGTCTTCCTCTGCGGGGAGAGGATCACGGTTCTTGGGCGGACGGCATTTGAGGATATTCGCGATATACACGTCCTCGCGCTTGATGTCAACGGCGTAAAGAAAACGGTCAAGGAGCTGTCCCGCGCGGCCGACAAAGGGAGTTCCCGAAAGATCCTCCTGCTCGCCGGGTGCTTCGCCGACGAACATCAGATCTGCATTCCTGTTACCCGTTCCGAAAACGCAATTTGTGCGCGTTTCGCAAAGGGAGCACTTCGTGCACTCGCAGCACTTCGCCTCAAGAGCTTCCCACCTTGCATCTATGTTATCCATAAATCAAACCTCCGAATCGATATATAATTATTATATCAATGCTCGGAGCTTTTGTCAAGTATTTATGCAAAATCCGCCAATCTCTGCACGGCATTCTCCGCAAAAATGGCACGGGCGTGCTCTTTTATGTATCCTTCGATCTTTTCGCAGTCGCGGCGGCAGCCGAATTCATTTATCACAGCCGCCTCGAGCGGCAACCGCTCGTCTCGGTCAACTTCGGGAAGGATCAAGGCAAACGCACCCTCGGGGAGCGCATAAGCAGAACTGCATTTGCCGAGACCGCGCGTGTGAAGGATGCGGCAAAGCGCGATCATCGACTGTATCGTGTCAAAAATGCAGACCGACGCGTCGGTTTCCTTTATTCCGCTCGTAAGCGCGACGCGCGTGACGAACATCTCGCAACCGCCGCCCCTCGAGGGAAAGACCTGAACGAGCAGCCGCCCGCTTTCGATATCGAATCCGCAATCATTGTGCGCCATCTCAAGCACGGGCTTGAACCCGCGCCTCAGCGCACTCTCACCGTCGCATTCGATATTGTATTTTTTCATATCTTCTGCGCTCAACATTATCTTGAGCTTCGAATTGCTTATAAGAATAAGTTCCATATCAACCTCGCAAAAAATTTCGTTACACTATAATTATAATCTATTTTGCGACGAAATGTAACCCCTAAAAAGGTGGGAAACTGGGAAATTAGTGGGCAGATCAGAGTGGACAGTGGACAGATCAGAGTGGACAGTGGACAGTGGACAGTGAACAGAAAGATGCGAATGATATTTTTATTTATCTTTTCTGTTAATTATTAAACAAATAATTTAATATATAAAACTCTCGGATATCTTGAATTCCTTCAAATATCCGAGAGTATTTTTTATTGCTTATTACTCTTTAGTATAATACAAAAACTCTATGTTTTGCACAAAATTATTGCAGCAACCCGCATCTTTCTGTCCACTGTCCACTAACCACTGTCCACTCTTATCTGACCACTGTCCACTTTGCTTAAAACAGCTTATACTTCCCCTCCGCTCCCGCTCTCTTCTCGATTCCCGCGGTAAAATCGGGGAACGCCATGGGCGCGCCGCCTTGCTTGATCGACTGCTCGGAAAGGGGCGTTACTGCCATGAGGATAGCAGAGTCGTAAATATCTATCGGTACGGGTGTGCCGTCCTTGATCGCGGTGATGAAGGAGTCGAGGACGAGGAAGTCCATTCCGCCGTGACCGGTCTTGATGCCCGCCTCGAGGTAGTCGCGCCAGAGCTTAGGCATATATTTTTCCTCATACTGCGAGTAGTTGCCCCAGAAATTCTTCCACTTGAAGTGGTCGCTTTCCTGATGGTCGGCGTCGCTGTAGACCGACATATTATCCTGCATAAACCAAGCCTTTGTGCCGTGGATCTCAAGTCCGCGCGAATAGGGACGCGGCAGGGTGGTGTCGAGAGTCAGACGCACGGTCTGACCGAATTCGGTGGTAAGGATCGTTGTGATAATATCACCCTGCGCCCACTTGCCGTCGGCGTAAGTCTGGTCGCGGTCAGGGTGATTTTTGATATAAGTATCAAGTCCCGCGCTCTTGGAGGAGAAGGAGGAAACGCTTGTAAACTTATTTCCGTGACCGATGCCGAGAAGCACGTTGAGCGGACCAAGCTCGTGGGTGGGATAGTTTTCACCGCAGCGGCTGCGGTAGTTGCGGTGGCGGTAATGACGGTTTACAAGCCCCATCGAGATCTCCTCGCGAAGGTCGTGGCAATAGCCGCCGCAAAGGTGGACGATCTCGCCGAAGAAGTTGTCCGCGTTCATCGCGTAAAGAGTCTGCTCGAGTCTGCCGTAACAGCAGTTTTCAAGCATCATCGCGGGCGTGCCCGTCTCGCGGTGAGCCTCGCAAAGCTGAATGCACTCGTCGATGGAGTAAGCGCCTCCAACCTCAAAAGCAACCGGCTTGCCCGCCTTCATCGAAGCGACAGCCGCGGGAACGTGGTTTTCCCAAGCCGAGAAGACGAATACCATCTCGACTTCGGGCGAAGCGATAAGCTCCTCATAATTCAGATAGATCTTGGGATCGTGTCCGAGAGCCGCGATCTTTTCCTTCATATCGTCACATCTGTCCTGATATTCGTCGCAGATAGCGGTGACCGCGCAGTTTTCGTGCTCGGCAACAAGAGTTCCCATTGTCTTTCCGCGACAGCCGAGACCGATTATACCAACCTTGATCTTTTCCATAGTCTTATACTCCCAGATACATTAAAATGAGCTCAACGGTTGCAACGAGCGCGTCGGCGTGGGTGCGCTCCATTCCGTGCGATGCGTGAACACCGGGGCCGATCAGCGCTCCGGGAACGTCGTGGCCCGCACGCCACATAGCTCCAACGTCGGAGCCGTAATAGGGGTAGAGGTCAACGCAATAAGGAAGCTCTGCCGCCTTCGCCATATCGATCAGCTTCGAGGTCAGCTCATAGTCATAAGGACCGCCCGCATCCTTTGCGCAGATCGAAAGAGTGTGCTCGTCGCACTTGAGATCCTTGCCTATGCAACCCATATCAACGGCAAGCATCGACTCGAGATTTTCGGGCACGAACGCCGCGCCGTGACCGACCTCCTCATACATCGAAACGAGGAATTTAATGTCCTTTTCGGGAACGATGCCCGCATCCTTCATAATTTTGAAGGCGGTGAGAATGCAAGCCACGCTCGCCTTGTCGTCGATGAAGCGCGACTTGAGATAACCGCTTTCGGTAACGACGGTCTTGGGATCGAAGCATATGTAGTCGCCGTTTTCAATGCCGAGCGCGCGGGTGTCCGCCGCACTCTTTACGTTCTCGTCGAGGCGAACGTACATATTGTCTGCGTCACGCGAGCGGCTGCGCGCATCCGAATATACGTGAACCGAGGGAGAACGCGAGAGGATAGTTCCCGTGTATCTCTTGCCCTCGCGGGTAATAACGAAGCAGTATTCACCGTCAAGCGAGTTGCAAAGAACTCCGCCGACGGGAGCAAAATTGAGGTCACCGTTTCCGTCGATCGATCGAACCATCGCGCCGAGAGTGTCGCAATGCGCCGCAACACCGAGCGCGGAAGAATGATCCTTGCCCTCGTAAGTCATAAAGAAGCAGCTCTTCTTGGTAGCCTCAAGAGAGAGCCCCTGCTCCTCCGCAATATCCGCGAGCAGCGAAGCGATCTCGCGCGAATATCCGCTCGGCGAAGGCACGTCCATCAGACGCTTCACGGTGTCAAAACAATATGATAAGTATTTTTCTCTGTCGAATTTCATTTTATGTTCCTTTCTTTTGAGAAAAGTGTATTTTCTATAAAATCAGTGCGAACATAGACGCACTCGGTGTCCCCTCATCACCCGCTACGTCAGAACCCCAAAAACGCGCAAGCGCGTTTCCGGGAACCCGACGGCTGGAGCTTCTCCCAGGAGAAGCCTAAGGAAAGCTGTCGCTTTGAGCTAAATATTTCTCTGTTAGAGAAATGCTAAATTTTCGCTATGCAAAAGCTAAATACGCGCTTTGCGCGAGCTAAATATTCCGCCAAAGCGGAATGCAAAGGTAGAAATTTGCCAAGGCAAATTTCAATTTCATTTAATTAATGATACGAATATTAGACAATACCAAACGAAGCTCACAGTAACCCCAGGCTTCTCCTGGAAGAAGCTCCCTCCGCAGAGGGTGATGAGGGGACACCCAGAAAGCTTTGTTCGCACTTGCTATTCTACTAAAATCGAAAATTTTCGCCTCGGCGAAAATTCACCTTAACTCTGCACTCTGAACTCTTAACTCTGCACTATCTTTCGGATAATATGTCCCGCCATAATCAACCCTACCGCTCCCGGCACAAACGACAGGCTTCCCGGCGTATTTCTGCCGTTTTCGCTCTCAAGCCCTTGCGCCTTGATCGGCTCTTCGTCCGACCAGACGACGTCAAGCTTCTTGATACCTTTTTCCTTCATCTTCTTCCGCATAATTTTCGCAAGCGGGCAGACGCTCGTTTTGCTGATGTCGGATATGCGGAAACGCTCGGGATAAAGCTTGTTCCCCGCGCCCATCGAGGCAATAACGGGAACTCCCGCCGCATCTGCGCGGCAGATTAGCTCGACCTTTGCCGCGACGGTATCGACCGCGTCGGCAATGAAATCGAACTGCGAGAGGTCGATCTCGTCGGCATTTTCGGGCAGATAAAAGAGATTGACGGGATGCACCTTACATTCGGGATTGATCGAAAGAATGCGCTCCGCCATAACCTCGGATTTTGGTCTGCCGACGGTATCCTGTGTCGCAATGATCTGGCGGTTTACGTTCGAGGTCGAAACCGTGTCGCCGTCAATGACTGTCAGCTCGCCGACCCCCGCGCGTGCCAAAGCCTCGCAAAGATGTCCGCCGACACCGCCAAGCCCGAAGACCGCAACGTGCGCCGATCTCAATCTGTTCACGCCCTCCTCGCCAAGCAAAGCCCGCGTGCGTGTATCGTCAAGTTGCATTTTGTCACCTCATTTTGCCAATTTATAACTCTGTCAAAACATCACCATTGAAATAATATATATTCTCTTTCTTATAACCGTAAAGCGAATCTTTTATACCGATGTGCGGCTCAAATGTAAAGAAACCGGTCTCGCTCAACTTGCGCTGATTACCTTTTTCGATATAAATTCGATCCGATTTCTTTCGTACTATGGAATGACCGAGATTACCCAAGAAATCCAAATTGATAAAACCGTTGGAAGTTATATATTCATTCATATGATAATACAGTCCCTCAAAAGTGGTATTTCGATCAGCAAATCTCAGCAGTTCTTTATGAAGTTTTTCTTCCATAAGGAGTCCGTTTTTCCATTCAGAGTTTTGAATTACATCAATATTTTCAACAACCGCGCCATTTTCGATAATTATTGTTCGTGCATAATCGCCCCATACAGATTCTTTTGAAGGACTCAAATCAATAGTAATAATATCACTATCTCCGATAGATTTATCGGCAGTTTTGTATTTCTTTCCCGAAACGGAAAGCGCTGTTTCATCCGATGAAAAGACAAAAGCGCCTACATCCCAATACCAAAATGAATCTGCTCCGAGCTCAAGCATTTTATTTTCGCATAAACTGCGAATATCAATAAGAGTCATTCCGGGCTTTATTTCTCCCTTTATATACTCCATCGTGAATTTCGCTATCTGTTGTACTTCTAAATTGGTCATTTCTGTCCTTTCCGCAAATACAGACTTTGTCCTCCTCATCCACCACTGCCGTGGTCCCCCTTCCCCGCTGGGGAAGGCTTGTTGAGCGAGTGCTGACATTGACTGTATGGGGTGATTTTGCAGTGCTTTTAGAAACGCTGGTAAATGCTCAATACTATTGCACTATACGATGTTCATAAGATCAAGTGAGACTATAATTTAGCCTTCCCCAGCGGGGAAGGGGGACCACGGCAGTGGTGGATGAGGAGGACATTATCGCAGCAAATTGTATTCAGAAATCAAGTTGTAATGTAATATCGTTATAATTCTATCACAATTCCCCGAAATATGCAATAGAAATTTCAAAAGAGGTGCGTAAGTATGCAAAAAAATCTTTACAAGAGGGAAAAAATGGTGTATAATTATTCTGTATAAATATAAAATAATATTTTGAGGTGATAATATGCAAAGTATTGATATGACCGAGCGGCGCATTGACGGGCGCGAGGTCTATTCGGGCAAGATACTTCACGTTATGGTCGACCGTGTAACGCTTCCCGACGGCAAGGAGGCGACGCGCGAGTACGTCGGTCATCCCGGTGCGGTTTGCGTCGTTCCGATAAACGAAAAAGGCGAGGTGCTCTGCGTTCGTCAGTTCCGTTACACACACGGGCGCGTCTTCCTTGAAATTCCCGCGGGCAAGCTTGAGCCCGGCGAGACCGACCGACCCGCGGCGGCTCTGCGCGAGCTGCGTGAGGAAACGGGAGCCGTTTGCGAGACCTTGACTCACATCGGCGACTTCGTCCCCTCCCCCGCGATCCTCGGTGAGGTCATCTCGATGTATATTGCAGAGGGGCTTTCGATCGGCGAGACCGACCCCGATGACGACGAATTCATCGACGTTGAGGCAATTCCGCTCGACAAACTCGCCGAAATGTGCGTCTCGGGTGAGATAACCGATGGAAAAACTATCGCTGCGGTTCTTAAAGCGAAGTACATTTTTGATAAGAGATGATAATTGACTTTATCATTTAGCAAGTGCGAACAAAGCTTTCTGGGTGTCCCCTCATCACCCGCTACGTCAGAACCCCAAAAACGCGCAAGCGCGTTTCCGGGAACCCGACGGCGGGAGCTTCTCCCAGGAGAAGCCTAGGGAGTCTAACGCCTTGAGCTAAATATTTCTCTCTTAGAGAAATGCTAAATTTTTGCTATGCAAAAGCTAAATTCGCGCTTTGCGCGAGCTAAATATTCCGCTAAAGCGGAATGCAAAGGTAGAAATTTGCCAATGCAAATTTCAATTTAATAAATAATTCGAAGATTCGAGAATTCCAAACGAAGCTCACAGTAACCCCAGGCTTCTCCTGGGAGAAGCTCCCGCCGCAGCGGGTGATGAGGGGACACCGTTTGTGCCCAATGAACACAAGTGAATATTCACTTTAACGATAAAAATTAATCAAGGAGTCCCAAAATGAAACTCAATTACAAACGCACTTTATTTGTCGGATTCGCATTTTTCCTCATTTGCGCCTTCTGGCAGGCTTATGACACCATCGTTCCCAAGATCCTGACCGACCGCTTCGGTATGTCGCAGTTCTGGTCGGGCGCAATTATGGCTATCGACAACATTCTCGCGCTCTTCCTTCTTCCCCTCTTCGGCATCCTTTCGGATAAGACAAAATCCAAGCTCGGACGCCGCACACCCTTCATCATCTTCGGCACTCTGATCGCGGCGACTGCGCTCATTTCGCTTTCCTTCGTCGATTCAATGCAGCTTGACCGCCTCGGTAACATTGCCGACATCAACTCCGAGGAAGCACGCGCAGTCCTTTATGATTATGACTACGGCTCGCCCCTCGCGACTCCCGACGGCGTTGAATACACCCTCTCGGACGAATTCTCCCGCGAGGAGTTCCTCACTCTCTCGCCCACGCTTGAAAACGGCAAGGCAAACCCCGATTACACCAATTTCGTCGTTCCCGCGCGCTCGGCTTATATCGCACGCGAGATCGTCGGCAAGGATCCTTCCGCGCTGATAACCTTCATCGCCGTGCTCTTTGTGTTGCTCCTTTCAATGGCGACCTTCCGCACTCCCGCCGTCGCGCTGATGCCCGACGTTACGCCGCGCCCCTTGCGTTCCAAGGCTAACGCCGTCATCAATCTGATGGGCACCATTGGCGGAAGCCTTATCCTCGGACTCGGTATGATTCTTGCCACGGGCTCGACCAAGAACACGTATATGCCCTACACAGGCTATTTCTGCATCGTTGCGGGAATTATGCTTGTCAGCCTTGTGATCTTCCTTTCAACCGTCCGCGAGCGCAAATTCGTTGCGGAAATGGAAGAGATCAGCCGTAAAAACGCTATCCAAGAGGGCAACGACGAGGACGATGCATCCGGCAGCCGCAAGCTTTCGGGCGCGGAAAGGCTCTCGCTCATCCTCCTGCTTGCATCCGTTGTGCTTTGGTTCTTCGGCTACAACGCCGTAACGAGCAAATACTCGGTCTATGCGGGACGCGTTCTTCAGCTTGACTACAACTCCACCCTCCTCGTTGCAAACATTGCCGCCCTCATCGCATATCTCCCCGTCGGCTTCATTGCCACCAAGTTCGGCAGAAAGAAGACGATCCTCGCGGGCGTTATTATGCTCTCGGGCGCGTTCCTCACCGCATCCTTCCTTGACGCGGGAACTCCCCTGCCCGTTATGATGATCCTCTTCGCCATCGCGGGTATCGGATGGGCAACCATCAACGTCAACTCCTTCCCCATGGTCGTCGAGCTTGCACGCGGCGGTAACGTCGGCAAGTACACCGGCTTCTACTACACCGCAAGTATGGCGGCACAGACCCTCACCCCCGTCGTTTCGGGTTATCTTATGGACTCCTTCGGACTCAAGATTCTCTTCCCCTACGCCGCTATCTTCGCAGCAGGCGCGTTCATCACAATGCTCTTCGTCCGTCACGGCGACTCCAAACCCACGAAATGAGGTAAATTCAAATGACGATCGTTTATATCCTTCTCGCTCTCATCGCGCTTTCCGCGCTCTACGTTTTCCTTCTCCGTCCCCGTCCCCAGCCCAAGACCTCGGTTGAGCCCCTCAAGGTGGACTATGCCCACCGCGGACTCCACGGCGACTTTGCCGTTGAAAACACCATGCAGGCTTTCTACGCCGCCGAGCGCGAGGGCTACGGCATCGAGCTTGATGTTCGACTCTCCAAGGACAACCAAGTTGTCGTTTTCCACGATGACACTCTCCAGCGTATGTGCGACCGCACCGAGCGCGTTGATTCAAAGACAGCTTCCGAGCTTTCTTGGATGGAGATCAAGGGTACCTACGAGAGAATTCCCCTTTTCGAGGACGTCCTTGCGGGAATCGACCCCACAACACCCCTCTGCATCGAGCTTAAAGGCAACGATCCCCGCCTTTGCGTTGAGC
Source organism: Clostridia bacterium (assembly GCA_017415485.1). Lineage (GTDB taxonomy): Bacteria > Bacillota > Clostridia > Oscillospirales > CAG-272 > CAG-390. The sequence continues at coordinate 45,452 of JAFQGP010000115.1, forward strand.
TTTCAAAGCTCCTTGACAAGGAAGACAGATTCTATTCGGTCAAATCCTTCAACCCGATGCTCATCTCCTGGTATCGCAAAAACCGCCCGAGAGTTGTGCGCGGCGTGCTCGTTTCGAACTTCCTCGCGAAGGGACACAAGGGCAACATTTTCACCCGCTTCATCGCAACCACAATGGTACTCAACTGCATCGCACAGCCCGACTACATCTCCTATGACTGCCGCCACCCGAAGCTCTTGCCCCTTGTGATCTGCAAGAAGCTTTATAACGTCCTGACATTCACCTGGACAGTAAACACCCCCGAGCTTTACGGCGAGGCAAAGGCAAAGGGCGACATCCCGGTTTTTGAAGGCTTCGAGCCCAAGAGATATTGATATGAGAGATAATTACGACATTTTGAAGACCGAGGGCAGAAACCCTCGCACAATGGACATTGATAAGCTTTCCTCACTCGAAATGGTGCGCCTGATAAATCAGGAGAACCGAGCCGTTGAGGACGGCATCGATGAGGCACTCCCCGAGATTGCGGCGGCTATTGATATGATAAGCGAAGCCATCGAGGCGGGGGGCCACGTCATTTATATCGGCTGCGGCACTTCGGGCAGACTCGGCATCGTCGATGCCTCCGAATGCCCGCCCACCTTTGGCGTTGATTATGATCTTTTCCGCGGCGTTATCGCGGGCGGCAAGGAAGCCGTTTTCCGCGCGACCGAGAACGCCGAGGACAGCGAGGAAAAGGGTATGGCCGCCATCGAAGCCGACGGCGCGGCCAGAGGCGACGTTGTAGTCGGACTTTCCGCGTCGGGACGCGCGCCCTTCGTCATCGGCGCACTCAAAAAGGCAAAAGAACTCGGCTGCAAGACGATCTCCGTAACCTGCAACCCCGGCTCGCTTATGGAAAACTGCGCTGATATTGCCGTTTCGGTTTACGTCGGCCCCGAGGTAATTTCGGGCTCCACAAGACTCAAAGCCGGCACGGCACAGAAACTGATACTTAATATGTTCTCCACCTGCGCGATGATAAAGACGGGCAAAGTGCGCTCGAACCTCATGGTAAACGTCCGCCCGACCAACGAAAAGCTCGTTGAACGCGCGACACGCATCATTATGCAACTTTCCGACGCCGACAGAGAGACCGCCGAAAGACTGCTTGCGGAGTACGGCGAGGTGCCCGCGGCGCTGGATGCGTATGAAAGTGCAAAAGGCAAAATGTAAAATGCAAAATGTAGGTGAATTTTCTCGCTTCGCTCAAAAATTTTCATTTGAATACAAGCAGCTTAAAGTTTTGATCGAACTTTTTCAAAAGTTCGCAGAGCTCGAGACAGCGTCTCGATTCAATGCAAAAGCTTCAGCTTTTGCCTCCGTGCTTCAAAATGGCGAAGCTTCGCTTCGACATTTTGGACAGAGTCAATACTTCCCGATTGTAGGGAAGTGCAGCTCTTGCGGTTTTCCGAAGGAAAATGGAGGCGTAAGCCGAGAAGCAAGAGTTGCAACTTGCCGTAGGCAAGTATTTGCGCTCTGTCACCCTTTGCTGAATAAAATTATTTAGCAAATTGGCTTTACATCTCTCTATTTTGGAGAATCCCTATGAAAAAGAACCTTATCTGGAACATTATCTTAATAATCGGCATCATCCCTTTCATACTTCCGTTCGCTTTCGGCATATACAAAATTTCGATCGAAAGCTGGACGATGTTCGATTGGCTCGTTATGTACTCGTACATTTTTTGGCCCACTTATATCGTCGGCGCGGTAGTTATCGCGATTTCGATCATTGGAAGATTCATAAAAAAGTGAAGGAGCAAAACCTCCCCGCGGGGAGGTTTTACTCCTTCCAAACAGCCTGCGGGGCGCAGTCTGTTTGAAGCGCAAGGGAATTTCGCCCTCTGCGGAGGGCGACTTAAGGCTCTGCCTTAAGAAACCGCAACCTTTTGAAAAAGGTTGACCAAAACTTTGATCTTTTTTGTTAGTTGGTAAAATGAAAACACAATTTCAAGCTAAAATTGAAGAGATAACCGCCTCCGCGATCCCGATGCATATGCCGGGGCATAAGCGCAACACAGCGCTGCTCGGCGACGATCTTCCCTACTCCGTTGACCTCACCGAGATCGACGGCGCGGACGATCTGCACGATCCCGAGGAAGGCGGCATTATCGGCTCGCTCTGCGAAAGATTTGCCTCGCTTTACGGCGCAAGATCGGCGCATCCCCTCGTGAACGGCTCGACCTGCGGCATCCTTGCGGGCATCCGAACGCTGACCAAGCCGAACGATTCCGTCATCGTCGCGCGCAACTGCCACAAATCGGTCTGGCACGCGATCGAGATCTGTCGCCTCAATCCCACCTGCATCCTCCCGCCCATCACCCCGGAGCACGGCATCTGCGGCGCGATCACGGCTGAGGCAGTCGAAGACGCATTTGTGCTCTCGGGCGGCGCGACTTGCGTGATCCTCACCTCGCCTACATACGAGGGCGTGATCTCGGATATCGACGCGATTGCGGAAGTATGCAAAAAGTACAATGCCGCGCTCTTCGTCGATGCCGCTCACGGCGCACACCTCGGATTTTCGAAACACTTCCCCGACTTCCCGCGAGGCGCAGATATCGCCGTGACAAGTCTGCACAAGACCCTCCCCGCGCTGACGCAGACCGCGCTCGGACTCGTTTTCAACGATAAATATTCCTCCGCCTACGCGCGCAATCTCGGCATCTTCGAAACGAGCAGTCCTTCCTATATATTAATGAACTCGATCGCAAAATGCGCCGATATCCTTTCGGACTGCCGCGAGATGTTCGATAATTACCGCGCGATGCTCGATGACTTTTACGCCTCGACAAAACCGCAAATGCTCTCGCTCATCAAAACCGATGACATCGGCAAGATTTCGATCTCAACGAGAAATACGACCTTCACCGGCAGCTCTATCGCAGATGCTTTGCGTAACAGATTCCGCATCGAGCCTGAAATGGTGCATTCGGATTATCTCCTCTGCATGACCTCGATCTGCGACACCTCGGAGAATCTTTTCGCCCTCTCTCGCGCGATCATGGAGCTTGACGGGGAGGCTGAATGTTCGGAAGGCAGAACTTATCCCTCCTTCATCACCGAGCTGCCGCCCGTAGAGATCCCGCTTACCGACGCGGTCTGGCTCGATCTTCCCGACGGCGGCGAGGTCTCAAACGCCTACGTTTGGGTCTATCCCCCCGGCGTTCCCCTGCTTCTGCCCGGCGAAAGAGTCACCGAGGAAATAAAAAATCACCTCGAAATGCTGAAAAATTCGGGGATTTCGCCAAAAATCATCAAAACCTCTTGACAAATGCGCCAAAATCATTTATACTATATAGTGCATATTTAATAATCGAAAGGTGGAATTTTATTATGAAGAGAATTCGTACTATCAATACTCGTGACCTCAAGGCTTCCGTTAAGAACGGCGGATGCGGCGAGTGCCAGACCTCCTGCCAGTCCGCTTGCAAGACCTCTTGCGGTGTTGCTAACCAGGCTTGCGAGAAAAAGGCAAAGTAAGTAAAATAAGCCGCCGCAAATAGCGGCGGCTTATTTTGCGATATAGATCCTTGCGGATCTGTGATATACGCAGAGCGTGCGATATACCTTCGGCACGATATGCCCCTTCGGGGCGTGATTTCACGTTCGCCTTCGGCGAACATATCGTATCGCGCTTTGCACGATATATCGTACTGTTTGCCAAAGGCAAACAGTATATCGTATGAGCATAGCGAATATATCGTGTTTACTAAATAAACGAGGTTAACCGATGAATAATATCACTATACGCGAATTAGCAGTAGAATTGACCGTTGAAATTACGCAAATATGCGATAATATCAAAGGAAGAAGCGTTTTCATAAATCAAATTTTGAGATCCTGTTCTTCCATCGGAGCAAATTCCGCAGAAGCCAAATATGCACAAAGTTCCGCAGACTTCATTCACAAATTGGAAATCTCACTCAAAGAATGCTATGAAACCGATTATTGGCTTGAAATCCTTTATAAAACCAATTCAATGGATAAAGAAACATATATAAGATTGTTAAATAAATGCGGTTCTATTCGCAGAAAGCTTATTGCCTCCATAACAACGGCAAAAGCAAATTCAGAACAGCAATCCGGAGGTACAACAAAATGATCCATTCCTATAAACTTGGCGGTTACAATATCGTCCTTGACGTCGGCTCGGGCGCGGTGCACGCGGTTGATGATCTTGCCTATGACGTCATAAATCTCTACGAAACCAAGTCGGCAGACGAGATCGTCTCGGTCTGCCTTGAAAAATTCGCCTCCGAAGGTATCACCGAAGAGGACATCCGCGACACGATCTCCGACGTTGAAGAGCTCAAACAGAGCGGCAAACTTTACGCCGAGGATATCTATGCGCCCCTCGTCGGCAAGCTCAAGAACAATTCCAACATCGTCAAGGCACTCTGCCTGCACGTCGCGCACACCTGCAACCTCAACTGCGAATACTGCTTCGCGGCACAGGGTCGATTCCACGGCGAACGCGCCCTGATGTCATTTGAGGTCGGCAAGCGCGCGCTTGATTTCCTTGTTGAAAACTCGGGAACCCGCCACAATCTTGAAGTCGACTTCTTCGGCGGCGAGCCGCTGATGAACTGGCAGGTCGTCAAGGATCTCGTTGCCTACGCGCGCTCGATCGAGGAAGCCGCAGGCAAGCATTTCCGCTTCACGCTGACGACAAACGGCGTGCTGATCGACGACGACGTCATTGATTTTGCCAACAAAGAGATGGACAACGTCGTTCTCTCGCTCGACGGCAGACGCCACGTGCACGACAACCTCCGCAAAACTGTGAACGGTCAGGGCAGCTATGACCTGATCCTTCCGAAGTTCAAGGAATTCGTCACCCGCCGCGGCGACAAGGGCTACTATATGCGCGGTACATACACCAAGTTCAACACCGATTTCTGCTCCGACATCATCCACATGGCTGACGAAGGCTTTACCGAGCTTTCGATGGAGCCCGTAGTCTGCCCTCCCGGCGACCCCTACGCACTCGGCGACGAGGATCTGCCCGTGCTTTACGATCAGTATGAAAAGCTCGCCTTTGAGATGATGGACCGCAAGAAGCGCGGCAAGCCGATCACCTTCTATCACTATATGCTCGACCTTGAGGGCGGCCCCTGCATCTACAAGAGAATTTCCGGCTGCGGCTCGGGCACCGAGTATATGGCTGTCACCCCTTGGGGCGACCTTTACCCCTGCCATCAGTTCGTCGGCGACGAAAAATACCTCCTCGGCGACATCTGGAAGGGCGTAACGAACGACGCCATCCGCGACGAATTCCGCTCCTGCTCGGCATATTCGAGAGAGGAATGCCGCGACTGCTGGGCCAGACTCTACTGCTCCGGCGGCTGCGCCGCGAACTCCTACCACGCAACCGGAAGCGTAAACGGCGTTTATGAGTACGGATGTAAGCTGTTCAAGAAACGAATCGAGTGCGCGATCATGCTGAAGGTCGCGGAATCCCTCGAAAACGAAGAAGAATAAGTTGCTAGTTGCTAGACGCTAGTTGCTAGTTGAAGGTTAATTTCCGCCCTGATCGGGCGGAAATTTTCATTCTAATTAAAGAGCAGGAAAGTTTTCGTCCACCTTTTTCAAAAGGTGGCGGAGCACGAGGCAGAGCCTCGGACTAATGCGAAAGCTTCAGCTTTCGCTTCTGCGCTTCAAAATGACGAAGCTCTGCTTCGGCATTTTGGACAGAGTCAACACTTCCCGAATGTAGGGAAGTGTTGCGCTCTGTCACCCCTTATTATTTAATATTCAAAGGCACACTTTTCGGTAAAAGCCGATTGGTGTGCCAACTTTTTTATTCAAGTGAATTCAGATATACTTCAAGCAGTTGCTTAGCAGTTTCGCGATTCTTCTCAGGGAGTAAATCAACTCGTTCGGCAAGTGTTGCGCCGATTGGCACAATTATCTGATCTTCAACAAAAATATCGTTCGGAGTAATGCCCAACGCCTCGCATATTCTAAGCACACTCTCGATGCGCATATTAACGCTTCCTCTTTCGATATCAGCGTAAGTGCGATCAGAAAGTCCCGCCTCCTCCGCAACCTGTGCCTGCGTAAGCCCTTTTTGTTTTCTTATGGCATACAATTTATTTCCTATTTCCATCAAATCAAAAACAAGCATCTTAATTCCCCTTTTTATTATATATAGGAATTATAGCACCATTTTATCTTGACAAAAAGGAGTTTCAGTGCTATAATATAGGAAGTAAGATTCTTATTTGTTTTCAAGGAGGTATTACAATGAAAAAATATGTTCTTAATGAATCTACAGGTACGCTACACATTCTCGGTTATTGTACACATTCGACACATAAGTTTGACAATGCAATTACATTCGAAACAGAACAAGAAGCATACAAATTTGCTGGCAAGCATATTAAGCTTTGCAAGCTATGTGAAAGAAAAAAAGAAGCAATCTTAAAAGAACAAAACTAATTATGCATTAAAGAAAGGAATATAATCCATGAAAAAATTTATTGCAATATTATTAGCGGTAATTATGTGTTTTTCCCTAGTTTCATGCGGAAAGAAAGTGGCTTTTGAATTAACACAAAATGCATTTTTTGAGATAAGCAAGTCTGTAGATATTTTGAAGCAGATCAGCAATGACATTATTAGCGCGTGGACGATAGGTATTTATGATGAATCAACATTAAAACACTATGGTGATGGATTTGATTGGTTATGTGAAAACGTTTCATTATCAAGAGATGATATGCTTGATGGATTAGCATATTATAAAAGTCTTGGTATTCAACCCGAATACGTAGAAATTTTATGTGATCCGGAATTAGGATTATATAATGATTATTATGAATACCATAAAGAAGCAGTACGAAAACTTTATGATATGTATTTCTATACCAGTTATGAGGAAACAGGTATATTAAATGTTTACGATAAAGTGTTCACAGGTTGTGTAATGTTGGTCGTATACTCTTACGAGGCGAACGGAAAGCTCAGCGAAATCGAACAATCTCTTACATCCGCTGAAACAAAAATCAAAGAATTGAGCAATAAGCATTCAAACTATGAGCATTACGAAAACATAAAAGAATATTATTCTACTGCTAGGACTATGTATAATTTCTGCAAATTGCCCACTGGAACATTAGAGCAAGCTAAGAGCAACATAAACGATTATAAAAACACAGCAGATTCGTGTTATAACAGTATGTATTACTTTTTCCAGTAGACACTGCAACAAAATTTTCATTCTATGCAGTAAAGTTGACGATATATCAAGAGCCCTCCCGCTTGCGGGAGGGTTGGGAGGGGAGTCAGCGGCGCGCGAAATTTGAGCACCAAAACCAAACTCAAAGCGAAATATAATAAAAATGTGAAAATCCGCCGCGGCGGATTTTTCCTTTACGTTCCGCGGTGCGGAACATATCGCATCGCGAAGCGATATATCGTATCCGCAGGATATATCGCGCCGAAGGCATATCGTGCGCCCTGCGGGCGCAGGGTGAAGGAGCAAAAATCTCCCGCAAGGGGAGATTTTACTCCTTCCGAACCGTCGACGGGGCGTCGCCGGTTCGAAGCACAAGGAAATTTCGCGCTCTGCGGAGCGCGACTTAAGGCTCTGCCTTAAGAAACCGCAAACTTTTGAAAAAGTTTGATCAAAACTTTTCCGCTGATATAGTTAAATTGTTCTTGACATCCCCGCGCGGGCGTGGTACAATTATCTTAGAGAAAAACTTCATCGATCGGAGGAAGACTTATGGAAAATAAAATTCGTTTTGCCGTCATCGGCACCGAGGGCATCGGACGCAGTCACATTGAGGGCATCCTCAGAAATGAAAACGCCGTCCTCGCCGCGCTTTGCGATGTTGACGAAGCGGGTGTTAAGGCTCGTGCCGAAAAGCACGGGCTCCCGACATATTACACCGACTACAAGGACATGCTCCGCGCGGGAGGCTTTGACTGCGTTGTCGTCTGCTCCCCCGACTCCTTCCACAAGGATCAGTGTGTCGATTCGCTTGAAGCGGGCTATCACGTGCTCTGTGAAAAGCCGCTTGCAATGCGACTTGATGAATGCGAGGCTATCATTGCCGCCGCACGCGCATCGGGCAAGAAATTCATGGTCGGTCAGGTCTGCCGCAAGACTCCCGCCTTCGCGCTGATGAAGGAAATGGTCGACCGCGGCGACATCGGCGAGCTTTTCTACGTTGAATCCGAATACGCGCATGATTACTCGATCCTTGGCAGAGGCGAATGGCGCAAGGATCCCTCCTACATCCGCCATCCCGTTGTCGGCGGCGGCTGTCACGCGATGGACCTCCTCCGCTGGATCGCGGGCGACCCCACCGAGGTCTTTGCCTACGCAAACCACAAGGTGCTCACCGATTGGCCCGTTGACGACTGCACGATCTCGATCCTCAAATATCCCAACGAAGTCATCGGCAAGGTGCTGACCTCGATCGGCTGCAAGCGCCCCTACACGATGCGCACCCAGCTTTTCGGCTCAAAAGGCACCATCCTCGGCGACAACAAATCGCCATATATCACCCTCTTCACGCCCTGCATTGATGAAAAGGGCAAGCACTCCTTCAAGGAGGAGCAGATCCCGATCGACATCAACCACCACAATATGACCGCCGAGATCGGCGATATGTGCGACATCATCCTTGGCAAAAAGGAGCTTGAGATCGACGTCATCGAGGGCTCGAACACGGTTGCCGTCTGCCTCGCCGCAGTTGAATCGGCAAAGACAGGACTCCCCGTAAATCCCAAATACTTCAATTAAAGGTAGGTTAAAGACCATGTTAAGAGTTGGATTTTCCGAATTTGATATAACCCCGCCCGTGGGCAAGCTCATCCCCGGCGGTTTCACACCGTGTCTGACAAGCGAACCCGCGCGCGGCAAGCTCCTTGCAACCGCCGCAGCTTTCGACGTTGACGGGGGCGGCCTTATTCTCGTGTCCGTCGACACCCTCTCCTTCCACGTAAACACCGCCGACCGCATCCGTCAGACCATTTCGGATGACACGGGCGTTCCCTTTGACCGCATCCTCGTCGGCGCGACTCACACCCACACGGGCGGCGCCTGCGACTATCAGCTTTGGCTCTGTCCCCCCGACCCCGAGGTTGCTTCCGTGACCGAAAAGGGCGCGATCACCGCCGCTATTGAGGCATATAAGAACCTTTCCGATGCCGCGATCGGCACGGGCAAGGGCGCGGAGGACCGTTACAGCTTCTGCCGCGACATCCGCCTTACCGACGGCTCGATCAAGATGAATCCCAACCGCGCGCACCGCGAGCTTATGGTTGCGCCGATCAGCACCCCCGACTACGCCGTCAACGTGATGCGTATCGACTCCGCAGAGGGCGACGTGCGCGGCTTCATCGTCAACTATGCAAACCACCCCGACTGTCACCAGAAAAACAAGAGTAGCTTCAGCGCCGACTTCCCCGGTGCGCTCCGCCGAGGTCTGAAGCGCGTTTACGGCGAGGACATCTTCGTTCTCTTCTTCAACGGCACAGCGGGCGACATCAACTGCATCGACTGGCTCGGCACCACCTCGGATTCCTACTACGGCGGCACGAAAAACGCGCCCGAGGCTATCGGCGCGGGTCTGACATCCACCGTCGTTGAGATCAACGCCGACATTAAGGCTGATAATTCCGCTCCCGAGATCGCTTCGATCTCGAAGAACCTCATCCTCGCGCGCCGCTATAAATCGGACGCCGACTACGCGTGGGCACAGGAGATCGCCAAGGATATGGCTTCGCACGACGCGATGTCGAGAGCCTTTGCGACCGAGTATCTTGAGTCCGACGATGACGTCAGCCCCGAGATCCCCTTCGAGATCCACACCATCCGCCTTGGCGACTGGGCGATCGTCGGTCTGCCCTCCGAGATCTTCACCGAGGTCGGCAAGCGGATCAAGACGGCTTCTCCCTTTGAAAACACCGTTATTTTCGAGCTTGCAAACGGCACGCACGGATATATCGCGACCAAGATCATCCACGAAAGCACGGCTTATGAATCGAGAGTCAGCAAGGTCAACGCCTGCACCGCCTCCGACAGCGCAGATCGCATCGTCGAAGCGGCTCTCCGTCAGCTTGAGGAACTGAAAAATGTATAAGATATTCAAATATTCCGATCATCCCACCGTTGATTTCGCCGCCGAGGAGCTGAAAAAGTATCTCAGGATGATGATGCCCCGCTGCGGCGAGATCGAGATCACGACCGACGAGCGCGACGGCGACGGCTTCGTTCTCGCACTCTCTGCCGACATCGGCATCGATCTGCCCGAAACAGATGAACCCGAGCTTGACGACGTCATCGTCATCAACACAAACGAGCACGGCGGCATCATCGCGGGCAGTAATCCGCGCGCGCTTCTGATCGCGGTCTACGAATATCTGCGTCAGAACGGCTGCCGTTGGCTCTATCCCGGCGTTGACGGCGAGTTTATCCCCGTTACAGACCTCAAAGCGGTCAATTACCGCAAAATGGCTGACCTTCGTGTCCGCGCACAATGCAACGAGGGCGCGGAGTATCAGGCCTCTATGATCGAAACCATCGATTTCTCTCCCAAGATCGGGCTCAACTCCTATATGATCGAGTTCGACAACCCGAAAACCTACTATAATTCCTATTACAACCACAAAAACAATCTCGCCAACCGCTTGCCCGAGCCGATCACCTCTGAGCAGGTGCTTCAATGGAAGCGCGCCTGCGAAGCGGAGATCGCGAAGCGTTCACTCATCTTTCAGGATATGGGACACGGCTGGACGGCTGAGCCCTTCGGGATCGACACCACCGAGGGCTGGACGAAGGACGCGGGCAATCCGATCCCCGAGGAAAGCCGCGATTTCGTCGCGTTCACCGAGGGTTCGCGCTCGCTTTATCACGGCGTTGCGCTGAACACGAATTTCTGCATGTCAAACCCGAAGGCGCGCGAGATCGTTGCAAAGGCGATCGCCGATTATGCCGAGATCAGCCCGCAAGTAAACTACCTCCACGTTTGGCTCGCCGACAACAGGAATAACCATTGCGAGTGCGAGGAGTGCAAAAAGCAAACCGTTTCGGATTGGTACGTTATGCTTCTCAACGCCATCGACGAGGAGCTGACGGCACGCGGACTTGCCACCCGAATTGCATATATCGCGTATTACGACACCGCCTTCCCGCCCGTGACCGAAAAGATCAAGAACCCCGACCGCTTTGTGCTTCTGCTTGCGGCGATCACGCGCGACTACACCGAAACGCCCGATATGTCCGCCACGGGCAAGGAACTGCCGAAGTTCACGTTGAACAAAAACGTCTTCCCGAGCGACCTTGGGGACTACATCCGCTATTCCGAGGGGTGGCAGGAGACCGCCTTCACACCGAAATTCTGCTACGAATACCATTTTTGGGTACATCAGTACTATGACATCGGCGGCATTCGCCTTGCCGAGCGGCTTTACGAGGACGTCCGTGCCTACCGCGAGGCGGGCTTCTTCGGCATCATTCAGGACGGCTCACAGCGCTCCTTCTTCCCCAACGGCTTCCCCTTCTACGTCTACTCGCGCGCGATGTACGACAAGGAGGTAAGCTTTGAGGAGCTTCGCGAGGACTATTTCAGCCACGCTTACGGCGAAAATTGGCGCGAGATCTCCGAATATCTCGAGAAGATCTCGGATATCTTCGACGTCAATTACCTCGAAGTTCCGCACAGATCGGCAACGGCAAGGAAACTCGTCTCTCCCGAACGCGCAGAAGCGCTCAAAGAGATCGCTCCCCTTTGCGCGGAAATGGCAAAGAAGCTCCGCGCGTGGAGAAAGATGCCGCAAAGAAGGATCTCCGGCCTCTCGCTGCGACTTCTCGAGCTCCACGCCGAGTATTGCACGGGGCTTGCAGAGTCTATGATCCTCACCGCCGAGGGCAAGGCGGACGAGGCTTTCGATGCCTTCAACGCCCTCTTTGACTCCTTTGGCAGCCACGAATTTGAGATAGAACGCTATTTTGACCATTACCTTGCATACTCCGCGCTGAGGCGCAGCCTGCACGCGGGCAAAAACAGAGTTGAAAGAGAGGAGATCGGATAATGAAACACATCATCATCGGACGCACCGAAAACGGATTTTACCGCTATCAGGGTTGGCCGACCGTTTGCATTGACGAAAACGGCGTGCTTTACACCGTTTGCTCGGGAAACAGACTCGGACACCTTTGCGTTTTCGGCAAGAACTTCCTTTACAAAAGCTTTGACGGCGGCGAGAGCTGGACTCCGCCCATCGTCATCAACGACACCTACCTTGACGACCGCGACGCGGGAATAACCTACCTCGGTGACGGCAAGATGCTTCTGACCTATTTCTGCCACCCCTGGCAGTTTTACGCCGAAAGACGCGGTTGGATCGACAGCTACGCAACCGAAGTCACCCGCCCGATGGCAGAGGGTATACTGAACGGATATGCCAATATGCCCGAAGAGCACAATAAATACGGCTCCTTCGTCCGTCTCTCGCAGGATTACGGAAACACTTGGGGCGAGGCTGTCAAGGTGCCCGTCACCGCACCTCACGGACCGATCAAGCTAAAAAACGGCAAGCTTTTCTTCCTCGGCAAGGAATTCCACTCCGGTGACGAATCGCTCGAACAGGGCGCTATCTACGCCTTTGAGAGTGCCGATGACGGAAAGACCTGGCAGAAGCTTTGCAAGATCGACTTCCCCGAGGGACTTGACAAGAACAATATGCACGAGCCCCACGCAGTTGAACTGCCCGACGGCACGATCGTCGGCTCCATCCGCGCACAGGGCGAGGGTGTGCCGCACAAATTTTCGATCTTCAACTGCACATCGACCGACGGCGGCAAGAGCTTTTCGCATCCCGAATGCCTCGGCATCAGCGGCTCGCCCCCTCACCTTTTGCTTCACTCCTCGGGCGCGCTCATTCTCACATACGGCCGCCGCGAAGCTACCTTCGGCGAGCGCGTTATGATAAGCCGCGACGGCGGCAAGACCTGGGGCGAGGAGCACGCCCTCACCGAAGCCTACTGCAACGATCTCGGCTACCCCGCAACCACCGAACTCCCCGACGGCTCGCTCGTCACCGTTTACTACGAAAGATACAAGGACGATAAATTCACTTCGATACTATGCGTAAAGTGGAGAATTGAGGAGTTTGAATAAAACAAAACGGATACAGCCGCGGCTGTATCCGTTTTGTTTGTTATTTTTTGATCTTGACCGAGATCACCCAATCTCCCGCGTCAGGTTTAGCGGGGAGTGTATATGTTCCGTCGGTAACCGTCACGGTGAATGCATCACCGTATTCGCCGGTGATGCAACTGAACCATTGAACCTCGTATTCGCCGTTTGCCATTGCCGTAAGCTTGCCAAGCTTACCGTTGGTGTTATTGCCATAGAAGTAGCCGAGATAAAGCTCGTTACCGATATGGCAGACCGAATACTTGCAGGAGCCGGGCTGATAGAAATAGGATTTATTGAAGCAGGGCACAAGGCGCCACCATTCATATTTCTGAAGATAATCTTTGATATAAGTTATCTGCTCACCGGACTCCAGATACAGTCCCTCTATCCAGTTCAGTCCTTTATCAAAGGTCTCGCCGTATGAGTCGATTATCGTTCTGGTTTCGTAGTCGGGATATCCGTTTTGCGCCCAGAAAATGCTCCATATGGGCTGTGCTCCGTAGCCGTATCCGAACTGACCGTTCATATACGCACCCCACGCTTGGATACGGACACCATATCCGCTTCCGCCGCTTTCGTCCCAATGGTCATACGGACCCTCGTAGTTTACAACGGGCTTACAGCCGTAATTATTGTAAAACTCCTTTGCCCACTCCCAATTTATTCCGTTGAAAGCATAGTTATACTGTGCCGCGTACCAAGAGTGATTTTCCGAATCATCAAAGCGTGAATTTTCAACACGGGTATAAATCGAATTTTCCTGATGACATGTGGACGGATGATCGTACGGATCATATTTTGCGACCCAGTCCATTACGTAGAACCACGGATTCGTCTCGGGAGTTGCCGCGCAGTCGCCGCGGTCAACGCCGTAATAATCGTTGTCGCCCTCCTGCGTGGTCGCCCACATAACGGGATACGCACTATACCTTGCAACCCAATAGCGAGATAGCTTTTCAAGCTGCTCGTCAGTAATCTTTCCGCCGAAATATGCGCTCATTAAGGTCGTTGGATATCCAAACTGAGTATTTGAATGAACAAGTCCGTAATCAGCTATTATTTTAAAATAGCGATCATATTGCTCGAACTTTTCCAGCATAAAGTCATTTACGCCAAGGGTGAAGATATTTTCGGCTCCATCCTGAAACCATATCTGATCGTTGACATCCCACCAATAAAGGGGTTGCGACTGAATAACGGTATAGCCTTGCTCGGCACGGTAGTTAATAATATAATCAAACTGCGAGGTGATGCCGTACTGATCTGCGATCTCCTTGGTGATACCCGCGACCTTTTGGGTCTCGACTGAGCCGTATCCGTCGATCTCCTCTATCGCAAGAGTCCAATGAGTATCGCCAAGATAGAAGAAGGGCGTGCCGTCATCATACATAAAATAGTTTTTTCCCGGCTCGGTCTTGACAAATCCGTGCTTGTAGATATCGAGATTACCCGAGTATTCCTTACAGAGCACGCTGCCGCCGCGATGATGCAGACCGCTGTTTGCGGTATCGGTGCATACGGTATAAAAGCTCCACTCACCAACCTCTGTGGGTGCGAAACGAACCTTCCAGCTCGTTCCGCCGTCCCAAAATGCAGGAACTTTGAGCGCAGTACCGCTTGACTTATTATAAAAAATAACGTCGGTGTCAACAGTATAAACCGGATTTTCGTATTCCTTTGAGCTTTCAAATTCGATCTCGCAGGCTACCCATTTTTCGGTCTCTGCCTTGAATAATTCGCCAACGGGTGTAATATTTTCCACTATAGCTTCGTCCTTTTTACCATTTTCGGATGAATACGCCGAGTCAATAATATTGAGACTTTCGGGAATGAGAGGCTCGCCTCCCTCGGCAGCGGCTATATAATCGTTTATAAATCTCTCTGTGGCAACAACCGTGAGATTATCGTTGTAACCAATGATAACGATCTTGTTTCCAACAGCGCGGATGGCATACTCACCCACAGAAAGAGTGAGATAGACCTCGCGGCTCTCACGGCGGTTTGTCTCGCCAACGAGTATTTCAGCACCTTCGCTGATATATTCACCAGCCATGGGCTTGCCCTGCACCCAGTCATCCGTATCCTTGACAGAGATACCGAGCTTCTCCTCAATTGTGGATTTTATGCTTTTGATTGCCGAAAAAAGGGTTGTAGAGCATTTTTCGGGACGAACGAGAGTATACAAAAGCTCTCCGTTTTCAATTAATTTAAGATAAGTCTCTTCTTTTTCGGTTTCGAGAGAGGTCGTTTCCTGAGGAAGAGTCTCCTCGGGAACGTCCGTACATCCAAAAATCGGAATCATCATAAGAAGAGCGAGAATAAAGCTTATGAATTTTTTCATGATAACACCTTTCTGATCGTCTCAACAACACCGACATTCGTCCATATCGAAATTACTGAAAGAGCAGCGGTCAAAACGCCGAATATCGGCTTTTCGTAACCCTCGCTCTTCTCGGTCAGATTCATAAGAACAGCCGCCGAGATCATTGCGAGTATCACGGAAATATCGTAAACGTATCTCATATTGACTCCGCCGAGGCAGAAATCCGAGAAGGCTATGCCAAGGGCGAGAACGGCGGTCACGCAGACCATTGCTGTCTTCCACACATCCCTCTCGCCGCGATGCTTTTCGATAAGCGCGAGGCGGGGATAGAGAAGAATACCGAGGGGCAGACCGTAAGCAAAGACTCCGCAGGCGCGGTCGGCGTAGAAATACCTTGCTTCTTTGGGCAATACCATAATTCTCTGCATCTCAATGAAGGGCTTCGCCTCACTTTGCCACATCGGGCAGAGGAAATAGGAGAAGAAGGACGAGAAAAGGTACTTGAGATCGATCGTATTCAGCGAAACGTCGCTGACGGTGAGCTGATAATTCGCGCCGAAATCAAGCGGCGAGCCGAAACGCGCGTTGTTATACCACATTACGGCAAGCGCGCCCGCGATCAGGGGGAGTGCGAAGGATGCGACTGTCAAAAGCCCGTCCTTCAAGGTATCCTTGCGGATCTTGAAAATGAATTCGATAAAGAGCGGGAAAACGGCGACGCACATCAGCGCGACAGTCGGGCGCGACCATACGGTCAGCGTCAGCGCAAGCGCGGCAAGGACGAGCATTATCATTCTCGCCCACAGCTTCTCTTCCCTCATCGAGCGAACCGCGAGGGCGACGAAAGCCATCGAGAAGGTCTGCGCCGAGAGCACGGCGACGTAATACATATCCGAGCAAAGCACGCCGAGGTAAACTCCGCTTGCGCAAACGGTTCCCGCAAGTCCGATCAGAAAGAGCCAAAGATTCGGCTTTTTGATAAATCGGATCACGACCTCGCGATAGGCAAGCGCAGTCGCGATCACCGCTGCGATGGCGAGGATCAGGCAAGTGAGCGATATATTCGGCAGCTTGCCCGTCAGCGCGTATATCGGCGAGTGGACGGTGATGATCGGCGCGATGCCGAAATAGGAATAGTATTTTCCCTCGAAAAATGCGTAATCCCAATTATATCTCGCTCCGGAATTTTTTCTTTCGGTTGGGTCATACGGATTTTCAAGCGCGGCAAGTCTGTGGTCTACTTCGAGATCAAGCTCGATCTGTCCCTTTTGCCATGCATCGAACTGCCTGATATAAATATCCGTCGGCACACGACCGCCAACCTCGTATTCGATCAGCTCGGGCTCCTTGCCCATCGTGGGGAAGCACGTGGCGGCGAGTATCAGCACGACAAGAAAAAAGAGAATATTGTTATATATATTTTTCGGGCTGAAATGCGCGCCCGCGATTCTTTTTATAGTCTTCATTGGTTTCACCTCGGTAATATTATACCATCAGCAGGCAATAAAGTCAAGAATCGGACTGATTTTATTCTTGACAAGAAATAGATTTTATGATATAATGTTCTGTCAAATCATCGAAAGGACAATAATATGATAATACATTCTTTTTTGCACGCGATCGAGCACACCCTGCCGATCATACCTTTTTTATACTTGACTTATCTGCTGATGGAGCTACTTGAGCGAAAAGCGGGAGGCAAAATGCAAAGGATAATTTCGGACGCAGGAAAATTCGGACCTATCCTCGGTGCCCTGCTCGGTGTAGTGCCTCAATGCGGCTTTTCCGCCGTCGGATCGGGTCTTTATGCGGGCAGGGTGATCACGACGGGAACACTTCTTGCAATCTTCCTTTCGACATCCGACGAAATGCTGCCTTTGCTCATTTCATCGGGCGCACCGATCGGACTGATACTAAAAATTCTCGCATCAAAGTTGATAATCGCCGCGATTGCGGGCATTGCAGTTGACGGTATCACAAGGATCATCGCCAAGGATAAAAACGAAAAACACAAGATCGGCGAGATCTGCTCGGCAGAACATTGCCATTGCGACAGCCAATCGATATGGCTTGCCTCTCTCGTGCACACACTCAAGATCACGGCAAGCGTCTTTACCGTCAGCTTCGCGCTTGAGATCGCACTTGAACTGCTCGGCGAGAATTTTCTTTCGGGTATCCTTACGGGAACGCCCGTTATCGGCTGTCTTTTTGCAGCAATAGTCGGACTCATCCCCAACTGCGCGTCATCGGTCGCGATCACACAGCTTTATCTTGAAGGCGTCATATCGTCGGGCGCAATGCTCTCGGGACTCCTCGTCGGCGCGGGGATCGGAATCCTTGTCCTCCTCCGTGCTAACCGACCGCTCAAAGACTCCATTCGCGTCATTGCTATCCTATTCGGTATCGGACTCGCCGCAGGACTTGTCTTTGATCTGATCTCTATAGGAACAATAATCAATATATAGAAAACACCCGCACAGCGGGTGTTTTCTATATAGATCAGTTCGTCTTCTCTCCGTAAACGAGGATCTCGCGGGTATTGATGGTGTTGTATTTGTTTTCTTCGTCATTTCTGCCGACAATGACGCCAACACGGATATACTGTCCCTCGACACCGCCCATATCAAACAGGCAGGTGACCTTCGAGGTATTGCCGTTCCAGGGGTCCTTCGGCGAGGTTCCGCAGTTGACAAGATCGGTTCCTGTCACCTGATTCCAGCAAGCCGTAGGCACCTGGGTCCAATTCACTCCGTCATCGCTGACATAGACAGCAGCAACTCCGGGGAATCCCTCAAGGCTTCCCGAAGCGAATCCCATTGCATCAAACTTGTGCTTCGAGCCGAAATTGAGGGTGATAAGGCAGGTATAGGGAGAATTTGCATCGACCTCGCCCTTGATGTTATAGGTCTTATCGTCAAAGACGAAGTTTGCCATAAAGGAGTTGCCCCAGTGGCCGTTGACAAGGTTTTCGACAGCTGTGGTGTAGCCCTTTGCGGAGGAATCCATTTTTTCGATACCTATTACCGAAACACCGTAGCCGATATCGGCAATGTCAGCCTTCTGCGCGTCGGTAAGTCCCGTGGTCGAATACTCGGTCGATGCGATCGCATTCTTGGTGCCGAGAATACCCGAGAAGCTCTTGCCGTTCGGGTATGTTCCGCCCTCGAGGACGGAGATGAGCTTCGACTTCGGGAAAGCGGTCAGGTTCTTCATAGCCGAAGCATCGACCGCATAGGTCTTCTCAACGAATTCAACGCCGACAGACGAGGTCTTGTACTTTTCGGGGATCGCGGGAGTCTCCCAAACAGCCTTGCGAGCCGCTTCTTTGAGAACAGCCGCCGCTTCATCGGTAAGATTTGCATTGTAATCGACCGTGGTGGGATCGATACCCGTGATCTTTGCAAAGATCGTCATCGCCGCGAGATAGCTTCCCGTAGCGTTGGGGTGGGTCAGGTCGGAATCATAGAGGTTGATGTTCTTGTTATTGTTATAAACGTCAAAGAAAGCAAGACCCGCATATGCAATGTCGATACCGAGCTCGGCGCCGATAGCCTCGTATGCCGCGCTGATCATCCAGGTCATACTCTCGTTGGTCCAGCCGTTTTCCTTGAGAACGCTGTGTCCCTCTTTTCTGCCCCAGGTGCCGTAGAGAATGGGGGTCGCGCCGTCTGCAATCACCTTTGCGGCAAGGTTGCGCACGCCGGTGTAGAACTTATCGGGGTACAGCGCGGGGCAGGTGCTCTGCTCCTGCAGAACGATGTAATCGTAATCGCGGAGCTTAAGCGCGGAGTCAACCTTCGCGCCGACCTCGTCGGTCGACTTTGCGGAATCGATCAGATACCATCCGCCCTTGGTGATACGGGTGACGGTGGCATCATAGCCCGCCGCCTTCAGTATCTTCGCAAAGATCTGCTCGGGCATATCGTTATAATGAGTATAGCTGTTTCCGATAAAGAGGAAATTGTATTTCTTGCTCTTGTCGAGGACCGTGGTTTCGGGCTCGGCGGTGGTCTCGGGAGCGGGCTCGGTCGCCTCGGTCTCGGGAGCGGGCTCGGTCGCCTCGGTCTCGGGAGCGGCAGTGGTTACTTCAATTTCGGGTGCTTTGGTGGTTTCCTCGGGGGCTGTGGTGACTTCACCTTCGCCCGTGCAGGCAACACCCGCAAAAAGCATTGAGAAAAGCAAAAGCATTGCGATCAATCTCTTTTTCATTGTCATTGATCCTTTCGGGTAATTATAAGATAATATAATAATATATTATTTTACCCGATTTGTCAAGTGTTTTTTGCGATTTTCATCAATTCCTGCCAAGTGACAACGCCCGCGACCGAGTCTGCCGTGATTCCGCGGCTCCTTTGAAACGCTGCCAGCGCCTTCGCAGTTGCGGGACCGAAGCTTGAGTCACATTCAATCTTTGCGCCGTGAAAGTTGAGAAGCGTCTGCAAAAGCTTGACCTCTTCGCCCTTGGCGCCTCGCTTGAGCAGTTTTCTTTCTTGTATTACAGTCAATTTGTTCACCTCACTTAAATCCTTATCAAAATATTTTTCCGGATCGACCCACTCGCCGAAAAGCGAGATCCCGAAGTGCAAATGTGCCCCCGTGCTTCTTCCCGTGCTGCCCATATAGCCAAGGATCTCCCCTTTTACCACCTTATCGCCCTTTTTCACCCGAAGCGTGCCTTTTTTGAAGTGGCAATAGAGCGTGACGAGCGTTTCATCGTGCCTGATCTTGCAATAATAACCCGAGCGCGAATTATATCCCGCCTCGATGACTTCACCCGAGTCGAACGCAACCACATAATCCGACACCGCACCGCCGTTTTCGGCAACGGCGACAAGATCGACTCCTGTGTGATGCTCTTTTTTGCCAAATATCACGCGCGAGCCGAATGGATACGTGATCTTATATCTGTCATAATTCTTAAAAAATCTCGAAGCCATCTTATGCCGCTCCCCTTTTCAGCGCTTTGATCTCTCCGCGAAGCGATTCGATCTCGGCGCGGAGCTGATCGAGCTCGCTCGGCGCATACTCCTTCGGCTCACGCCCGCCGGGGTAAGCGGTATCAATGACCCGAAGCTCGCCGCGCGCGCTGACGAGTCTGTTTCCGCCCGAGTCGATTCCATCAAGCACAAACACCGCAGTTCCCGCATTCGCCATGACCTCATCGGGCACTCTGACAGCATTTTCGCTTAACAGCAAAGCCACTCCATCGCCCCCGCCCGCGGGAAAAAAGGTTACCCGCTTATTCATCCCCTGCCAATCGGGCGAAAGATCGAACACGATCCGGCAGCTCCCGAAACTCCCGCGCGTGCCCGCCACCGCCCAATCGGGCGTCAATTTCCAAAGATCTGCTTTAATATTGATTTCCTTCATCAGTTTCTCCTTTCATTTTGCCATCCAAAATAGATTTTAGCATATAAACAAACAGAGTGACTGACAGAAAACTGTCGCAACAAAAAAGCTGCCGGCTCATTAAGAGCCGACAGCAATGTTAGTCGATTATTAATTTATAATCAGTTTTCTCTTCTCTTTGCAACAACTGCAACTCCGCAAAGGGAGATAACAGCAACAACAGCGAAGATGAGAGCGGAGTCGCCGGTGGGAACGGGATCTGCAGGAACTTCGGGCTCGGTGATAACGGGATCAAGCTTGCCCTCGGGATCCGAGATAATGAGTCCCTTGTAGATGTTGATATCCTTGTACTCTGCAACAAGGCTCTTGTTGTGGAGGTAGAAGCCTACACAAACCTGGAAACCGGACTCGTGAGGATAAGGAGTGCCATCGGTAGCCTTGGTGGTGTTGGTCATATCGATAACGTTGTAGGAGATCCACTTGCCTTCGGTGTTGAGGTAGTAAATGGTAGCCTGGTAACCGTGCATCTCAACGCGGAAGGTTGCGTAACCGTCTGCATCGTGGCCGAGGTCTTCAACAGGAACATACTCCTTGCCGGGAGTGTTGATGTTTGTGATCTTGGTGGAACCGTGCTCGGTTGCGAAGGAACCGGTCTGGAAGTTACCGTAGATATTGAAGGAGTTGTTGAAGGGATGGAGGGTAGGAACTGCGAAGCAGAAACCGGTGTTCTTTGCGCCGGTCTTTACCTTCCACTCAGTGGTGTATCTGGTCTCGGAGTTGATCTCAAGGCCTTCAACGATAGAACCGTAGTATGTACCCTTTTCTGCGGAGCCGTCCTGCTCGATCTTGATGTAGTCCTTATCAGCGGGATCAAGAGTGATGTTGAACTTTTCGCCGTTAGCAGCAAGGAAACGTGCGGAGAAGCCGGTATCCTTTCTCGAGAAATCGGGGGTAAAGAGAATGTCGCCGGTCTTAGCCTTATCGTAACCGGTTACGGAAGCACCCTCAACGTAGTAGTCGGGGTAAGTGGGGTTCTTAACGGTGTTGCCTTCGTAAACAACAGCATCCTTGATGGTGATAGCTGCGCCCGGGTTGTAGAGGTATGCGGAGAGACCGAAGTTGGGAGCAACCTCAAGAAGACCGGTGTTGAATGCATCATACTCGTCGATGTATACGTTGTTGATGAATACCTTAACGTTTGCACCGGTAACTACGAAATCGATGTCAACGAAGCCCTCAGCGTCAACTGCGGAGAGGTACTTTGCGTCGGTAACGTAAGCATCGCCATAGAAAATGGAACCGATGGACTTACCGCCTGCACCGTAGCTCATTACGTGACGGATGTTGGGACAACCGTAGTAGCCAACAAGAGATTTGTAACCAAGGTCAAGAAGATACTGAGCCTCGGTGTTGGTGGGCATGTTGATGAACACACCTGCGTTGCCGGAAGCGAGCTTACCGTCGGTATCGGTGTAAGCAACTGCCATCTTCATAGAGAAGGTGTAGTTCTTGCCCTCGCCGTAGGTGAGACCCTTGATTGCGCCGCCCCAGAATGCACGGCCTGCAGCAGTACCTGCATAGGTAACGGTTGCGGACTTGCCGTCATCGGAAACGGTTGTTGCGAGAGTTCCGTCGCCCTTGAGGAGACAGAAATCTGCGGGAGCGTACTTGTCGTCGCCCTTGAAGTTGACTTCATAGAGAACGTCGCCTTCCTTAGCGGAAGCGGTGATTCCCATAGCAGCAACAAGCGCGAGGATCATTGTGAGAGAAAGAATTGCGCTGAGGATCTTTTTCATAATCAGATTCCTTTCTTTATTTTTCGGTCATACCGAATTGATACAATATAATAATATCATTTTTATTCTTATTTGTCAATAGTAAATTACATTTTTCTATAAAAAGACCGCCTCACGAGGAGGCAGTCTTGATTATGTTGATGAATTTATCAGTTTTCTCTTCTCTTTGCGATGGTTGCAACGCCGAGAACGGAGATGATAGCAACAACTGCGAAGATGAGAGCGGAGTCACCGGTGGGAACGGGATCAGCGGGCTCTGTTACTTCGGGCTCGGTCTCAACGGGAGGAACATAGTTCGCGATATCGGTGAGAGTACCCTTGTAAAGAGCAACGTCCTTCATACCGAATGTAGCCATATCGTGGTAGATGTAAAGGCCGCATGCAACCTGAGGAGCAGCTGCAAATTCAGCAGCGGTGCCGTGGTAGGACTCGAAGAGTACCCACGCGCCGGTAGCATCCTTGTAGTATACGTTCCAAGTGTAACCGTCAACGGTTACAGCCATATCAGCATAGCCCTCAGCGTCGAACGCGATGTTCTTCTCGAGGTTAGCAAACTTGGTGTAGGAGGTGGTCTTTACGGTCTCGTGACCCTTGATCTTGGTGCCGCTGATAGCGATAACCATATCGGAATCTGCGCTGCCGTTGAAGTTGCCGTAGAAGTTGTAGAGCTGTGCCCAGTTGTACTTCATATTGGTCTCATCAAGATTGAAGAGAATGCCGCCGCGGAGCTCGTTGGACTTAACCTTGTAGGTGAAGGTGTAAACGGTGTCAGCGGTGTACTCAAGAGAACCGATAGCGCCGCCCCACCAGGTAGCACCCTGGCCTGCATCCTTCATAGCTGCATCGGTGGGCTTTTCAAAGTCGATCTTGGAGCCGTCATCGGAAACGGTGATGTTAAGGTCGGTACCTGCAAGATAGAGCATCTTGGGGTCGAAATCGGTGCCGTTCTTGAAGTTTACGTCGGTAAGCTTTGCGCCAAGGCCTGCCTTAGCATAAGCATCCATAGTGAGCGACTTTGCGTTGAGAGCCATTGCGCCGGACCAGTCTTCCTTTACTGCGCCTTCGCGGAGTGCGGGATAGGTGAAGCCCTTAGCGGTGTAGATGTTGCCCTCGTATACAACAGCATCCTTGAAGGTTACGGAACCTGCGTTGTAAACGTAGAAAATGAGAGCGAGATCATCGTAGTTGTTTGCGAAGGGGATATAGTCCTCGTCAAAGAACTCGCCGTTGATGAATACACGGTAAACGAAGCCGTCAACTTCGATGGAAACCTTGCAGAAACCGTCTGCGTCGGGAGTGTAAAGACCGCCAACATAGTTGGAGCCGTCACTTACGTAAAGACCGTAGTCCTTGCTGCCCGCGCCACGAGAAAGGGTGTTCTTGGGAGTACCGTTCCAGCCCTCGGGAGTGCCGTAGTAGCCTCTGAGAGCGTTCATGGTATCGGTGTACTTGCTGTTGTTGGGAGTAATTGCTGCCCAATCGCCTTCAACGACGTCCTTGTTGCCATTGATGTATACACCGAAGTTCTGCATTGCGTCCTTGCCTTCGATGGAGTTGTCAGCGAGAACTTCAACAGTGTACTTCTTGCCTTCGCCGATCTTGAGACCGTCGAGGATGTCGCCGTAGAAGTATCTCTTGGACTTGGTGACAACGGTGATGGTTGCTGCAGAGCCGTCTTCGGAAACTTCTGCTGTAACACCGTCTGCCTTGCCGTTTGTAGCAAACATATTGAACGAATACTTGTCGTCGTTCTTGAAGTTGATCTTACGAAGAACGTCGCCTTCCTTAGCGGAAGCGGAGATTCCCATAGCCGCAACGAGCGAGAGAATCATAACAAGCGAGAGAAGTGCGCTGAAAATTCTTTTCATAATTTTCTTTCCTTTCAAAAATTTCGGCTTTGCCGAATTGATACATAATAATGATACCACTTTTGTGCGAATTTGTCAAGCAAAATCGAAATTTTCTTGACAAATTAAAAAATTATATAATAAATGCGAAAACAAAAACAGCCCAAAAACGGCGGTTTTGTGATCGCATTTTATTTTTTTATTCAAAAAGGAAGGTTGCGCGGATGAAGGTGCTTGAAAAAGGCGTGATGCCGAACAAAACGAAAATTCAAATTGAGGATTGGAGCGGTGACTATACATTTCTCGCACACGCCGACACGATTGCCGCGTATCCGACAAACAGACACGGTGAGCGATTCAGAGCAGAAAAGAGATTTGAAAGCGGCGATGCGGCGGCGTGTGCATTCAAAGAACTGTTGAGCGGGAAGGCAACGCTTGACGATTACGGATTCACGACAATGCACGCGGGGCGGTCAATCCCCTATCAAGAAAAAATGTAAAGGAGGCGGCAGCGGGATGACATATCACTATTTATCATATGAAGATCGGCAGGAGATCGAACAGCGTTATTCGCAGGGGGAACGCCCCGAAGATATTGCGGCGGTGGTTGGCGTACATACCGCCACGATATACAGAGAACTTGAACGCGGGTACACAGGCGAAAAGGACGAAAGCGGAAAGCCGAAGTACAGCGCGGACATCGGACAAAGTAAGCAGAAAAACAGTTTTCGCCGGAGAGGGCGGACACCAAACGCCGCGTGTTGAGGAGGATGGGATATGCAACTGTGTGAGATCAAGCGATTTGATGGCAAATGCCGCATCAGCATTCCGAAGGAATATGTGGCGGGCGCGGGCGGCAAACCGAATCAACGTGCGTATGTTTCTTTCGATGAAGAAACCAAAGAAATCAAAATCACTTTGAAGCAGGAGAACGAAGCCGATGGGAACGTGTGACATCATCCGTGGCGGGCGCGAATATCACATATCGCCACATTTTATTTATAAATACAATCTGACAAAAGATGCGTTACGCCGCGCACGAAAAAACGGATTGCCGTACATAAAGGAATCGGGCGTGTACTTTTACAACGAAAACGATTTCCACGATTATTATGCGGGGCGCATCGGAAATGATGTTAAAAGAAAACAGGAGGTTAAACATGGCAACACACATCAAAACAATTAAAAACGACAATGGCGATACCATTGACATCGTTGTGGATATTTCCACGATGCACGGGTACACAGGATCAACACCGTGCCATTTCATCAAGATCGTTGATTTGCGAATCAAGCGTTGCAGAAAACGCACATGGGAGGACATCGGACAAGCCATTTCGGATGATTACAATTTCCGCAAACAACCGATTGGCAAAGAGCGCGACACATACAAGATGCAAATTTTCCTTCAGTATATCACGCCCGAACAGGCGAAAGCGGCGATCATGGAAGCGTATGAAGCCATCAAGCCGGATACAAGCATCATCGACATCGCGGCGCAGAACGTGAAACGGGAGGTGTGAATCATGGAATCTGTTTTGATAACGGCGATCATTTGCATCACGGTCATCATCGTGTTTGCGATCATGTCAAAGAACAGCGGAAGGAAGTGAACGGCATGACGGTCAATATTTTTGATACGGCGAATCGGTACAATCTCATATATGCCGATCCGCCGTGGAAACAAAGCCGCGGCGGGAAAAAGAGTGTCCGCGCGAATTCAAGCGGAAAGCCACTTGAATATCCCGTTTGTTCCCTATCTGAAATCAAAGAGCATTTGAAACAGGCGGATTCCCTTGCGGAAGGTGACACCATTCTGTTCCTATGGACGATTGACAAATATCTGTTTGAAGCGCAGCAGATGGCGGAGGAAATGGGATACAAATTGCACGCCCGCATGATTTGGGATAAGGTCACAGGCATTCCCGCGGCGTTCACGGTGCGTTACGGTCACGAATATCTGCTGTATATGTACAAAGGAAAATTGATGCCCGTGGCAAAGGATGAACGCGGGAAAATACATACAGTATTCCGCGAAAAGGTGCAGCGGCACAGCCAAAAGCCGGAAATTGCATACAACATCATCGAGCGGTTATATCCCGACACAAACAAAATCGAACTATACGCCCGCAAACATCGCGCCGGGTGGGATTGTTGGGGGAACGAAGTATGAAAAAAGAGAGAAACGCTGATTTGTGCAAATACTGCATGGAGTGTTTGAAACCGTGTCCATATGGATTTTACAACGATGATATTTGTACGATGACGATTGAGCAATGCAAAAAGAAGGTGTTTGTTCGGGATCATCTCAAACCGATGTTGCGCGCGGCGAATCTTGACATAATTGATGCTGTATATGAAGCCGGAAACAGCAACGGCGAGTGGATCACGATCACATACAGAAACGGACACACGATCAAGCGCGATGTTTCATGCGACAGTATTATTGCGCTTGTCCGTGATGCAATAAAAGGCTTATGAAACATATTGTGTCGTGGAGCGGCGGAAAAGACAGCACAGCAACAATTATCTTGGCGCATATGTTGGGGTTGCCGATTGATCTGATTGTCATGTGTGTCCTATGGTTTGATAAAAAGCGCGGCATCACCGGTGAAAATCCCGAACATATTGCGTGGGTTTATAATTACGCAAAACCGCTGTTTGAATCATGGGGATACAAAGTCGAAATCATATCATCCGAAAAGGATTATATGCACTATTTCTATAAAGTGCGCCAAAAGTCAAAATATCCCGAATATGTTGGAAAATATTATGGTTGGGTACTTGGTGGCAAATGCAAAATGCAAGGTGAAAAAGAACAACCGATCAAGCATTATTTGAAAGCACTTGGAAAGCCGGGCATTGACTATATAGAATATGTCGGAATTTGTGCAGATGAAAAAGACCGAATCGAAACGCTGATGAAAAAGAAGGGCAAACGATCTCTTTTGGCGGAAAATAACTACACACAGCCGGATGCAAAAAGATTATGCGCAGATTACGGTTTATTATCACCTACATACGGAATCGCAAAACGCGGCGGATGTTGGTATTGCCCGAATCAAGGCGTTCCCGAACTTGCACGCTTGAAACAGCAACACCCCGAATTGTGGAATGAACTTGTGGAATTATCGCAAGTCGAAAACACGATCACACGCGGATTCAAATACGGACAGACATTTGAAAGCGTGAACGCGGAGGTTGATGCCTACATAGAAAATCAGAAATATGCCGCAATGCAAATGACGATATGGGATGCGATGGAGGAATAAAAGATGTCATATAGAAAAGTCGGATACATAGAACAGATTTATTACATATTCAAATATTGGTTGCGGGAGCGGATCAAGCGCATGAAACACAAAACAAAGAGAGGGCGCAAAGATGCTTGACGAATTCATTGAAGCATTCACCGAATGGATGGTTGACACCGTGGCGGCGGTGTATGACGGTTTGAAATGGTTGATAACATTACCGTTCCGAATGATAAAGCAATCAAGGCGATACATATTGATCCGCAAACTTGAAAAGGCATTGGGAATCCGTTTGCGGGATTGGCAGATCAAATATATTTTCGGTGAATGTGATGATATGCCCGGCGGCAGAGGTTGCGGAAAAACACTTGCGCATTGCATCCACCTGTGTCTGTCAAAGGGTGATCCGATCATCGTCAAAAACAAACGCATTCAGATTGCGTATTTGGATGAACAGCACGGATGGCAATATTGCGAACATTACACATCCATGTTGCGTGAAGTGTATTACAAATTGATGTTCAGCAGAATCAAGTTGCGCGATATTGTTTTTATCAGATCAAATACAATGGTTGAGGGCAAACAAGATGGAAAAGGAAAACGCAAAAGAAAAAACGCCGATTGGCGGCGATGAAATAAAAATATTTGTCGAGGTCACAGAATCACAATACAACCAAATCAAAAAGATGCTTGCGGATGCAGCGGAAACAGAAAGCAATCTGAATCGGTTGATCCTGTTAGTAAAAAACGCATTGACATTCGGACACGGCGAAAAAGTATTCATAAAAACCAACGATGCCGCGAAGGAATTGCTTGATTATGTGTGGAGTATTACGGAGGGATTTTGATGACATCAGATGAAGCAAAACAAGCCTTTTTCAACGGTGATCCCGTTGAATCGCAAGGCATCACATATCGGTGCATTTCCGCGCTGATATATCGCCGCAAGGACGGCAAAACCGTTTTATCGTTGGAATTGCAGGACAAAAACCGCAATTCCGTCACAATAGCAGATTGTGAGCGGGTACACCCCGCAGCAATATAAATTTGTTGTTATACAGGAGGTACAACATGAACAGCAATGAACAAATCAAAAGGTATGGTGTGAAAATCTGCAAAGGTGACATCAATCCGATCACGCGCGTGACATATCTGTATGATGCCGTTGGCATGACACCGGCGCACATGGATTTTTCCCGCGGCGTGTTCGATTTCGGTGGATGGGCGGACATTTGGTTTGTGAAAAACAATTATCCGTGTATGCTCAAATATGACGGCACGGAAGATTACAAACTGAATCCGAACAACTACGCGCTGAAGGCGGACGGCACGCCGTCTGACATCGCAAACATGGACTATGCAGGAAACGCAATGTCCGCGATCCCCCTTGTGTGGATCAAGCAATATGAGGATGCAGAACACGAATACATCATTTTGTGTGAAAAACAGTATGACGAGGATTTCCACGCATACGCACATACCCGCGCAGATGAATCAATCATGGAAGTGAAATATCTTGCCATGTTCAAGGGCAGTTATGACGGCACGCGCCTCCGCTCTATGTCCGGCGATTCTCTTGTGCATGGCAGAGCGCAGACCGAAATTGACCGCGCAGCGGCAAACAATCAAAACGGCGCGGACATTTGGCGCACACGTTCATGGGCGGATCGCAATCTTGTGAACTGTCTGTTGACCGTCATTTCAAGATCGGATGATTCGCAAACGGTATTCGGAGCAGGAAACACAACATCCGGCGAACTTCTCAAAACAGGCACGCTGAACGACAAAGGACAGTTTTTCGGATATGAGGAAACGGACAAGCAAGTGAAAGTGTTCCACATCGAAGGATGGTGGGGCGATCAATGGGAACGCATTGTCGGCATCCTCGGTGATTATGGCAAAGTGAAGGTGAAGATGATCCCGCCTTATAATCTCACGGGAGAGGGATACACCGACACGGGCATATCGTGGAGCGGTTGGAACAGCGGATTTATCAAAAACACCGTGATGTCGCACTTGGGAAGAATCCCGAATGAACTTGAACAGAATGCAAAGCACATTCCCGATTGGTGTTGGTTTGATAACGACAACATCAACATCGCGCTTGTCGGCGGTGGCTGCTACGGCGGTGCGATTTGCGGCGCGGCGTACTTGGACTTGTTCAACGCGGCTTCCTACTCGTATTGGGCGATTGGGGCGGCTCTTTCTTGTGAACAGCCTTCGGCGGCGTAAGCCGCGGGGGGATCGGGGGATTTATCCCCCGCCAAATAAAATATATGTAAAAATCGGAGGAACAAATTATGTTTTTGAATACATGGGCGAAAAGAATCCACGAAAACGCCGTGGCGCACGGTTGGTGGGAAAAAGAAAGATCGTTTGCGGAGGTTGTTTCCCTCTTTCATTCGGAAGTGTCGGAAGCACTTGAAGAATACAGAGCAAAACGCCCGATGATGTACTACCCTTGCAATGCGGGCGGCGTGTGCGTATTGGAGCAGCCGGAACGAAACATGGATTGCGGTAGCAGGATCATCGACACAGAGGGGGGCAAGATTTGCAAAGCCAAATCGGACAAGCCGGAAGGCATCGCTGTTGAATTGGTTGATTGCGTGATCCGCATTTTGGACTTTTTCGGACACGAGGGCATCGCGGATACAACCATCACGGATGCTGAAGGTGTTGACATTGACGGCATGATCGAGAGCGGCGAAGATTGGTGCGCCGGTCTGAACATGAAAGCGGATTTGCCGGAAGTGGTTGCAAATCTGCATTATCTCATTTCGCTTTCGTATGATGCACATTTGAACGCCGACAACGCGCCCGCCGAAACCGCCGTATATGAGCGCAACGGATATTTGTGCGCTGTTGTTGAGTATATCCGCACATGGCTTGCAGATAACGGGTACAACATGGAGGAAATCGTGCTGATAAAGCATGAATACAATCGCACACGTTCATATCGCCACGGCGGAAAGGCGTTATAAACAGAAAAAAGAGCATAAGAAAAGGCGGCGTGTCCGTCCAAAGCACACGCCGCCGGAATTGCCAAACAACAACGACAATTCATCACAGATTATTATATCACATTTGTGTCGGATTGTCAAGCCATAAAATGCGCCCGATGCGGTGCTTTCGCGCCCTTGTAATGGATAATAACAAGTCGTTGAAGGCAGCACACACGGGAGAGAAAAAGCCAAAGGAGCGCAGGACAATCATGAAATACAATGATGAAAATATCTGTATGGGAAAGTCAAGTCAAAGTCAAGTCATGTCGGGTACATTCTTTGAAGCATTGCAAAGTGTCCGGGAGCAGATCAACATTGAATGTTTCTACGAAAGCGATCAAAGGCAAGTGAATGAAATCATGATGCTGATTGCGGAAATGTACCGCCTTCCGCCCGATGCGGAGGTGCAGATCAACGGGCAGAAATTGCCCGCATCTATGGTGCGTGATGTGTATTCCCTTTTGACGGAGGAACACATCCGCGAAGTCATCACAAATTATGAGAAAGCGGAATACACCATCAAATTCAAAAAGACATACCTCCGCACGGCGTTATACAACGAAGTGTTTGAGCATGAAAGCAGATTTGTGAACGGATTCCGCACAGCGTTCCCCGAATACGGAACGAACAACCATTGATGAACAGGGGCATTGACATGACAGGCAAATCACGAACAAAGCCGCGCCGCAAGCGCAATCCATATATTCCGTATGATTATGAACAGGCGTATGAAAAAAGCGTTGAAAATCTGAAGGAATGGGAAACGGAACAGTTGTTGAAACGCGGGCAAACAAAAACCGTGTACGCAACAAAAGAGATCAGAAGCGGCGAACAGTTGGAAATTGAGATATACCCCGATTTTTCAAAACGGGATGCGGATCAAATTCCCGCGGGGTGCAGGATCAAGAAAGACAACCGCAAAGCCATGAACAATCTGAATGACAAGAATTCCCGCAAGGCTTGTGAGCGGATCATCAACACGAATTTCGGCACGCGCGACATTTGGATGACTTTGACATATCGCAACGATGATTTGCCGGAAACATTTGAACAGGCGCAACGCAATGTTCAAAATTATATGCGGAAGGTGAACTATTGGCGCAAAAAAGAGGGATTGCCAAACGCAAAATATGTTTACATAACAGAGTGGTTGGAAGCGGATGACGATCATCCGGGCATCCGATGCCATCACCACGTTGTCATTGACGGCGCAATGTCGATGGATCGCTTGGAGGAACTGTGGGCGCACGGTGATCGAAACGAAACACGCCGCTTGCATAAGGATGAATACGGCTTGACAGGCATGGCGAATTACATCACCAAACAGCCGCGCCGCAAGCACATCAAGAAATGGTGCGCATCCAAAGGACTTGAACAGCCGCAGCAGAGCAAAAACCATTACAAATTCAAGCGGAATCATGTGCAAAAGATGGTACGCGACAACGCCATGATTTATGAATACATGAAAAAGTGGTACGGCGCAAAAGGATATTTTTTCACAGATGCAAAGATATATTACAACGAGGTCAACGCGCAGTTTTATGTTTACGCGCGAATGCGAAAACATGAACAAATGCGGGATTGATGGTGCAATAACAAAGGACATAAAATCATTTTTACGGAGGAAAACAAAATGCACAGTACAAACAGAAGAAAAGCGGCAGGATCGCCCGCCGCGGGAATCATCAAGATCGTCATATTCATTGGCATCACCGCATTGATCGCGGTGCTGTTGGTGTGCATGACATCCGGCACAAAAGGCGGCGCAGACACATCCGCAGGAGCGGGCAGATCGCCAATACCTTCAGCAACGCAAACCGCAAAGCCGGACAAAACGGCAACACCGTTGCAAAACATCATTGAGAGCGGCGCAGCGGAAGAACAAAAAACAGATGATTTGATCGGGCGCATCAAGGAATCGGAAAATACATACCTTTTCCCCTCCCCTGTGGAAAATTGGGAGGAAATTGATCTGACGGGATTTGCAGAATACGACATCGGCGAATTCAAGATATACGGCGGCGATTTCCCGCTGTGCTTGCAAGCGTACACATTCGCAAAGTGCCGCGAATACGGCATATCGTATCCGCTGATTGTCGGCATGATCCAAATCGAATCATCGTATAAATACACCGCCGTGTCGTATGATGGCAAATGCAAAGGATTCATGCAGATCAATGACTATTG
Organism: Clostridia bacterium; assembly: GCA_017415485.1. Classification (GTDB taxonomy): domain Bacteria; phylum Bacillota; class Clostridia; order Oscillospirales; family CAG-272; genus CAG-390. Next base: position 78,412 of record JAFQGP010000115.1, read on the forward strand.
GCACGCAGATCGCATGGAAAAGGTTGGCGCGGAGGATTTGTTCAATCCATATGACAACATCGCAACGGGCGTTGATTTCATGGCAGAACTGTTGAACAGATATGACGGCGAATATTTGAAAGCACTTGCAGCATACAACGTGGGCGCAACGGGCGCATATCGAAACTTGTGGCAATACGGCGTTTATGAATATTCCTACACGGAAAAAGTGACCGCCGCCGCAAAAGAAATATATATCACGATATACGGAGGGATCGAACAATGAAAATGCAAAAGTTGGTGAAAATCTGCAAGAATGAACGCGCGTTGTTGTTATACGACACGGCGGACGGTGTTCAATGGTTGGGAAACAGAACGGCGATGTTCCCGTTGTACAGCCATCCGAAATATGCAGAAGAAAACATTTTCGCCGCGCTTGACATCAACGAAAAGCAACGTGAAAAAATCACGTTCAAGCACTACCCCGCAACGCCGTCACATCTTGATGTTTCGGATTTCGTGGATTCGGAATGCGTTGTGGAACGAGCGGGCGGGATCGCAATCTATTATTGCGGCAAATATCTGATTCCATACAAGACACAGCAAGGAATCATGTTTGTGAACGGTGACAGCCTTGCGCCGCTTGCAGATCAAGAAGATAAAATGCTGTATGAGCGGCAAACCGCCTCCGGCGAAACATATTTTGCCGTCAAAAGCGGATTCATGGTGAATGGCATTGTAACGCCGGAAAACATCGTGGATGAAGTGCTGTTGCGGCAGTTGAAGGCGTTGTATCAAGAATGCGAATTGACACTATACAACCAAACGCCACAAAACACCGATCCGCAGGATGAACAACAGACGATTGATGCGCTGAAGGAAATGTACGGGGCGGATTCCGATGAAGATGCGGAGGATGATGAATGATGCAGTATTTCACTTTCGTTGTGACATTCGCATCGATCATCGGCACGGTTGCAAATTCATTCAAAAAGCGATGGTGCTTTTATGTGTGGCTGTGTACGAATGCTTTTTGGTGCATATACAACGCAGCCAACGGACAAGCCGCGCAATCGCTGTTGTATGCGTTCAATTTCTTCATGGCAATCATCGGTATTGTAAAATGGAAACAGCCGACAGAGGGCGAAAAAACAGCCGTGGAGCGGTTAAAAGAAACAGATCGAGAGGGATGACAATGCGATTTGAAAGCAACGAAGCGGCAGAACAAGAAACCGTGATTTCGTTCTGTGAATTGATGGCAAATCGTTACCCCGAATTGTCGTTGATTTATCATGTGCCAAACGGCGGAAAGCGCAGCAAGGCGGAAGCGGCGCGATTCAAACGGCAAGGCGTGAAACCGGGTGTTCCCGATTTGGTGTTACCCGTTCCCCGCCACGGCTTTCACGGGTTATACATTGAAATGAAATACGGCAAAAACAAAGCAAGCGGCGAACAATCATGGTGGCTTGAACAACTCACAGCGCAAGGATATATGTGCGCGTTGTGCGTGGGAGCTGATGCGGCAATTCGCACGATTTGCGATTATATGAGAATCAAGGGAGGTTGACTGATGGAGCGGGATACACGGGAGATCAGAAAAGGTGATATTTTCTACATACAAAAGGCGGCGCACGTTGGCAGCGAAATGATAAGTGACGGCAGACCGGCGATCATCGTTTCAAACGATTTTTGCAATCAGCATTCAGAGGTTGTGGAGGTGGTTTTTCTGACTACCCGCGCAAAACACAAGATGCCGACACACGTTTTCATTGCATCCGCGCCGCGCCCGTCAACCGCTCTATGCGAACAAATAACATCGGTGTCAAAACAGCGGATCACAGAATTTGCCGGGCGAATCACGAAAGAAGAAATGATGCGTATAGAACGCGCCATGATGATTTCGCTTGATGTGCAATGCGGCATCAAAGATCAGCGAAAATGACGGGAGGCGAAATAAGTGTGCAGCGGTGAAAAACACGATTTTCAGAATGGCGAAAGAGCCGCTTTGATTTCTGTGGCGGAAAACTATACATTTTGGCAATCTATGACGGACGAAGAACGTGAAAAATTTATAAATCAATTCATGGATTTGTGGGAGCGGCTGAAGGAAGCGATTTATGCGATTATCAGCAACATTGCCGATCTATTTGCAAGCCTTCGCCCGATTATTGAATCTTGGAATGACAGTTTATCGGATTTTGCGCAGGAAATTTGCGAAATACAACATTTGACCGCCGAATGCGAACAAGAAAAACGGCGATTGCGTTTTTTCGGGCGCGGAAAACGGGATATTTTCAAAAAGCGGGTACATATCAAACGGGCAATATCTCAAAAACCAAAATATCGGAAATGGCGGATTTCGGTATATGGCTTTTACGGCTAAAACGCCAAAAACAGCAAAATAAATTTCACGAAAAAGAGAGGGCAAACACATGAATCCAAAAATCATCGAATTAGCGGATGCAGCCGCACAAAAGGCGGTAAAAGAATTTTACAGAGAAATGAAAAAAGAAGAATCAAAAAAGGTGCTTCACAATACATGGGTTTTGATGGAAAAGTACATCGAAATGAAAAAGCACATCATCCGCGCGGTGTCCGATGACGAAGGCGGCGTTTGCCTTTACAGCGTGCGCCAAAGCCGCACAAAAACGGCGTTGATGCTTGAAAACATAGATCGCGCAATCGAGGAATTGCGCAAAGAGCAATCGGAGAGCGGTGCAAAATATAAATTCGATGCTTTTGATATGCACTTTTTGCAAGGCAAGACATATGAGCAAATATGCGATGTTTTGGATTGCGGAAAAAATTCACCCGCCCGTTGGTGTAAAGAAATGGTGTCAATATTGTCGGTCAAGTTGTTCGGCGTGGACGGCATCGATAAATGGTGAAAAAACAGCGCGATTTTAGATTCTTTTCGGGGGAAAACTTGGGGAAATCGTGGTGTTTTAATAGTGTTTTTCATGTGTTATAATTTTATCGTGAGAAAATGTATTTTGAGCGCACGGCATTGTCCGTGCGCTTTCTGCATTTCCTCGCACCTCCTGTATGAGCGGCACACGCTGAAAGGTATGTGCCGCTTGTTATATTACGGTGTCATCACAGAGAGGGTGGGAAGGTCATGCTGTTGAAAAAGTGCATTTGCGGGAAATTGATACCACAAAATTTGAGCGTATGCGCCGAATGTGAGAAAACATATATTTCACGCCATGTTGACTACAACAGAAACAGGCGGAACAAAAAAGCGGCGGCATTTTATGTGTCAAATGAGTGGCGCACAACACGGGATATTATTCTGAAGGTCTATGACTATATAGATATTTATTCCTATTATATGCAGCAAGAAATTGTGACAGCCGACATGGTGCATCACATCGTGGAACTTGATGATGATTGGTCGCGCAGACTTGATCCAACAAATCTGTTGCCGCTATCAAACACAAACCACGGAATTATTTCCGCATTGTATAAGCAGAGCGAAGAATCAAAGCGAAGGACACAACAAATGTTGCTTGGATTGATCGCCAAACACTTTGAATCAGCGGGCGGCATCGCAACCGTTTTGAACGGTGTGGCGGGGTGGATGTGATGGCATCAAAGGGCGGACGGCGGAGGCGGTGGGGGTATCCAAAAAGTTTTGGAAATCGCCTTTTTAGTCGCGCCCCCATTCGCTGTGGAGAGAACTCCCCACGGAAAATTCAGAAATAGGAGGCAAAAAACATGAGAAAGTAAACGCCACAATCGGCGAAAGGAGGTTGCAGAATGGCAGGACAACGACAGCCGATTGAACTTTTGCAAGCCAAAGGAAAAAAGCACTTGACGAAAGCAGAGATCGAAGCACGGAAGCAGACGGAAATCCACGCGCCAAACGACAACATCAAGCCGCCGAAATGGTTGACAGCAAAACAAAAAACGAAATTCAAATCCATCGTGTCTGAATTGCTTGCAATCGATCTTGTAACAAACCTTGATGTCGATGCGCTTGCGCGGCTGATTATTTCGCAGGATCAATACATTGAAATCACGGAAGAAATCAAACGCACGCCGATCATGCTGAAGGTATCAAGACCGACAGGCAGGAAAGATGCAGACGGCAAGGATATTTTTGAAGAAATCGAAGTCGTAAACGGTGAGCGGGAACGATTGATGATTATTCAAGATCGCTGTTTCAAGCAATGCAGACAGAGCGCGGCGGATTTCGGATTGACCGTTTCCTCCCGTTGCCGGTTAGTTGTGCCGAAACCGGCGGAGGAAAAGAAAGAAAACAAATTTGGCAAATTTGCAAGGTGACAGCATGAACACCAACGCAAGCGGCAGAAAAGACAGGGTGACAGAATATGCGCGGGATGTATTGTCCGGCAAGATCATTGCGGGCGATGCCGTGCGCATGGCGTGTCAACGGCACATTGACGATTTGGAATCATCCAAACTTGCCGTATATCGGTATTATTTCGATGTCGATGAATCTGAACGGATCATTGACTTTGCCGAAACTCTGACGATTGCAGAGGGAGAGGAAGAACAGCAAGTCACTTGCTATCCGTTTCAATGCTTTATCTTGGGAAGTTTGAACGGATGGCGTGTAAAAGATAAGGGATACCGCCGTTTCCGCACATCATATGTGCAACTTGGCAGACAGAACGGCAAATCGTTTCTAAACGGTATTTTGGCGGCGTATTACGGCAATTTTGATGCCTATAAATACGGGCAAATTTACTGTACGGCAACCAAAAAGGATCAAGCGGTCATTGTATTCAACGAAATTGTCAAATTCATTGAATCAGATGAAGAACTGACCGAATGTTTCAAGGTGCATGAACACAACAGCACAATCGATTGTCTGCTGACACATTCGGTGATCCGTGCGTTGTCCGGCGATACAAAGAGCATTGACGGATTCCGCCCGTTGCTTGGCATTGTAGATGAATACCATGCGCATCGCAACAATCAGATGTATAAACTTCTTGAAGGCGGCATCAAGAAAATGAAATCGGCGTTGATCTCGGTCATCACAACCGCCGGATTCGATTTGAAATCACCGTGTTTCAAACTGTACGAATATTGTATGAATGTTTTGAAGGGCGTGACAACCAACGACACGCAATTCATATATATCGCGCAAATGGACGAAACCGATGATCTGTGGTTGCCCGAAAATTGGATCAAAGCAAATCCGATTTTGGAATACGATCCCGATGCGCTTGCAAACATGATCCCGATTGCGGAAACTGCAAAGGAAATGGGCGGCGAAGATTTGCGCGATTTCCTTGTGAAGCAGTTGAACAAATGGATTCAGTTTTCAAATCGGCAGTATATCAAAGATATTGCGCTGTGGAAGCGTTGCGGCGTGCGCAAACGGACACTTGCGGATTTCAAGGGCAAGAAATGTTATGTCGGCGTGGACTTGTCGAGCGGCGGCGATTTGACAACTATTGCGCTTGTATTCCCATATATGGACGGCGATGTGAAAAAATATTATGTTTATTCGCATTCATTCATCCCCGCAAATCGCGTTCAAGAGCATATCAAAACCGACAATGCGCCATATGACATATGGATCAATGACGGTTTATGCACCGTCACGGAAACATTGGGCGGCATCAAAACAGATTACAAGTATATTCTTTCACACTTGAAAAAGTTGATAACGAAATACGAATTTTCCGTGCAAATGATCTGTTACGATCCGCACAACGCATCGGCGTTCCTCGGTGATTTGGAAGGCATGGGTTATGATTCACTATCCATCACGCAGAGCGCAAAAAATCTGAACGATGCAACCGTTGATTTCCGGCTTGAAGTTTACAGCGGCAATGTGGAATTTGACGGCACAAACGATCTTTTAACGTGGTCTATGGCAAACGCAAAAACCATTTCAAACAACTATGGTGAAATCAAGATCGACAAGGACATTTCCGTTGATCGAATCGATCCATGTGATGCGGTGATTGATGCGTGGGTTATGGCTATGAAGGACGAATACAAGGTGGATGCCAACGAATTTGTAAACGAATGGTTGGCTATGGCATCACAATACAAACAGAATGGAGGTGAAAAGTAATGAACATATTCCGCAGAATTTGGAACAAGATCACCGGGCGCGGGAACGCGCAGAATGCACAGGAAATTCATCAAGATGTTCGGAGCATGAATGATGTTTCGTTTCTTGAATGGCTTGGAATCAAGCGCAGGAGCAAGAAACCGACATCGGAGGTGACATATTTCACTTGCTTGAAAATGATGTCCGAAACGCTTGCGAAAATGCCGATCAAGTATTTTCAAAAAACGGATCACGGCATCATCGAGCCGCCGGAAACGGATATTTCGCGGCTGTTGAGAAACCGCCCGAATCCGTTCATGACACCAACGGTGTTTTGGAACACGGTTGAAATGAATCGCTGTCATTTCGGAAACGCATATGTGTATGTGCGTTACAAATTGAAGCGTAAGAAATACGGCGGCGAATTGAAGGCACTTGATATGTGGGTTATGCCCTCCGATTGCGTGCAGATCATTGTTGATGACAAGGGATATTTCGCCGGAGCGGGGCGAATTTGGTATGTTTACAATGACCGATATTCCGGCAAACAGTATGTTTTCGGAACGGATGAAGTGTTGCATTTCAAAACCTCGCACAGCCTTGACGGAATCACGGGATTGCCCGTGCAAACAATCCTTCAAGAAACCGTGTCCGGCGCGATTGAAAGTCAAAGTTATATGTCGAAGTTGTACGAATCGGGGTTGACGGCAAAAGCGACATTGGAATACACAGGCGATCTGAACAAAGAAGCGAAGGAAAAACTTGTTGCAGCGTTTGAAGAATTCGGCAGCGGCAGCAGAAACACGGGCAAAATCCTCCCCGTTCCCCTCGGAATGAAGTTGACACCGCTTGATGTCAAACTTTCCGATGCGCAGTTTTTTGAATTGCGTAAATACACCGCGTTGCAGATCGCGGGTGCGTTTGGCATCAAGCCAAACCAAATCAACGATTATGAAAAATCGTCATACGCCAACAGCGAAATGCAACAGTTGGCTTTCTATGTTGACACCATGCTGTTTGTGCTGAAACAGTACGAAGAAGAATTGCAATACAAACTCTTGACAGAACAGGAAGTCACGGAGGGCAAGTATTTCAAATTCAACGAAAAAGTGCTTTTGAGAACAGACAGCAAAACACAGATGGATATATTCGGCGTTGCCGTCAACAACGGAATATATAAACCAAACGAAGCGCGGCGCAAACTTGATTTGACCGATGCGGAGGGCGGTGACACGCTTATTGTGAACGGAAATTATATTCCGATCACAGAGGTCGGAAAGCAATATGCGGCAAGCGTGACGGCGCAGGACAAGCAGGATGACGGGCAGAACAAAACGCCGCCCGCGCCAACTTCCCCGCCGGATGACACCAACGATGACACGGAAGGGGGTGAAGATGATGAAGAATAAATTTCAATTCACACGGCGAAATCCGCAAACAAAAAAGATCGAAGATGTTGGATTTTTGGAAATCAAAAATCAGCAGGACGGATCGGCGGAACTGTATTTTTACGGTGACATCGTATCCGCAACATGGCAATCGCAATGGTATGAGGAGGACAAATGCCCGCAGGACATTTCCGATTTTCTCAATCAGATCGATATCAACGCAAACATCACCGTTTATTTCAATTCGGGTGGCGGCGATGTGTTTGCGGGAATTGCCATTTATAACCTTCTGAAACGCCACAAAGGACACAAAACAGGCATCGTGGATGCGCTTGCGGCATCCATTGCATCCGTGATCCTTATGGCGTGCGATGAAATCACCGTCATGACGGGTGCGCAAGTCATGGTACACAAGCCGTGGTGTATGACTTGGGGCAACGCCGATGATTTGGCGGAAACCATCAAGCATCTTGATAAATGTCAAGAATCCATTGTCGGAATCTATCTGACAAAAACCAAAGAGGGCGTGACACAGCAGGACATTGAAGCCATTGTGAACGCCGAAACGTGGATGACCGGCGCGGACTTGCAGAAATATTTTGATGTCGAAATCGAAAACACCGCAAGCATCGCCGCGTGTGCAAGTTGCTATTTTGATAAATACGCAAACTTGCCGGAAGCGTTGAAACAAACGGCATCGCCCGATGATTCGGGCAAACCAAAGCCAAAATCAGAAGCGGAAATGCTTCTTGAAGATTTGGACGAATACGGAATCTAAAAAATTATTATACGGAGGAAAACACCATGAACAAGAAAATGAGAGAACTTCTCGCGCAGATCAACGCAAAGAAGGCGGAGATCAAGAATCTTGTCGATGAAGGCAAGATTGAGGAAGCAAAGAACGCTAAAAACGATCTGAAGGCATTGCAGGACAAATGGAATCTGCTTGCCGACATCGAGGATGACGAACACGATGACATTGAAGATCAGATCGAGAGCGGCAGAGCAAAGAACATCGGCGGTGATAAGAAGCCGGAAAAGAAGGACATTGTTCGCGCTTTCGTGAATCGCATTGTGTGCGGTTTGCGCAAAAAGAAGATGGACGATGCAGATGCAGAGATCATGAACGCCATGACAGAGGGTGCGCCCGATGAAGATGGTCTTTCCGATGGCGGCTTCACCGTGCCGGAGGACATTCAGAATGACATTGTTGAATTGCGCCGCACTACTGACGATCTTTCGCAGTATGTCAATGTCGAGCCTGTCACCACAAAGAGCGGCAGCCGCGTGATCGAAGTGGATGCAGATTCCACCCCTTGGAACGATGTTGACGAGGAGGCAGAATTTGGCGAGGAGGAAACCCCCAAATTCAAGCAGGTCAAGTATGAGATCAAGAAGAAGGGCGGCATTCTCAAAGTCACCCGCGAACTGCTTGCCGACACCGCGGCGAACATCCTTGCGTATCTGAACAAGTGGATCGCAAAGAAATCCCGCGCAACGAGAAACGCCGCAATCCTCGCAGCGTTCAAGAAGATCACCACCGGCAAGGAAGTTGCCATCAGCGGTTTTGACACCGTGAAGGACATCTTCAACACTATGCTTGATCCCGCAATCGAGCAGTCGAGCATCGTTCTCATGAATCAGAACGGATTCAACTATTTCGACAAGTTGAAGGACGAATTCGGCAACTATATCATGCAGAAGAATCCCACGCAGCCGACACAGATGCTTTTCCTCGGCAAGTATCCTGTTGTGAAACTTTCCAACAAAACGCTGAAATCCGATGGTGACAAGCATCCTGTTTATTTCGGCGATCCGAAGGAAGCGATCACCCTGTTTGACCGTGAGAAGATGACAATCGAACTTTCCACGGAGGCGGGCGATCTTTGGGCAAAGGATATGACCGGCATCAAGGTGCGTGACAGATTCGATGTGCAGACCGTGGACGAAAGCGCAGTTGTTTGCGGTATCATCGACACCGCCGCTGTTGCAACCGTTGACGAGGGTGACGAAATCGCGGGTTGATAACGAATATTCACCGGGCGGATCACCGCCGCCCGGTGATGAAAGCGGGGTGATCGTATGGAATTAAAAGAAATCAAGCAATATTGTCGCATCGATTATGATGACGATGATGAATTGATCCTATTCTTTCAAAATGTCGTTTTTGAAGAACTTGCGGACTTGATTTCGGGGTTTGATAAAGACAACATGACGGCACGCCAAAAACTGTTGGTGTTGGTGTTCGTCAAGGATTTATACGACAACCGTGACAAATATCAAGCCACAGGCAAAGAAACCATGCGGCAAGCGGTGCGATCACTTCTTTTGAAAGAAATGTTGCGATGAAGGTGGTGTGTGTATGGCAAGCGCAAAAATACAGATCATCCAAATCACCAACGAAACGGTTGGCGGCAGATGTCAAGAAACGGAAAAACCGTACTATTCATGTTGGTGCGAAACAAAGGATTTGTACGGCAAAGAACTGTACGATGCAATCAGCATCAAACTTGAAAACACCATTGCTTTCAAAGTGAGATTTTGCAAAAAAATCAAAGCAATCAAACACCGCGCAAAAGAATTTGTGATCGATTACGATGGTGAACGCTATGAAATATATGCCGTGGATTTCGGAAACAACGATAAAAACTTTGTTACGCTGAAAGCCAACTGTATTTCATAAAGCGGGGTGATCGTGTGCAAGTGTCATTACAATTCGATGGGTTGAAAGACTTGGAGGATGCTGTGAAAAAACTTGCGAACGATACAGAGCGGTTGGAAGTTGACAAACGGATTGTCAAAGCGTGCGGACAGTACGCACAGCCGGTCATGAAGGGAGAAATCCCCCGTTCAAAGGATCACAGCAAATCCGGGCGGAAACTCAAAGGCGGCGGAAGCAGCCGCCCCACACACGGACACGCGGCGGACAATGTTCCGCTTTCCGCCGTAAAGATCAGCGGCGGAATGCCATATGTGGAGGTCGGTTGGGATTTGTCGGATAATTCCGAATACTTCTATATGAAGTTTATAAATTGGGGTACGACAAAAATCACGCCCACGCCGTTTGTCGAAAAGACAATCAGCAAGTGCGATCCCGGATGGGAGCAGATCGCCGAAAGAGAGTATCAGCAATTCATAAGCGCATTGGAGGACTAAATGGATATTATCAGCACAGCGGCGGAAGCCTTGCAGCCGATCAGCACGCGCGGGATCAGAGTACAGCAAGGGTGGTACGATGCCGAATATAAGAAACTGCATATCACGTTGTGGTTGCTTGAAGATTCGGAGGACAGCCATTCAGACGATAACGCGGATGTGTTGAAGGCGCAAATTCAAGTGAATATTTGGTCGCAGAAAGATCAAATCGGCTTGAAAAACGAAATCAAAAAACTATTAAAACAAAAAGGATTCGCATACATCGGCGGCAATGACAATCTTGAAACGGACACGAAAGTGTTTGTGAATGCCATGCGGTTTGAGTATGCAGAAGAAACGGAGGAATATATCAATGAGTGAAAACGCAAATACCGTTGTAAGAAGCAGAACAAAGTCGTTCCGCGATCTCTATGTTGCGCCCGTTACGGCAAACACGGAGGCACTTTACGAAGCGGGAACGCCCGTGAAACTTGCCCGCGCAATCAAAGGCAAGGTGTCTGACAAATTCAGCACAGAAAAGATTTACAGCGATGACGGTGTGGAGGAGGTTGTTCACAACTACGAAGGCACGGAAGTTGAATTCGAGGTCAACAGCCTTGCGCCGCAGGATCGCGCCCTTGTGTTCGGACAGTTGTATGAACACGGTTATCTTGTGAAGAACAAGGATGACAAAGCACCGGAAGTTGCCATCGGTTATCGTGCAAAGAAACTGAATGGCAAATACGAATTTTCTTGGTTGTATTGCGGCGTGTTCGGATCGGGCAATGATGACAACTACGAAACGCAGGCGGACAAGGTAAGCACGCAGACAAACACGCTGAAGGGTACTTTCTACGAAAGACAGAAGGACGGCAACTACCACATTCAAGTCGATGAATCGAATCTGCTTGCAGCGCATACCACGGCAGCCGCAGCGATCAAAGATTGGTTTTCCGCTGTACAGGAGAAGAAAGAGCCGACAGCGGGTTGATCCGCAAATTAACAGCAAGTTAAATTTGCAAACCAACAAATCAAATTTGCCATGTGATTTGCGAAAATTCATAGTACAGTTGCGATCTTTGCTTGCATTTTTCAAACTTTGCATTGGTTTTCGCAAATTACAGGCAAGTTAAATTCAAAAATCAAAAACAACATACAGGAGGATTTTACCATGAACGCAAGAATCGAAAAGAAAGACGAAATCAAAAGAACAATCACAATCGGCGGAACTGAATATGCAATGCCGAAGGTCGCGCCCGATGTCTATATGGACTATCTTGAAGCGCGTGAATCCATCTTCACATCCGAAGAAAAACACAAGATGTACACCAAAGCACAGTTTGTGCAGATGATGGAAACCATTTGCGCATTGTACGGCAATCAATTCACGGTTGAGCAGTTGAAGGATGCCGAAACCGGGTTGAGCGTTTCCGAAATCATCATGGAATTCGCTATGATCGAAGCGATTGTCGGCGGTGAAGTTGACAAGAAAATCGAAAAGATGAAGGAAAATTTTCCCGAAGGCAAGTAATGCCGGAAATATCGCTGACAACTGCAAGCGGCGATGAAATAACGGTATCCACGATCACCGTGAGGATGTACCGAAAGTATTGTGAATTGATGGAAAAGGCGGACAGGATGAACGACAAATCCGATGTCGTTTTCATCAATTCGCAGATCATCCGCGAAATATCCGGGAATCGCGTGTCATCGCGTGACATCGAAAACATGGATGCGGAGGAAGTTTTCACGGCGGCAAAAACGATCCATTACATCATGCAGGAAATTGTCACGCCGAAATTTCTTGAACTTATGTCCGAAAAGGACAAGCAGGAAGTTGAAGCGCAAGAGAAATCCGCATTTGACGAATATGACGAAGCGGAAGGATACGATGACGATGATCCGCCGCAGAACGTGTGGAGCATTTGCAAAGAAAACATGGATCGTGTCACAAAGTTATCCATCAGAGCCTTCAACAATTCGCTTGCACAGTGCATGGATTCGGACATTATGAGCCTTTTGGACTATGTGAAATTTGAACTTGAAACAACAAACGAAAAATAATAAACGGAAGGAGGTGTTGTAAATGGCAAAAGCGGAAGCAAGGATCACAGCGAATTCATCAGACTTTCAACAGAAGATGAAAGAAATGGTGAATCAGATGAAAAGTTTATCATCTGAATTCGGTGTGGCACAGGCACAGGCGAAATTGCTTGGCAACGCCTCCGATGTTTTGAAATCAAAGATCGCAGAACTGACATCGAAGGTTGAATTACAGAAAGATGTTGTAAAGGCAAACGAGGAACAGCATGAGCGGTTAACATCTGATCTTGAAAAAGAGAGGGCAAAACACGAAACATTAACCGCAAAATTGCAGCAAGCAAAAGCCGCGTACAGCGAAACCGCGGCACAAACCGGCAAGAATTCTGACGAATCGAAAGCGTTGAAATCGCAGATTTCCGATTTGGAACAGCAGTTGGGAAAATGCACAACGAGCATCGAGAAGCAGGAAAAAGGACTTGCAAACCACGAAGCGAAAACCAACAAATCCAAAATCGCGCTTGCCGAAATGGAATTGGAATTGCGCGAACTAAACGCGGAATTGGCGAAAACGCCGTGGGATAATTTTGCAAAGGGCGCGGACAAGGTTGCATCAGCCGCAGAATCGGCAGGAAAGAAAATGACCGTTGTTTCCACGGCAATCGTGGCGGCGGGTACATATTCGGCAAAGGCGGCAATCGAATTTGAAAGCGCATTCACGGGTGTCAAAAAGACGGTTGACGGTACGGCGGAACAACTTGAATCGCTGAAACAAGGCATCATTGATATGTCAAAGGAATTGCCCGCATCCACAACGGAAATTTCCGCCGTGGCGGAAGCCGCCGGACAACTTGGCATCAAAACCGATGACATATTAAGTTTTACCCGCGTTATGATCGATTTGGGTGAAGCAACAAACCTTTCGGCAGATGAAGCCGCAACCGCCCTTGCGAAGTTTGCGAATGTCGTGAAAATGGATGCCGCAAATTATGATCGTTTGGGATCAACCATCGTTGCGCTTGGAAACAACTTTGCGACAACGGAGGCGGACATCGTAAGCATGGCAACGCGCTTGGCATCCACGGGTGAAGTTGTCGGACTTTCGGAAGCGCAGATCATGGCAATCGCAACCGCGCTTTCGTCCGTTGGCATTGAAGCCGAAGCGGGCGGATCGGCGGTGTCGAAACTGCTGAAACAGATGGAAGTTGCCGTGCAGATGTACGGAACGGCAAGCCAAACCATCAATGCAACCGGCTATTCCCTCCGCGAACTTGAATTGATGGCATCGCTGAATAGCAAGGAATTCAAGGGTGTTGCGGAATCCCTCGGTTTGACAACAACCGAATTGAAAAACTATATGTCAAACGCATCAAGCCTTGAACAGTTTGCAAACGTGGCGGGCGTTTCGGCGGATCAGTTTATTCAAGCATGGGGAACGGATGCTGTGGGTGCGCTGTCAATGTTCATTGGCGGCTTGAATGATACCGAAAGAACGGGCAAATCCGCCGTTGAACTCTTGAACGAAATGGGGTTGACGGAGGTGCGCCTGTCAAATGCGGTGCTTTCCCTCGCATCCTCGGATGGTGTTCTGACATCGGCACTTGAAACATCAAATGCGGCGTGGGATCAAAACAATGCGTTGACAAACGAAGCAACGCAGCGTTACGCCACAACCGAAAGCCGCATTGCCATGATGAAAAACACCATCAGCGCACTTGCGGTGTCGTTTGGCGAAAAACTCTTGCCGATCATCGAATCGGCAGTTGCAAAAATATCGGAACTTGCAGAAAAATTCAACGGACTTTCCGACAGCCAACAGCAGACAATCATCAAGGTTGCAGCAGTTGTGGCAGCGATTGGACCGGCATTGCTTGCATTCTCAAAACTCGCAAGCGGTGCATCCACGGTCGCAACAATAATCGGAAAAGTGTCCGGCGCAATAGCGGGCGCGGGCGGTCTTTCCGGCGTTCTTTCCGCTGTGTGTTCCCCTGTTGGCTTGGTCGTTGCGGCAATCGCCGCATTGGTTGTCGGCTTGGGGTATGTTATCGCAACGAATGATGATGTGCGGGGCAGCCTGTTGTCGGTCATCAATGATCTGAAATCAGCGGTACAGCCGGCAATCGAATTTTTCACAAATACCGTGATCCCGAATTTGCAAACCGCGTGGGAGCGGTTGCAAGTGATGTTGAAACCGTTTGCTGATTTCCTTGTGGGTATGTTCACAAGTTGTTGGACGGATTTCATTATTCCCGCGCTTGAATGGGTGGCGGGTACGGTTATCCCAACAGTAACGGCAACATTTCAGAATCTATGGAACAATGTCATTGTTCCGCTTGCGACATTCTTGGATTCGGTATTCACGCCGGTCATCAGAATTGTTTCGGAAGTGTTGACAATGCTGTGGAATAATGTCGTTGTACCGTTGGCGCAAGCCATCGGCGGCGTATTTGCGACAGCGTGGGAAGGCATGATGAAGATTTTCAATGAAGTCGTGATCCCGCGTGTCAACAAGGTCATTCAAGTGTTGCAATTCCTGTGGACGAATGTTTTGCAGCCTGTTGTTGAATGGCTGTGGAATACTTTTCAACCGATCTTCCAAAATGTCTTTGAATTCATCGGCGGTTTATTCGGCACGCTGAAGGAGATTTTCAGCGGCTTGATAAATTTCGTTGTTGGTGTATTCACGGGCGATTGGAAACAGGCGTGGGAAGGAATCAAGCAGATTTTTTCCGGCTTGTGGGATTCGATTGTGCTTTATGTGGAATATGTGTGCAATCAATTCAACACGATTTTCGGCGATGCTTTCCGGGCAATCGGTCAATTCTTCACCGATATTTGGAACGGCATCAAGGACTTTTTCGTGAATTTGTGGAACAGTATTGTGCAATTCTGTTCTAACACATTCAATTCCATCAAGGAAAAGGCAACAAGCATTTTCACAGCGATCCGCGACACGCTTGCGAATATTTGGGAAGGCATCAAAAATGTCGTGCAAGTCGGCATCATGTTCATTGTCAATCTGTTCAAAGCAGCATTTGACTTGATAACATTGCCCTTCCGATTCATTTGGGAAAACTGCAAAGATACCATCATGAGCGTATGGAACAGCATCAAATCAACCATTGACACGGCGCTGAATTCCATCAAGACAGCAATTTCGACAGCATGGAACGCCGTCAAAACAACCGTGACAAACGCGGTGAATGCAATCAAATCCACGGTGTCCTCCGTTTGGAACAGCATCAAGTCGGCAATCGACACGGTGCTGAATTCCATCAAAACGGCGGTATCCACGGCATTCAATGCGGTCAAGACAACCATCACAAACGCTGTGAACAGCGCGAAATCCACGGTCACATCCGTTTTCAATAGCATCAAATCCGCTATTGATACGGCTGTGAATGGCGCAAAGAACACCATCACAAATGTGTTCAACAGCATCAAAACAACGATTTCCAACGCCGTCAACAGCGTGAAAAACACGGTGCAATCCGTGTTCAATAGCATCAAATCCGCGATGGAAACGCCGATCAATAACGCAAAGAACGCCATTTCAAACGCATTCAACAGCGTGAAATCGAGCATTTCCAACACCATCAACAGCATCAAATCCACGGTGCAATCCGTGTTCAACAGCATCAAATCGGCAATCGAAACACCGATCAACAATGCGAAAAATACGGTCACAAATGTCATCAGCAAAATCAAATCGGCGTTCAATTTCTCTTGGTCGTTGCCGAAACTCAAATTGCCGCATTTCAGCATCAAGGGCGAATTTTCGCTGTCACCGCCATCCGTTCCGTATTTAAGCATTGATTGGTACAAAAACGGTGGTATCATGACACAACCAACGGTGTTCGGTGCTGTTGGCACGCGCCTGTTGGCGGGCGGCGAAGCGGGAGCGGAGGCGATCTTGCCGCTTGAACCTTTCTATCAAAGATTGTCCGCGATTCTTGACAGCAAATATGAAAAACTGAAAGAAAACAACATCATCAGAGTGACCGCAATTTCGATGCTTGACGGCGAAGTGATTGCGGAACACACGACAGAAATGGTGACGGACAACATCGTGAAAGATGTTCAATCAAGGAGGTAACGAATGAAAATTGACGGAATCGACATCAGAAAATTCAATGCAAAACAGTTGACCGTTGACATTCAGCCGCCGAAAATTGCCGTTGAAAACGAATGGATTGACGGTGCGCCCGTTCCGCTTGAATTTGAAACATTCATCAAAGCCGGAACACTCAAACTGTCAATCCTGTTTCGCGGTGACAGCCGCAGCCAAATTGTCCGCAATGTATCAAATTTCATGGCACTTTTAACGCATGGCGTTGTGATGCAACTTGACGGATACAAGGGTTATTACACGGGCAAATTGACAGATGACAGTTTATCAAAAACAATCGTAAAAACGCGGTACACGGTCAATTTGACTTTTGCCGGGTACATGATCGATGACGAAATCAAAAACACATACATCGACAAGGACACCGCACAATTCGATGTGTTGGGAACGCGCGATGCGCCTTGCATCGTTGAGATCACGCCAACAGTTGATATGTCGGAATATCGCATCGATGGTTTTGGTGACGATCCGATCATCATCAAGAATCTTGAAGCGGGCAAAAAGATCATCATTGACGGAGCGGCGGGAACGGCAACGCAAGACGGCGTGAACAAATTTGCCGATGTGGATTTATGGGATTTCCCGAAACTGACACACGGACAAAAATATGTGCTGAATTTTTCGTCAAACAAATGCGTTGTCGTGATGCGGTACAATCCGATGTGGATATAAGGAGGCGGAAATATGTTGCAATTATTTTCGGATTCCAAAGAACGCATCGGCACTTTATCGGGATTCACAGAACTGAAGGAAACAACCAAACTTGAAAGCGGTGACAAAGAACTGTCTTTCAAATACCCCGTCACGGGTGTGTTTTTGGATGACATCAAAAATGAATATTACATCCGCACAAAAACGGATGAATATGTTGTCAAAAGCGTTTCCGGCGGATCAAAAACACAATGGCTGAAAGTTGTTGCAACATTGAACTTGGAAGATTTGGAGGGCAAAGCCTTCAAATCTTTCAAGACAACCGAAATGACCGCCGCCGCGTGCTTGGCTGTTGCGCTTGACGGCACGGGGTGGACGGTTGGTGTCTGTGAGATCACAAAGCGCAGGACGATCAAGAAAGATTCGGCGTGCAATGCCGTTGACATTATTTCGCAAGTGATTTCCACATATTCATGTGAAATTATGTATGACACGATCAACAAACGGATTGACATATATGAACAGATCGGCGATGACAAGGGATGTTATTTCATTGAAT
Organism: Clostridia bacterium; assembly: GCA_017415485.1. Lineage (GTDB taxonomy): Bacteria > Bacillota > Clostridia > Oscillospirales > CAG-272 > CAG-390. Next base: position 96,330 of record JAFQGP010000115.1, read on the forward strand.
CGCTGAATTTGCGGAAATTGCAGACGGACAAAACATCATATGACTTTTACACGCGAATCGTGCCGATTGGCAAAGACGGTTTGCAGATCGACATTGACGGAAAAGACTACATCGAAAATCACAGTTATTCAAGCAAGGTCAAAACATTCATTTGGAAAGATGAACGATACACGCGGATTGATTCGCTGATCGAGGATGCAACGCTGAAATTGGCAGAAAAAGCAAAGCCATATGAAGTGTATGAAACCGATGTCATTGATCTTGCATCGCTGAATCCTGTATATTCGGAAATTCTGCATTATGGAATCGGCGATGTCGTGTGGTTGATTTCCCGTCAAAGCGGCGTGAAAGCAAAGATGCGCATTGCCAAAATCACAAAATACCCGTTTGATCCGCAGAAAAACACTTGTGAACTATCCAACACAAAGAAATCATTTGCGGATATTCAAGCGGAACAGATGGCGCAGATCGTTGATGAAGCGGTTGCGGTTGCGGGCGGAAATACAAGTGAACAAATCGAAGAATCTGAAGGTATAACCTCGGAGGAAATCGCGCTTGAAATGGAAGCGATGAAAACCGAAATCATCAAAGATATTTCGGGGCAATACGCAGCCAAATCCGACATTACAACCGGCGATGAAGCAACATTGAAATCGGCGAAAGAATACACCGATAAGCAATTAGAAAGTTATAAAACATCAAAACAAACCGACAATGCGATTGATGCCGCGAAACGTGCCGTGTTGCAGGATGTGGCGAATACATACGCAACAAAAGAAGGCATGACAACGGCGTTGAATCAACAGGCGGCAGCATTGGAGGAATCGTTTGCGGAAACGCTGACGGACTTTTCCACAACGGAAGAAATGGAAAAGGCTATTGCGGAATCACATGAACTTGTGGATTCCGACACAAACAAAAAATACAAATTGGGTGTCCGTGGCGGGTTGCTTTTCATTGAAGAAATCGCAACGGATGAAAATGAATGAAAGCGGGGTGATGTGTGATGCAAATGATAACATCGATTCAACTTGAATTGTACGGCGAAACAAAATTTTATCTTGTTTCCGCAAAGCAAGGTGACAAAGCAACACGATTTGTCGAAGTCGAATTGATGATGTACGGAAATCAATTTGAGATTCCCGCGGATGCGGTTGTGTATGCCAACATCAAGAAGCCGGACAAAAAGTTTTGTTACAACGAATGCAAGGTTGAAAACAACCATGTCATGGTTGAATTGACAAATCAAGCGTTGGCGGCAGCAGGAACGGCATATTGTGACATCGAAATCCGCCGCGCATCAAATTCGGAAATCCTGTCATCGGCATCATTCACAATCGAAATTGAAGAATCAATGCGCGATGAATCCGCGATCCTGTCAAGTAACGAAATCAGCGCACTTGACAAGAAGGTGCAATCGTACATTGATGATCTGCTGAAAACCAAAGCGCAAGTGCTGAACACGGAGGAAGCGTTCAAGATCGCGGAAGCGGCGCGGGCGCGGGCGGAATCGGAGCGGATCAACAACGAATATGAGCGCGTGCAAGCGGAAAAAGAACGCCGCGCGGCAGAGGTCACGCGCCAACAGACATTGACACGATACCAAAATGTTATAACTGACACCGTGGCGGCGGCTGACAAAGCCAACAACGCAGCGGAGAGGGCGGAAAACGCCATTTCTACACAAGAGCAGTTAAACGACACATTGGAGCGGGTGGAGGCAGCATACGCCGATATGCGGGAAATGGATACCGGCATATATCACAATGTCGATGGCGGAACGCCCGGCAGCCATGACACATTAAACTGTGACGGCGGCACGCCATTCACAACGGACGAAATCAAAATAAATTGCGGCACGCCGTAAGTGCGGAACGCATGAAAGGAGCATGAACACATGGCAACATCAACCATCAAACCGAAATGCGGCACAACGGCGCAATGGCAAGCATCCGGGCGCATTTTGGAAGTGAATGAATGGGGCGTTGAAGTGACGGAGAGCGGCGCATATATCTTGCGCATCGGCGATGGTGAACACCTTTTCCACGATCTCCCCGCCGTCATCGATGTTCCGACATTCGATGCGCTTGTTCAGCAAGTGCAGGAACAGTACAACGAAGTCATTGCGTTCCGAAACAACATGACGGAGGCAACCAACGCGGCGAATTCAGCCGCAGCGGGCGCAAGAAGTGCAGCGGATGCCGCCAACGCGGGCGCGGCGGCTTGCGAAAATATTGCCGCCGGTATCAACTCAATGGCGGACGATACTACGGCAACCGTTTATTCCATCGGAATTGACAACGGAATCATTTATTTAGAGGAGGTATAATTCCAAATGGCAAAAGGCGATAGAATCTATATTGCAGACAAAAAGACACTTGACGAAGTAAAGGCGGACACAACCGGCATTCTTGCGGCGGTGCAGGACATCGACAGCAAGTTTGCGGGTATCAAGCGTTACGGCGTGAAGATCAACAAGAATGACAGCAATCCCGCAACGCGCGTGACATATCTGTATGATGCCGTTGGCATGAATCCCGCAAAGATGGATTTTGCATCCGGCGCATTCGATTTCGGCGATTGGGGTGACATTTGGTTTGTGAAAAACAATTATCCGTGCATGGTGAAGTATGACGGCACGGAAGATTACAAACTGAATCCGAATGACTACACGCTGAAGGAGGACGGCACGGAATCCGATGTTGCAAATTCTGATTACGCAGGAAACGCAATGTCCGCGATCCCCCTTGTGTGGATTTCACAGTATGAAGTCGGAAACTATGAATATATCATCCTGTGCAACGTGCAGTATGATTCCTCCTATCACGCATACGCGCATACCCGCGCGGATGGCACGATCATGAACGTGAAATATCTTTCCATGTTCAAGGGCGGTTATGACGGCACGCGCCTTCGTTCCCTGTCCGGGATTCAGCCGATGTATTCACAGAACGCACAGACCGAAATCAACCGCGCAGCCGCAAACAATCAAGATGGTGCGGACATTTGGCGCACACGTTCATGGGCGGATCGCAATCTTGTGAACTGCCTGTTGACCGTGATCGGCAAATCCGACAATTCACAGGGCGTTTTCGGTCAAGGCAACACAACGGGTTATGTCGAGGATGCAAGCGTTTATTATGGCGTATTGCAGACAGGCACGCTGAACGACAAAGGGCAGTTTTTCGGATATAACACAACCGTTGAACAAGTCAAGGTGTTCCACATCGAAGGATGGTGGGGCGATCAATGGGATCGTGTCGTTGGTCTTATTATGGATCACGGCAAAGTGAAGGTGAAGATGACACCCCCGTACAATCTGACGGGAGAGGGATACACCGACACCGGCGTTGATCTTTCTGCCGTTGCAAACGGCTATACAAAGACAACCACAATGCGTGAATTCGGCAGAATTCCCACGGGTACAGGCGGCAGCGCATCAACCTATCTGTGCGATTATCTCTATTTGAACGCAGAGATCGTGGCGGTTGCGCTTGTGGGCGGTAACTGCAGCGGCGGTGCGATTTGCGGCGCGGCGTACTTGAGCGTGAACAACGCGGCTTTCAACGCGTATTGGTCGATTGGGGCGGCTCTTTCTTGTGAACAGCCTTCAGCGGCGTAAGCCGCAGGGGGATCGGGGGATTTATCCCCCGCAATAAAAACATATAAGCATTCATAAAACGGTATAACCGGGATACACGGCACGCTGTTCCGGCGTTCTGTTCGGTGTTTCGTGCGCTTGTCGGCGGTAACTGCAACAACGGTGCGAATTGCGGCGCGGCGTACTTGAACTTGAACAACGCGGCTTCCAACACGAATTGGACGATTGGGGCGGCTCATTCTTATCATAATCGTAATTGAGTAATGTGCCGTGTATTCCGCGCCGCTTGGCGATAATTAGACCGATGAAGGAATGGGTTAGTAAGCCGGAAGGCTCAACGCTCATTAGGTGATAAGAAAGAAGAATATATGAAAAGTTATAACGGGCAATTCGACAGAATGCTTGAATGCGAAAATGTGAAGCAATGTTTTTACAAGGCAGCAAAGCGAAAGCACAAAAGCCGCGCACGGGGTAAACGCCCCGGCGATCCGCGAAAACAGCCATTTGAAAGCGTTGGCGATGTCCTTGCGAACATCGAAAACGAAGTGCCGATTTTCATTGATCTTGTAAAGACGGACACCATTGAAATCATAAAACACGAAGAACATCAAATCAACGAAAACAACAGCAAGAAACCACGCAACATCATTCAGCCGGACTATAAGTATGAACAAGTGCTGCATCATTGCATCGTTAGTCAATTGCAACCGATCATCATGCACGGTTTATATGAATTTGCATACGGCAGTATCCCGAAAAGAGGGGTACACGCGGGCAAAAAGGTGTTGGCAAAGTGGATTCGGAAATATGACGGCAAGAAATTTTATGTCGGACAAGGTGACATCACGGGATTTTATGACAACATCGATCTTGATATTCTTGAATCGAAGTTGGCGAAAGTGTGCCGCGATAAAAGATTTTTGCATATCAATCACCGCGTCATTTCCATTCATGAGAAAATCACGATTGAAAACGGCGTGCGCCGCCGCAGATTTATTCCGAAAGGCTTTTACACATCCGGGTGGTACGGACATTTGATGCTGAAGGAATTCGATCATTTTGTTGTGCAGTTGCCGGGCGTGGATCACTATATGCGATACGCGGATGATTTTGTCATCACAGGCAAGAACAAAAAGAAGATCCACGCGGCGATGCAAGCAATCGCGGAATACCTTGCGGGCAATCTTCATTTGCAGATCAAACACACATGGCAAGTGTACCGATTTGAACATCCCGTCAAAGGTGCATTCGATAAGAACGGCAAACCGAAAACCAAAGGGCGTTTTATTGATTTCATGGGATTTCAATTTCACTACAACAGGACAACCATGCGCAAGCGAAATTTGTGCGCATCGCGCCGAAAAGCACACAGAATCGGAAAGAAAACGAAGGTGACATGGTACGATGCAGCGGGCATGATTTCCCGCATGGGGTTGTTCAAGCATACAGACACATACAACTATTATCTGAATCACATCAAACCGTGGGTGAACATACGGAAGATGAAACGAACAATCAGCAATCACAGCCGAAAGGAGAACAGAAAACATGACAAATTGGAAGCAGATCACAGGATCACAGGCAGAACGCCCGGCGGAGGTGGATACGGTATCCTCCCCCACAACGGTGTATTTGCGTAAGAACATCACGCAGATCACCAAAAAGGACGAGAGCGGCAAGGAAGAAACCATGTGGCAGTATGACGAGCGCGAAATGACCGTGGCGGAATACGCCGATTATCTTGCATCGCTTGAAACGCCCGCGACAAAGATGATTATGCAATCTTTGTCCGCAATCGAACTTGGCATGGAAGAAATCGCACTTGGAATGGAGGTGTAATACATGGAACATAGTGCAAAGTTTGATTCGCTGAATGCGAAATACAAGATGGGTTATATCACGAAGGAAACGCTTGCGGGATGGGTATCCATCAACAACAAACGCCCCGGCAGAGGTATCACCGCGGAGGAATATGAGGAAATCACCGGCGAAGCATACGAAGGTGATGCGTGATGTCGTTGATCGAAATCATTGACAAACTGTGCCATGTCACAACGGTTTTGGCTGATCTTGTGCGGGAGCAATCCAACATCATCGCACAATCCGATGTGTGCATCATGGACGATGGCGCAGACGGCGCAACAATTTCGGACAAGATGAATCAAGCATATGACGAACTTGACGAAATTGAAATGGCGTTGCGCAAAATCTAAACCAAAGGAACGGAGGAGCAAATGTACATCGATGCAAATTCGATCATTTTGATCGGCGGCGTTTTAACCGCTATTCTTGGAATCGGCGGGGTGGTTGTAGCCGTCATCAAATGGGTGCTTGCGCAAAATAAGCAATCCGCCGATATTTCTGCATTGCGACAACTTCATGAAAAAGACATGGAGGAATTCAGAAAGAAAGAAGCGGAGAAGAATCAAGCGATTCAAGACGAATTGTGCGTGCTGTCATATGCAATGCTTGCATCCCTTGACGGGTTGAAACAACTGCATTGCAACGGAGAAGTGACAAAGGCGCATGAAAAACTTGAAAAACACTTGAACAAGCAAGCACACGGACAACACAACAGTTGAAAAAAGAAAGGAATCACGAACATGAAAATTGATTGGAAACAGAAGTTGACAAGCCGCAAGTTTTGGGCGGCAATCATCGCATTTGTGACCGCTGTATGCGCAGCATTCGGCATCGAGCAGATCACAACCGAACAGATTATTGCAATCATTTCGGCTGTGTCCGCGCTGATCGCATACATCATCGGCGAAGGCTTGGTGGATGCGGCACGCAGCAAGGCAACAGGAAACGAAAACGCCGTGCAGGAAACAGACGGCGCGGCGCAGGATGATGACAGCGAAACGGGGTGTCTTTAATGGCTTTTCTTTCTCCCGATAAAACCATCACGGAAAAGATCGGAAACGAAACCATCACAATCAAGCAGAAAATCACGCCGGATGGCGCGGTTGCCGCAAAGGACATATGCAGTTATGTCAAGCGCGGCGATCTTGTAAAGCCAAACGCAAAGTTGAACAACGGAACGGGCGCGCCAAAGGGCATCACCGTCCACAACACGGGTGACATCAAATGCGCCTCCGGCACAACGCCCGCGGAACAGTATGCCCGCGCTACATACCCGAATGGAAACATGAACGGCGTTGCCGTGCATTATTGGGTATGGCAAAACGAGATTTGGCAGCAGTTGGCGGACAATGAACGCGGATGGCACGCGGCAGACGGATCATCCCGCCGCAAGGATCACCGCGGCGGAAAGACGGGCGGCAACCTTGACACCATTTCGATTGAGTGCATCGAAACGGGATCAAATGAAGTGAGCGAAAAGACATTGGCGCAGTTGGTCGCGCTTCTCTGTTATCGTTACAACCTTGATCCCGCATTCGATGTTTACACGCACAATTATTGGATGCACGGTGTTGACAAGAAGGTAAACGGCGCACGCAAAAATTGCCCGCTTTATATCTTGGATCATTGGGCGGCGTTCCTTGAAACCGTAAAGAAGTATTGGAACATTCTGAAGGGCGCAAGCGGTGCAGACACCGCACAGCCGCCCGCAGAAACGCCCACAACGCCCGCGGCGTTCAATGTTGGGGATGTTGTCAGCTTCAATGGCAACGTGCATTATACAAGCGCAAACGCCGCAAACGGCAAGGCGTGCAAGAGCGGAAAAGCAAAGATCACGCAGATATACCAACTCGGCAAAGCAAAGCATCCGTATCATCTTGTGAGAGAGAGCGGCGGCAGCGCGACAGTTTGGGGATGGGTTGATGAAAAGGATGTTTCGGCAATCACAGCAAACACCCCCGCCGCAAAGTATTCGCCCGCCGTTGGCGATGCTGTAAAGATCAACAGCGGCGTGACAGCATACAGCAACGGTGTGAAAATGCCCGCATGGGTACGATCCGCAACACTCTATATTCGGCAGATTGAAAAGAACGGAACAATTCTGCTTGTATCCACAGAAAAAACAAAAAAGGTTTACACCGGGCGCGTGAAGGCATCCGATGTTCACAAAGCATAAGGAGGACAACATCATGTTTTATGTTGGTGAAAAATTCGACATCGCAGAAAATAAGTCATACAAGACACAGAACGGCGCAGAAAAGGCAGCAGAAGCCGCGGGCGCATATGTCTTTGATGATGACGGCAACATCGTTTTCCCCGCCGCAGAAGCGGCAGAAACCGCCGAAACCGTCAACATCATCGGGCGTGCAACTGTTGTGTTCAACGGCAAATTGCGCGTGAGAAACGCGCCATCGTTTGCGCCGGAAACGGAATGCGGGTTGATGTGCAAGGGTGACACCGTGGATGTTATTGACACCGTGGAATCCGATGACGGCAAACCGATGTGGAAAACCGCTGAAGGAAACTTCATCAGCGCGGATGAAGCACACACGGCATTTGTTGAAGTATAAAAACATATAAAGAGAGCGGGCAGCCTTGTGTGAGGTTGTCCGCTCTTTTTCGTATTTTATAAATGGTTATTTCCGCGCAAGCAAATATACAACGATATTGCATCCGTATTTCATACCGTCATCCCCGCCGGTGATTTCGGTGATTTCGCCGTACATGAATAATTCTTTTTCATGCGAATCCATAAAGTCTGAAATATCGCCCGCGAGGGATTCCTTCAGATTGCCGATTTGACAGCCATCCTCCAAATGAACTGCATATGCGGGTTTGCCGTCATAATCAAATTCACGGAATATCAAAGAATCGCCCCTGTGCGCATATTCAATATTTAGTTGGCGATCCGTGCCGTCATCGTTTTCATATGTAACGCCAACAACCTTCGTGTGATAGGTTTTGACGACATCAAAATCATTTACATCAACATCCGCCAAATAGATTTTTGCGCCATCGCTGAAACAATAATGCGGCGGATCGACTTGCGGCACTTCACTTGCTATTTGATTCGATGCGGGAGAGGGCGCGACAACGTGCGCATTGACGGCATTCCGGCGGCTCAATTCTTTCGATATGAGATAGGAACGCCAAAGCAGAAACGCGCCGATTGCCAAACAGATCGGATGAATCAGAACAATGCAGACGATGCCCCATATTGTATATGACTTTTTGTTCTTTTCAAGTTTGGCATCCGTGATGCCGTTATACATCGCCTGTATTTTCTCTTGTGTGTACGGATTTTTCATTTTAACCTCCCGCCGCGCCATTGGCGGCACTAACTATTATAACATCGTCACCACGCAAATCGTGTCGAAATAAATGGAAATTTGTTGCTAAACTTTTAATTCTGATCTTTAACACACTTCCCCTATTATTATATGCGAAAATATATATAAAGTCAAGAATCTTTCCGAACATTAGCACATCGAGAGGGCAAAAGTCAATGAAAATTTACAATTACAACGGCAAAAAGAACATATGCGGCGATAGGATACATCAAGCAAGAACAACGCAAAGATTATCACAAGCGGATTTGGCGGCGCGGATGCAGATCGAAGGCGTGATATTGGAACGCGACAGCATCAGCCGCATTGAGATCGGCACGCGGTTTGTGTGCGATTATGAATTGATGATATTCGCCCGCGTTCTGAAGGTGTCCGCCCTGTGGCTTTTGGGGTTAGAATAACAAAACGCACGCCATGTGTTCGATCACGCGGCGTGCAATTTTTTGAAAATTTTTTCAATTATTTTCGCAAAACCTCTTGACATACTATCAATAGTATGTTATAATATATACAGAAAGAAAGAGAGGGGGTGAACGAAATGGAAAAGCCAAAAACGCCGATGGGCGAAATAGAAAAAGCCTTGCAAGAAGTGGCAAACGCTGTTAAGAGTAACGAAGCCGTGGAAAGCATCAAAGTTACATTAACATTCAAAAAGCCAAAATCAAGCAAGGCAACCAAAGAAAGCAAATAATCGCTTTCATAGGCAGGATGGGGCGAAACGCCCCGTCCGTAAGTCCTATTATACCATAAAAAACCGCCGATGTCAAGCGGCGCAGATCGGAAAGGACTTGAAAACATGGAACATTTGAAATTCATTCGCAACGCTGAAGGCAAGATCACACGCCGAATCATTACAGATCGCGCATACATCGAAAACAAAACGCTGTATGTGGACGGCAAACCGTGGGCGATGATCGGCGGAACATTCGACATGAAAGAAGCGATCAGAACGGGAAAATTATTTCAATAAACCGAGCGGGACGGATTCCCCGCAGAGGAGGAAAGCATGAACATTAGAAAAGGCGATGCAGAATATTCCATCAAAGAATTTCAAAACTATTGGCGCATTACAAAATGCGCAGGAAAACTGACGATTGAATACAAGGTCGCAAAGGACATTTGCAGAACAATCGAAGAATTGAAACAGTATATCGAAAAAGAATCAATATTTTGAGAGGGCGGAACGATGGAACAAACAAAAAGAAAAACAACAACATCGACAGCGGTGAAAGCGCGATACAATAAAAAAGCATACGGAGCGGTGACGGCATATGTGCCGAAAGAAATGGCGGAGGCGTTCAAAGCAAAGTGCGCCGCCGAGGGCATCCCGCAAGCGCAGATCATAAAAGCCGCAATCGAAAAGTTTTTGGAAACATCGGAATGATGACGATCACACAAACCGCATCCCCGCATCCTTGAAAATTAGGGTGCGGGGATATTTTCATTTATGGAGGGCATTATGCGCAGATTCAAGCATTTGACACATACAGACAGATTGAAAATCGAAGCATCTTTGAAAGAGGGCAAAACACCGAAGGAAATTTCCGCCGAAATCCGTGTGCATATAAGCACGATATATCGTGAAGTGAAACGCGGGCAATATACGCACATGAACACGGATTTGACAACAGACATCCGATATTCCCCCGACATAGCACATGACAAATACCGCGCGAATCTCGCAGCAAAAGGTGCAATGCTGAAAATCGGATCGGATCGCAAACTTGCGGATCACATCGAAAAAAAGATATGCGATGAAAGGTATTCGCCCGCTGCCGTATTGGGCGAGATCAAGCGGAAGAATCTGCAATTTAGTGTTACGATCAGCATACCCACATTATACAGTTACATTGACAAAGGGATATTTTTGCGGCTGACAAATAAGGATTTGCCCGACAAGCCGAATCGCAAACGCAAGTACAACAACGTGCGCCAAACGCGCCCGCCGCGCGGAACGAGCATTGAAAAACGCCCGCCGGAGGTGGATACAAGGGAAACCTTCGGGCATTGGGAAATGGATACCGTAAAGGGCAAACGCGGAATCAGTAAACATTCTTTGCTTGTTCTGACCGAGCGAAAGACACGGCAAGAAATTCAAATCAAAATCCCGGACGGCACAGCGGAAAGTGTAACGCGGGCATTGGATAACATTGAACGCAAATACGGCGAATTGTTCCCGCTCATATTCAAATCGATCACGGTTGACAACGGATCAGAATTTTCAGATTGCGAAGGAATGGAACAATCCTGCATCCATGAGGGCAAGCGCACGCAATTTTACTATTGCCATCCGTACAGCAGTTATGAGAGAGGGAGCAACGAAAAACAAAACCGCATGATCCGCCGCCACATTCCAAAAGGCACAAATTTTGATGACAAGACAGATGAAGAAATCGAGCGCATCACAATTTGGCTGAACAATTACCCGCGCGGAATTTTTGGATATGGCACATCGCAGGAGGCTTTTGACGAGGAAATAAAAGGCATTTTGAATCGTTCATAACTTGTTTACAAATATTTTTACAACTTTTTCGCATTTACCCCTTGACAAGAGGATTTTCTTGACAAATTTGTGTCTATATGATAATATTTATGTGATATTTGAGTGCAAAATTCCGTTATTAAGGGTGAAAGGAGATCTCACAATGGAAGACAAAAAAATAATCGAGCTCTATTTTGCCCGAAACGAATCCGCGATCGCCGAGACAGACCGCAAATACGGTGCCTACTGCCGCGCGATCGCATACCGCATTCTCGAAGACCGCCTCGACTCGGAGGAGGTCGCAAACGACACCTATCTGCGCCTTTGGAACACGATCCCGCCGCAAAAACCCGATCCGCTCAAGCCCTACGTCGGGCGCATCAGCCGAAACCTTGCGCTGGACGTGTATGACGCCAAGCACGCTCAAAAGAGGCAGGGAGTCACGCTCGCTCTCGAGGAGCTTGCCGAGTGTCTGCCCTCAAACGACGGGCGCGAGATCGGCGAATCCGCCGCGCTGAGCGACGCGCTTTCCCGCTTCATCTCGTCCCTTCCCGAGCGCGAACGTGTCATCTTCGTCCGCCGATACTTTCACCTTTACCCGATCGCGCAGATCGCAAAGGATCTCGCACTCAAGGAAAGCACAGTCGCAATGAGCCTCTCCCGCGCCCGCGTGAAACTCCGCAAATATCTCCAAAAGGAGGGCTTTGCGCTATGACGGAAAAAGACATTCTCCGCGCAATGAGCGGCATCGACGCCGCGCTCATCCTTGATGCCGAAAAGCCCCGCAAGAACAACAATTGGCTCAAATGGGCATCTATCGCCGCAGGCTTCTGCCTTATCGTCTATCTTGGTTTTATGATGAAAATAGCGTTTACGGGCGCAAGCGCACCGGGGCCCACCAACTTTTATTATGACTCTTTCGCCGAAATGAACGCCGCGATCGGCAAGGATACCCTTTATAACGACGCAAACACCGCCTTCGCCGAAAGCGAGACAGTCAGCATAAGCATATCTTGCTACGAGGACGAAAACGGCAACGTCGATGTCCGCGACCCGAATCAGCTCAAGGCAACTCTGTCGGGCGGCGGAATCAAGGTCAGCTACTACATCCTTTTCGGCAAGGATAACGTAAAAAAGAGCTATATCGGCGGCTACGAGGAGCAAAAGCTCCGCCGCGAGATAAACGGGATCACCGTTCACTATTCGAAAATCTATGACGGCTCATACCACAGCCAGGCAAAATTCATCTATGACGGCAATCTCTACGTCATCGACGTCACATCAAAAGAAGATATTCACGATATAAATGACTATATCGACCGCATACTCAAGGAGGAATGAAAATGAAAAAGAAAATAATAACTCTCGCCCTTCTCCTCTCCGCGCTCATCCTCGAGACCCTTCCCTACGGCGCGGTCTGCAACTTTGCCAACCCCGAGGGCGAGCCTTGGCGCAAGACATATTCCTATTTTAGTATGATCCCCTACGGCTATGGCGACTTCGGCCCACTCATCACCGCGCTCTTTACCTGCGTTCTGCTCGTCATCCTCGTTCTATCCTTATTATTAAAGAAAAATTGGAGCAAGTCCATCTCTATCATATCCGCGATCGCGACCCTCACCTCACTCGCACCGCTGATGTTTGGATTCAGCAACTTTTCGCTCGTCGGAGCAATGATTTCGGCTTGCATTCTTGCAACTTTTGTAATTTCTCGGATAAAATTCTAAAAAATCCTCGCCGAAGCGGAACTTTTTCCCGTTTTCTTCGTCTATATAAGTAAAAGGAGGTAACAGAAATGAAAAACAAACTCTTTTTCCTGCTTATTATGCTTTTAGTGACCGCCGCGATAATATCCTGCGCCGAGCCCGAAGATCTCAAAATTGAGGGCAACGAGAAAATTTTCACCGATTTTGAAGGAGTCTATCTCACGCTTGAGAGCATCGGCGAAACTTCGATCTCTGTGACTTGGCACAACGATACCGACGAAGAGATCACATTCGGTGAGGGTTATTTCATAGAAATACTCACCTCGACCGGCGAATGGACATCCGTGCAAAAGGAGGAAATGTCGGTTCCTGCGATCGCATTGCTTTTGATGCCCAAAGGCGAGACTCGCAAGGGTTACTCCTTATCTTTCTTCGACCTTTCGCGAGTCGGGAAATACCGCTTGCGCTGTGAATTCCGGTATGGCGGAAACACCTACAGCACTTGGGTGCAATTTGACGTAACCGAAGAAAGCACCGCAGAGGTCGACCGCATCCCCGAAGCCGATATTTCGGTCTTTTCCGATTTCCTCGACCGCGAGGGATTCGTGAAAGGTATGAGTCAAGGTCAGCTTCTCGACCTCGCAGAAAAATACGCGGAGGGACTCGATCCCTCGATCGTCCCCGTGTACTGCCACTATGACGGCGAATTTGGCGGCGGATGTATGGCTTCGGGCGAGCTTTTCGGCTACACGAACGACTATCACTCGAAGGACGGCAAGGTGCGATACGCAAATTCTCTTTACACAGCAGTCGAGATCAAAGGTCTCACCCTTCCGGGCGGCATCACCTTCGATGACAGCGTCGGCGACGCCCTCGAAAAGCTCGGCATCGACCGTAACATCTACCAAAAGACGGTTATGGAGCACAGCAGCACCACCTATCTCGAGCAATTACCCCTTTACAACGAAAACGGCGTCAGCCTTGTCTTCACGAACTGGGCAATGACACAGCTCCCGGTTGAAACGCTCTATCACTACGTCATCACCTATTCCGAAAAAGTCGGCACCGTCACCCGAACCGTCACCCTATCCTTCCTTGACGGTCACAACAAGCTCGGATTGGTCGAAATAAGCGTTGTTGACGAATATGAGAGGTAAATTATGAAACGAATTCTATTAATGATCCTCACCCTCGCCATCTGCTTGCCCATCCTTTCGGGGTGCACTCCAAAGCAGTTCAAAAATTTGAATGAAAGAGATATAAAAAGCGTTTCTGTATCAACATTGCCGGAATTTTACGGCTATGAATATTCATTTTCGGGCGATGAAGCACGCGCGGTCGTTGATTATCTTTCGGGGTTGAACTTAACTCCCCACCCGATCTCCGTCCCCAAAGGCGGCATGACTTGGGTCATTGAGATCAAGTACGAAGACGAAAGCGAAACGACCGTGTATCTTTTCGGCGATGAGATATGGATAAATGCAAAAGAAAAGTATTTAATGCAATCCGAAGAAAATGGCGTTTTTGAGGCTTTGATAAGAAACTTGAATCAAAATCAATAACGAGAATTGTATTGAAAATTCATCACGGGAATTTATTTTAGTCTCTGCCGATATATATTGCGAACCGTAGGGGACGGCGCCTCGACGTCCCTTGACAGCACGAAATTATCGCGTTGGCTAAATTTAGGAACTATAATGATATTTTCGTAAT
>JAFQGP010000116.1 GCA_017415485.1 Clostridia bacterium
CCTCAGGATGACATCGTTTCTTTTGAAGGGGGCTGCCGCCCCCTTCACCCCTGCTTTGCGAGTGCGAACATAGCTTTTTACTAATTATTTGTGCATATTGCTATATGTTAGTTTTTAATATACGTTTGTCAGTGGTCTGAGAGCACCGCGCGCGCGGTGCTCTGTGATTTTAATTCTTTTTCTTTGTGACTTTGATAATGTAAATTCCTGCGAATATCGCAACCTCTGCAAAAATTGCGATAGCAAGCATAGTTTTGATTCCCGATTTTAAGGTGTTCGCTTCTCTCATCGCATCGCGGGTGTAAACGATTATCGGACATCTATCTTCGGATTCGGTGTTATACTCAATGCGCGAATAAAGATTGTTATGATAATAGTATTCGAGAATTTCGTTACCATGCTTGTCTTTCAGAACGACGGAATTCTTGAAAGGCTCGGGGTTGTCCTCGTCGATGATGAGCGCACTGCCAACCAAATTGCCGTCAGAGTCGTAATACCATTCGCCCGATTCATTTTTCGATTCATCATAGCTTGATTCCATATATTCTTTGAACTCTTCGGGAGTTTCAAGGACTATCTTGTCGGCAAATCTCGTGGAAGAGAGACTTTCGATGACCGATATTGCAATGCCGAGAAGAATTGCAATAACCAAGCTGACTGACGAAAGACGAATGAGAAGCTTTCGCGAATATTTTTCATGCGAAAGTCCCGCTTCATTAAAAATGAGAATATTCCGACGAATCAGCGCAGGCTTGATAATAATGCGGTAGATCAAATATGTAAGAATGATGCCTATTGAAGCGAATGCAATTCCGTATAAGAGCCAAGCACTGAATCCGAGACCGAAATATGTGCCGTTTATGACCGTAACGAGCGGCAGACAAAACGCGAGAATTGCGAAATTCACGAAATAAACGAATATTGATCTTTGAAAAAATGAGGTGTTTGCCTCATTTATAAGCTCGTGATAATCGTCGTCCTCGTCGGTGGTAATTCTTACGTTTGAGGTGAAGCAGATCTGACAAATCACACTCGCAAGAAGAAATGCCGACGTAACGAAGAATGCGATCAATCCTTTTGAGAACCCAAGGTTGATTATCATTCCTACTATAAGACCGAGCAGGGATATTCCGACAGAGATCAGCGTGAGATTGTCAAATTTTCGCTTCCTTCCAAAAAGCATTGCCTTGAACTGTTTATCTGCCTTGGCACTCGGTTTTGAGTCATCGGCACTCGGAGCATTGGGATTGTTCTTCTCCCCCCTCAAAAGCTCATCCGTCGTGATCCCGAATATCTCCGCTATCGCGGGTATCAGCGAAAGCTCGGGGTCGCATTCGTCGCGCTCCCAACGGCTGACGGTCTTATCCGAAACGAAAAGTCTGTCTCCGAGATCCTTTTGCGTCATGCCGTTCGCCTTGCGTAGAACAGCTATAAATTTTCCTATTGTTTTCTTTTCCATAACGTACCTCCATAAGGTCTGAATCAGCCGTGCTGGCTTGGCTGTGATTAGGGTGACAAGAATAATCCGAACCAGCCCGGGAGCCTTAATTTTTGGCGCTTTTCGGCTTGTCGTCCTAGCAAGGTTAATACCTTGCGTCGTTCTCCGCACCCAAAATCACCTAAAAATTAAGGCTCGCGGGTCGGAGATTTTTTGGCTGACAAATATTTGTCAGCAGCAGGAAAACGCCGAAGATTGTATATTAATACTATCAAGGCGTTTGACGAACTGATGGCGGATATTTGTCGCCAAAAAACTGGTTCGGATTATTCTTGTCACCCATATTCTACCATAACGTCGGAGAAATTACCACCCCCGCGAGCGAGAATCACTCTCGGAAAGTGAGAATTTGGGGTTTACGACACTATTATAGCATATTTTGACCGCCTTTTCAATCGGAAATCGAAATTGCTATTGTAAAAAAGAGGAAAATATGCTATAATTAATTGATTAAGTAAAAAATGGAGAAATATCCATGGATAATAACTCTAAAGAAAAGAATAAAAGCCTGCGCCGCGCTATGACGGCGGAAAAGCTGACCGAAATGCTCCGCGAGATCGATATTTCCGCGGCTGTCGAAAGCGAGGGTACTTATACTGCTATGGCGCGCCTGACCGCGCTTTTCGACCACGGCACTTTCTCGCGAATCGGTGCATATATGAACCGCTCGTCCGATCCCGACGAGCCCGCGGGCGTCATCTGCGGCTACGGCTCTGTCGGCGGACGCCTTGTTTATGCCTTCGCGCAAGATCGCGCCCGTATGAACGGCGCTTTCGATTCAACGTCGGGCAAGCTTATCTGCGATCTTTACGCTATGGCTCTGCGGGGCGGTGCGCCGATAGTCGGTATCTTCGACAGCGACGGCGCCAATATCTACGAGGGTGCAAAAATGCTTGCAGCATTTGGAAGAACTGCTTCGGCTAACAGCTCCACAGTTGGGATCGTCCCGCGAATCGCGCTCGTTCCCGGCGTTTGCGGAGGAACCCACGCAGTTCTCGCATCCTCTTTTGATTTCCTTATTTCTGTTAAGGAATCTACCGAGGTATACGCCGTTTCTCCGTTCGTCAGCGGCGCAAAATCTGCTCCCGTTCTCGATGGAATTTCCGCATACGAGGCGGAGGACGAAGGCGAGCTTTACCGCTTCGCGCGCAGCCTCATCGAATTTCTTCCTTCTAATAATACAGAAGGAACTGCCATCGACCCCGATGTTCCCGAATTCGAGCTTCAGCGCGCCCCCGATCTTCGCTCTCTTTGCGGCGAGGCTCTGATCGCGGAGATCGCGGATAAGAAGAACTACGTCCGCCTTTTCGCCGAGTATGCTCCCGAAGTCGCGGTCGGATTCGTCTCTGTCGGCGGAGTCGGATGTGCTTTCATTTCCTCCGAAAGATCTCAGAAAGACGGCGCCCTCACCCCCGCCTCCTGCCGCGTTATTACAAAGATACAAAAATTCGCCGATGCGTTCGGCTTGCCGATGCTCACCTTCGTCGATTGCCCCGGATTTGATAATTCCGTCACCGACAACGCCTTTTATCTCGAAAGCGCAGCGGCAATGAGCGATGCTTTCGCATTTTCAACAAATCCGAAGATAACCACCGTTGTCGGTAGAGCATACGGCCCCGGATTCATCTATATGGCTTCAAAGTCGATCGGCGCAGATGTCTGCTTCGCCCTTACCGATTCGATCATAAGCGCGCTTTCTCCCGAAGCTTCTGTTGCGTTCCTCTGGAACGACAAGATCAAGGAAGGCGACCTCACTTCGAGCCGCGAAATGCTTGAGCTCGATTGGCGCGAAAAGTATGCTTCACCGAACGATGCCGCGCTTTGCGGAGAGGTAGATGACATTCTGACGCCCTCCGAGCTCCGCCCGCGCGTGATCTCCGCTCTTTTTATGCTCCTCGGCAAAAAGAACGCGCCCCCTGCACGCAAAAAGAGGTAAGAGGATGGCTTATTTACTCAATTCCGAACCCACACAGAACGGTTCAGTGCTCTTCGTGATCATCGGAGTGGCTGTGATCGCGGCTCTTTATCTCGGACTTGCATATTTGCGAAAACGTATTGAAATGAAGAAAATTGCCGAACAGCAGGCAGCGATCACCGAAGAAGACGATTCCGAAGAGGTCGCCGCGATCACCGCCGCGATCGCTCTTATCCTCGAGGAAGAAGCAAAGGAAAAGGGCAGAGAAGCCCCTGCTTTCCGTGTCGTATCCTTCAAAAGAACAAATAACCGCCGTATAGGCTGAGGTGTAAAATGAGAAAATTCAAAGTAAAAGTAAACGGCAAGGAATATGAGGTCGAGATCGAGGAGATCAAGACCGAAGAAACCGAAAAGCCAGAAGAGAAAAAAGAAGAAACCAAAGAAGAAGATAAATAATGGATAAGTCAAAAAGAGTACTTAACCTTTCGCACGCCGATATTGAAACCTTTGAGGAAAAGGATTTCAAGGGTTATGCGGCTATCGACGTAACCGAATATTGCTTCGGCGAGCTCGAGGAGGACCCTTGGGGCACTCTGCGCTCCTTGCGCGCACTTTTGAGGGATGCGCGCCTGAGGCTGACATTCGGCGGTCAGGCTCTCCTCGGATACCGTCATTATCCCGACGAGTTCGTCGATGCTTTTGTTGCCGCGGCGATAGATAACGGCATCAACGTTATCAGGATATTTGATGCTCTCAATGATGCCAGAAATCTCGAAACCGCCGCCGCTTCGGCAAAAAAATACGGCGCAGAACTCGAGATCGGTATGGTCTATGCCGAAAGCCCCGTCCACTCGATCCCGTATTTTGCCGGCTACGCCGCGCAAATTGCCGCAATGGGCGCGGACTCAATAGGTATTATCGGAGTGTCAAACGAATTCGTCTGCCGCGAGCTGACGGAAGCAGTCATAAAAGCCGTACAACTACCCGTAACCGTTTCGGCAACCGAAGAAAAGATCGCCGATATCGCCCTCGATTCGGGTGCGGTGACGGCAGAGGTCTATCTGCTTGAAGCCTACGGAGCCGATTTCGCAGAAGAAGCCGAGCAAGTGAGAAAAGACGCCGGATGCCCGCCAATGGTATATCCGATCTCGTTCACGATCGGCGCGCAGGCGATAAGAAATAGTTATTCTTCAAAGAGATATGAAACCGTCGGCGAGGATTTCAAAGATCTTGTTCTCGGCAAATTCGGCAAGCTCCCCGCGCCTCTTGCGCCCGAGTTCGTTTCCGAGATCTGCGGTGACGAACCTCTTGTGCTCGTCCGCCCCGCCGATCTTTTAGAGCCCGAATACGACCGCATCCGCGAATATACCGCCCCGTGGCTCGAGCAGGAAGAAGACATCCTCACCTACGCCCTCTACCGCGGCATCGCAATAGCCTTTTTCGAAAAGCGCAAGGCAAAAAAGTACGCGCTTGATATGCCTCACGCGCATAAGGATCGCGGAATTCATACCGTATAAAAAATAACCGAATGCCGGCGGCTTTCGGTTATTTTTTGTCGTTTTTAGGGGCGAATCCCGCAATATACACCTCAAATCTGTGCGAACAACAAGGGCAACAGACCTTATGCTTGCCCGCCTTTTTTGGCAATCTGAGAACGTTCTTGCAATTCTTGCAACGGCGGTAAACGTGCGTTTTTCTGTCGCGTATGCGGTCGCGCTGAAGGCGGAAAAAGCCGGTGAAGCCTTTTATGAATCTCAAAAAGTCTGCGTTTTCCTTGCGCCTTTTATAAAGATTCTTTGACAGATATCTGAAGAGAGCCCACGAGATCAATGCGATATAAACAACGTTGACGATCAGCTTTGGGATCCCTTGCAGAAAGAGGGCAAAGATGATGAGGAACAGGCAAACAATTATAAGGAAATTATAAAGCGCATCAACGCCGTTGCGCCCCTGCATAAATTGCCATACCCGCTCACGGAATGGAGTTTTGTTTTTCATAATTACCTCCGGGGAATGCTCAGGGGACGACCAAGGCCGTCCCCACAGATGAAATTACTTCTTCAGAGAATCGCGGATCTCGGAAAGAAGTGCGGTCTGCTGCATGAGAGAAGCGCGGAAAGCAGCCTCTTCTTCAGCCTTTGCCTTAGCAGCTTCAGCGTCTGCAGCTGCCTTTTCGTCTGCAGCCTTCTTAGCCGCAGCGTCAGCCTCAGCCTTTTCCTGAAGTTCCTTTTCGTTTGCCTTGTCCTTGATTTTGTTGATTATTCTGACACAGCAGAAGATGCAGAAAGCAATGATAAGAAAATCGATAATTGTCTGTGCCCAGGTGCCCCAAAGGATAGCAACTTCCTTGACGAGAACTTCTCCGGTAGCGGGATCGAGTTCTTCGGGAGTGATGACGGTCTTGATGCTGTCAAGGCTGCCGCTCTTGAGGAAGATACCAACGAAGGGATTGATGATGTAGTTTACAAAACCGGTTACGATCTTGCTGAACGCGCCGCCGACAACAACGCCGACTGCCATATCAACTACATTACCGCGAGAGATAAACTTTTTGAAGTCAGCACCAAAAGTGCTCTTTTTCTTTGCCATAATAAACCTCCGGCATTAATCAGTAGTATGATATAATTATAAAACTATTTGCGCCCTGTGTCAAGAGAAAATCGAAATTTTTTCTTTAATTCAATGAAATTCAATGAATTTTTACAGTTATTTCAGTAACTAACCCAAAAAAGACTTGACTTTTTTTTGAAATATAGTATAATTAATCTGTATGAAAAAATATCTTCGGAGGAAATTATTAAAATGAAGAGATTCAGAGAAGAACATTATTCTTTCGTCGTTGTCGGCGGAGGTATGTCGGGTCTTTGTGCTGCTATCGCGGCGGCTCGTGAGGGCGTTAAGACTGCGCTCATCCACGCGCGTCCCGTGCTTGGCGGTAACGCATCCAGCGAGATCAGAATACATATCTCGGGTGCTGACCAGAGTCTTCGCCAGCCCGACTACGCAGAAAGTGGACTTGTTTACGAGCTTATGCTTGAAAACAAGGCTGTAAACGACTCCTTTAGCTATTCCACTTGGGATATGGTCCTTTTCCGCAAGGCAAAGGAAGAGCCCAATCTGACCACATATTTCAACACCGCAATGTACGATTGCGAGGTTGAGGACGACCGCATCGTTGCTATCAAGTGCTTCCAGGAGACCACCGAGCTTCGTCTCCGCATCACAGCACCCATCTTCGCTGACTGCACCGGTAACGGTACTCTCGGCTATTTCGCTGGCGCAGAATTCAGACAGGGAAGTGAATCCAAGGCTGAGACCGGCGAGCCCCACGCTCCCGAAAAGGCTAACAACGAGAGAATGGGTAACACCATCCTCATGAAGGCTGTCGACACCGGCAAGCCCGTTAAGTTCACTCCTCCTCCTTTTGCAAAGCACCTGAGCGAGCATCAGCTCCGTTACAGAGTTCATTCCAAGACCATGAAGGTAGACGCTTCGATGGCTCCCGACCCCGAGGAATGGCTCCGTCTTTCCGCCAACTCCTGTGCAGCAGTTGACTACGGTTACTGGTGGCTTGAGCTTATGGGCGACGGCGAAGACATCATCGAGGACTACGAGAAGATCCGTGACGATCTTTATGCTTACGCATACGGTATCTGGGATCACATCAAGAACGGCGGCGAGCACGGCGCGGACAACTTCGAGCTTATCTGGGTAGGCGCACTCCCCGGAATGCGCGAGAGCCGCAGACTTATGGGCGATTACATCCTCAACGAAAACGACATCCTCGACCATAAGGTCTTCGACGATGCAGTTATCCACGCAGGCTGGTGCGTTGACCTCCACGCTCCCCACGGTCTGCTTGACTTCGATATCCTTCCCTCCGATTGCAACCACTTTGAGGGTATCTACACCATTCCTTACCGTTGCTACTACTCCAAGAATATCAAGAACCTCTTTATGGCGGGCAGAAATATTTCCACCACCAAGCTCGGTCTTGCTTCGACCAGAATCATCGCTTGCTGTGCAAACGGCGGTCAGGCTGTCGGCGTTGCGGCTTCTCTCTGCGAGAAGTACGGCTGCGATCCCCGCGGCGTGATCGACCATATCACCGAGCTCCAGCAGATCATGCTCCGCGAAGACGGCTATCTCCCTCTGCCCTATAAGAATGAGGACGCAAAGGATATGGCGCTCAAGGCAACCGTTTCCGCATCCTCCTATATCGCAGGCGGCGAGCCCGAAAAGGTCATCAACGGTGTTTCGAGAAAGATCGGCGAAGAGCACAATGCTTGGATGACCGATTCTATCTCCGAGGGCGGCGAGACTCTCACCCTCAAGCTTGACTCTGCAAAGACCGTAAGCCAGGTAAGAGTGACCTCCGATTCCAACTTCGCATACCCCATCCGTGTCACTATGTCCGCAAACAGACAGTCCCAGCAGAGAATCGGCGTTGCACCCGAGCTCCTCAAGGACTTCGACGTTGTTCTTTATAAGGACGGCAAGGAAGTCGGCAGGAAGGAAGTCCGCGGCAACTATCTCCGTCTTGCAGTTTGCGACGTTGAACCCACCGAGGCTGACGAGGTCAAGATCCACGTCCTTGCAACCAACGGCGCTCCCGCGATCAAGGTTTACGAGGTAAGAATTTATTAATTTCTTATCATTAATAAAACAACACAGCCCCGCGCTGTGTTGTTTTTTCTTGAAAACTATTGACAAACCGTTTGATTTGTGGTATATTTAATTTTACCAAATATCTGAAAGGAAATCAGACAAATGAAAAAGCTTATTTCTATCGCACTCGCACTCGTTATGATCCTCTCCGTATCCGCATTCTGTGCATCGGCTGCTTCCTATGAGGAAAAGACCGTTGACGTAAACTGGAACTTCGGATACGTCGGCTCCTCTACCAATAGCGGAGGATTTGTTAACATGCTCAACCCCAACGGCGGTAGCTATTCTTACTCCGACGTTATCGACATGGGCCCCGCAGGCTCCACTATCACTTTCGCTGACGATACATCCGGATTTGCATCCGCAGCAGCGTACGTTTTCTCCTTCTGGAAGAAGAACGGCACAGAGTATGAGCTTGACCTCGAAGCAAACAATATCCCCGGCGGTGTCGGTGCAGCTTCCAGAAGCTATGAGTTTGTAACCACCGAGGATAATCAGGCTATCCGCGTTACCTACCGCTCCGAGCAGAAGGCTGATATGACCCCCGAATTCGAGGAGATCTTCGTTGACGGCGTTAAGGTTGACACAAAGTGGAACTTCGGTTATGTAAAGGCAGACGGCTCCATCGTTGCAAACGGCTCCGCTTATTCCTATACCGACGTTATCGTTGTTCCCAAGGCAGGCAGCAAGGTAACCTTCACCGATACCAACAAGAACGGCTCCGCATTCTGCTCCAACAGCGCATACGTTTTCTCCACCTGGACCAAGGACGGTGAAAACTGGGTATTCGCAAACGGCGTTAAGGGCGAAGGCGGCACCTTCGTAACCAATCCTCTTGTTTACTCCTACACCTCCACCAAGGATAACGAGCTTGTAAGACTTTGCTACCGTTCGGAAGAGAAGGCAGGCTCTCCCATTGATCCTGCACTCCGTCCCGTTGTTACTCTCAAGACTCCCGTAGCTGAGACTCCTGTACAGCCCGAGAACCCCACCACAGGTGATGCTGTTCTTAATGTCGTTGCTGCAGTTCTTGCAAGCATTGCAATCGCAGTAACCGTAATCAAGAAGAGAACTATCGCGTAATTCGTACAATTCCGGACTCTAAATTTGGAGATCATTATGAAAAAACACTCTTCGATCAGAATTCTTTCCTGGATTCTTTTATTGACTATGCTTTCTTCCGTCGTTTGCGCCTGCTCTCCCACCGGAACAAACGAGGAAACGACCGCAGGTGAAACTACTCCTTCGACCGATATAATAGTTGAAACCGATGCTGCAACTGATGCGGATACCACAGCTCCCGCAGAGACCACAGCTCCCGAGGCAACAACCGAGGCGGAGGTAACTACCGCTCCCGTCGCAGCAGAGAAGAAGGATTATGTTGTAACTCTCGAATGGTACCTCGGCTACGTTGGCTCCGATACCAACTCAAGCTGGAAGGAAAAGCTCAACAAAACGGGCGGAATGTATTCCTACAGCGAGGTCATCAACCTTGGCCCCGCGGGAAGCACCGTGACCTTTACCGATGATAATACCAACTCCAACGGCGATACAAATTTCGCATCCGCTGCTGCGTATGTTTTCTCTTCCTGGAAGAAGGAGAACGGCACATGGGTCATCGACCTTTCGGGCTATAAGGCAAACGGCACTTATGCCGAGTATACCGATGATGCAGGTGCAAGAACCTATACATACACATCCGAAAAGGATAATGAATGCATCAGACTCTGCTTCCGCTCGGGTCAGTCCACTTCCTTTACCCCCGCGGCATATCCCACAGTAACTGTCAACTCGACCAAGACTCCCGTGGTTGAATTGGACGACCCCAACGCAGATGTGGTAACTACTGCTCCGGAAGTTCCCACCGGGACCGCGCTCGACACCAAGTGGAACGCAGGTTACGTTGGTTCTTCTACCAACGGCTACGGTTTTGCAAATGCTATCAACCCGAGCGAGAATAATTACGCTTACTCCGACGTTATCGAGATAGCAAAGAAGGGAACAAAGGTTACCTTCACCGATAATGCAGCAGGCTCGACCTCGGGCAACGCTTATGTCGTTTCCTTCTGGAAGAAGGAAGGCGGCAATTGGGTCATCGACCTTTCCAAGCACAATATCCCCGGCGGCGGACAGTACGTAATCACTTCCGGCTCATACGGCGTTGAGTATACTTATATTTCGAGCGAAGACAACGAATGTATCCGCTTCTGCTTCCGTTCGAACGGACTTAACAACAGACCTACCATCTACTCATCCGAAACCAATGAGCCCGGTACGCTTCAGGATATAATTGATGCGGCTGCAGCTGCCGAAAAGTGGTTCGAGGACGATAAGGCACGGGCGTTCTATGACATCCTCAAGGGCAAGACGTTCACCGTCATCGGCGACAGCTATCTTGCAGGCAACGGCCTTGACAAGAACCTTGTTTGGCCCGCACTTCTTGCAAAGAAGTATGATATGGTCTTCAACAACTACGGTATGAACGGCTCGACTATGTCGAATTACGTTACCAGCAATAACCCGATGGTTGTCAGATACGCCAATATGGCAAACAACAACCCCGACATTGTTATTATCGAGGGCGGACGTAACGACTATAACAAGAACGTTCCCATCGGAGAAAACGGAAGCACCGATACCAAGACGATGAAGGGCGCGGCAAGATTCCTCATCACCAAGATTCAGGAAAAGTATCCGAATGCTCTTATCATCTGCCTCACCGTATGGGAGGTTGGCGGAAGCAAGAACGCCGCAGGCAATTATTGCAGCGATTACGGCAAGGCACTCCTTGAGGTTTGCGCCGATATGAACGTTCCTTGCATCAACGCAATGGATCAGGCATACACAGGTGTCAAGATGACAGACGCTACCTTCAGAAGCAAGTATTGCATGAAGGCAAACGACATCAGCCATCTCAACGAAGCCGGCATGAAGCTCGTATTCCCCGTATTTGAAAAGGCTATTGCTGATTTCTATGCGGCAAGCGTAAAACAGTAAAGAATCAAGAGGTTGCCCTCGCGGCAACCTCTTTTCCATTGGGGTTTATTTATCCTTATATGCGAAAACTTCACCGTCCGAGATGAAAACAAAACTTCCGAGCAGGTCGGTGCGGTAGATGTTTTCGCCGACGTAGGGCTTTATCCTTGCAAGTGCCTCCGCGTGAGGATGACCGTAAGAATTATCCCTTCCGCAGGAAATGATCGCGATAGTCGGTCTTACAGCCGCAAGCCAAGCCTCCGTCGAAGAAGTTCTCGAGCCGTGATGTCCCATCTTCAGAAGCATCGAGCCGAGTTCGGCGCCCGAATATGTTCGAAGAATAGATTCTTCCGCGGGCTTTTCGGCATCACCCGTCAGCATTGCCGTCGTCTTGCCCCACGTCGCCTTGATGACTATCGAGGAGTTGTTCGAGTCAAGCTCCTTGTTTTCGGGATCGGGACCGAAAACGAACATATCAAATTCGCCGAGAGAATAGGTCTCACCCGGAAGGGCGTTGTAAACCTTGCAACCCTCCGCCGCGATGGCATCCATCATTGCGGTGTAAACCTTTGTTGTCTTTTCAAAATCGGGTTTGATTACGTTCAGTACGTCATATTCCTCAAGCACCATATCCGCACCGCCGATGTGGTCGGAATCGGGGTGAGTGAATATCGCGTAATAAAGAACGTCCACTCCGCATAGATCGAGATAGTTTTTAAGATCTTCCTCTGCGCTGTTCTCGCCCGCGTCGATAAGAATATCGCCCTCGGGCGTGCGGATCAAGGTCGCATCACCCTGACCGACGTCAATGAAGTGATACTCGACCTCACCAAGGTCGCCCGAGCTGTGTGTGACGCTGCTCGTGCTTTCGGTTGTAATTTCGGGCTGTCTGTATTTTGCATCTATGTATTGCGAAATGATATAAAGAGCGATTATTATCAGCAGTATAACGATTATCACCTTTATGTCAATTTTCTTTTGCTTCTTCTTTTTCTTCGCCATGATCTCCTCCAAAGTGCTCTTTTATTACATTATACACTTTTTTTCTCCATCCTTCAATACTTTTTTTGAATTTTGAGTTGATTATTTCATAACTTCGTGGTAAAATAATTAGAGAAATTTTTTGGAGATCTGTAATGTTGAATATCAAAAACAAAAAAATCAAGCAAATCCTTTTGGATATATTGACGCTGACAGCGGGCGCGGTCATTTTTGCGACAGGCGTTGCGTGTTTTCTCGACCCCAACAGCATCGCTCCCGGCGGCATTTCGGGTGTTGCGATCATCATAACCAAATTTTTCGACGTTATCCCGACGGGTACCTTGATAGCTCTTATTAACGTGCCGATACTCCTTGTCGGAACGCTGAAATTTGGATTTAAGTTCCTTGCTTCAACGATGTACGCGGTGCTTGTTTCATCGATCGCGGTCGACACAATGGGTGCGCTTGTCGGACCTTTGACCGATAACCTTCTCCTCGCCGCCGTCGGCGGAGCGGTTCTTGTCGGAACGGGTGTGGGACTTGTTTTCAGAACGGGAGCAACAACCGGCGGAACCGACGTGATAGTCAAGCTCCTGCGCACCAAATGGCGTCATCTTCCGACGGGTATCGTATTCGGATTTGTTGACGGCATGGTCTGCCTTACCTCGGGAATCGTTTTCAAAAACATCGAGGTCATGATCTATGCGGGAATAGCTCTTATGCTGCAGAGTATGATAATGAACAAGGTACTTTACGGCGGCGACGGTGCGAGAATGATCTATATCATCAGTTCGGAAAACAAAGAGATCGCAAAGCGCCTTATGAAGGATGTCGACGTCGGCGCAACCTTCTTCAAGGGAAACGGAGCGTATTCGGGACAGAATTACGAGATCCTTATGGTCGTTATGAGAGCAAAACTTCTTCCTCAAGCTCGTGATGTCGTAAAAGAGATCGATGACGGCGCGTTTATGATCGTCACAAACGCTACCTCTGTCTTTGGACAAGGGTTCAAGAAATACGACTCGGAAGAGGTATAAGATTTTATGAATATTTTCGGTGGAAGACCGGGAGTTTCGGCGGGGGTTCTGGCGGTCATAGCCACCCTCGCCGCCTTTTTCTTTGTCAAGGCTGTTGCTTTTGCCTTGCTCGCGGGTGCTGCCGTGTTGCTTATTATGCTCATCATACTTTGCGCCTGCGGATATATCAAGCCGTACAGACTTTTTGCTTCTGCTTTTGTTATAATTATATTTTGCACAGCTCTTTTGCGCGGTTCTTTATTTTTTGAGCGTAAACTGCCAATTGCCGAAAGCTTTTCTGGAGATGGTCGCTATATTCACGCAACCGTAACAGAGCGCCGCGGAGCGGCAGATTATTTTACCGTTTTTGTCCTCCGTCTTCATTCGATCGACGGCGAAGAATACGAAGAAAAAGCCATTCTGAATTGCGAGTATAACTCGGGATTTCAGGTCGGGTACGAAATTGTACTGCGCGGAGCCGCTGTGACCTCTTTGGCAGCATATCCGGAGGACGAGGTCTATGATCTTTTATCCGAGGGAATAGTCCTTTCGATCGTTTCTGAGAACGAAAACGATTCTGCGGTAGTTTCAAAAAATAATTTTTCATTTGCCGACAAGTGCAGATCGTTGAATTTATTATGTTCCGCAAAGTTGAAGAATTCTATAAAGGGTGACGGCGGAAAGCTTGCCGCGGCGATGCTTCTTGGTGATAAGAGCGCGATCCCGTCTTATGTCTACCGCGATTTCAGCCGCTCGGGACTTTCGCATTATCTTGCCGTCAGCGGACTTCACGTTTCTATCATCACGGGTGTCGTATCCTTTATCCTCTTGAATCTGCGTATAAAACGCTCATACCGCAACCTTTTGCTTGCTCTGTTTGCCATCGGTTATCTCTCTCTACTCGGATTTCCGATAAGCGCGGTCAGATCGGTCACAATGCTTTTGACCGTATTTATAGCATACTCTCTCGGTGACAGCTCGGATGCGCTGAATGCCCTCGGACTTGCCGCTGCGATGCTGACGGTAATAAATCCATGCGTAGTTTTTGACAAAAGCTTCATTCTCTCATTTTGCGCTACACTCGGCATCGTTGTCTTTATGCCTGTGTTTTACTCTTTGATATCAAAGCTTTTTGAAAACAAAAATGAAGATAAAGGTGCAGAGAACAAGCGATATGGCAAGCTCGTTCTGAAAAAAACGGTTTCTTTTGTATTCGGCACTCTTATGAGCATCACCGCCGCACTCTCACTGACTCTTCTGCCGGTTATGTACTTTTTCGGCGAGGTATCCATCCTTTCTTTCAGATCAAACCTCACAGCCACCTTCGCCGCAACACCGCTTCTTGCGGCATCGCTGTTTTATCTTATCGCAGGCAGAATTCCTTACATAGGCGAGTTGCTTGAATGGGTGATAGACAGTTCGGCGGGCTATATGCTCACCCTTGCCTCGAATCTCAGCGATACCCGAGGCGCGCTTGTGTCGCTGATGTTCAAGCAAGCTTCGGTTCTTGTGCTGTTGTTCAGCATAACTGTATTTTTCTTTTTGATAATTAAACTAAAGCACAAAAAGTCTCTGCTTGTTTTACCTGCATTGTACCCGCTTGTGCTTGCGGGACTTGTACTGATTTCGGTAGCCACCCGCCCGACAAATGCAGAATTTGAGATCCTTTCTATCGGCGGCAGCGAAACGATTTGCGCAAGGCACGGCGCAGATGCCGCAATAGTCGATATTTCCGAAGGATATCTTTCTTCGCTGAACACGGCTTACACGCAGGCACAGCAAAAAGGTGTCACAGAGATCGACACGCTCATGCTTACGCATTATCATTCAAAGCATCTTTCCGCTGTGTCGCGATTCATCTCGGGAGTCAAGGTTCGCCGCATTTTGCTCCCGCCCCCGCAAAACGAGAGCGACGCATGGATAATGGCACAACTTGCGGAGATCGCAAGCGCAAAGAAAGTGCTTGTCGAAATGATCCCCGATGACGGCATTGAACTGATAGACGGAATCTTCGTTTCACATTCGGGCATTGATCGCATAAAAAGGTCAAATTCACCCATATTTTATCTTTCCTTCGAAAGCGGGGAAGAGAGGCTTACCTATCTCACCGAATCATCCTGGGAGTCGACCGGTGATGTTCGCGCAAAGCTTGATCTTGCCGTTTCGGAGAGCGATTATGTATTGGTGGGTGAGCAGGGACCGATCGCAAAGTCTGTTTTCGACATTCCGCTTGATAAAGTGAAGAACGTGATCTTGCTTGGCGATTATTGTGAAGAATATATGCTGCATCCCGATTCGAGTATCCTGGAAGCAATAATCGGCTCTGCTATCGAAGTCGGTGTGTTGAAGAAAAATGTTATTTTGAACGAATAGTGTGCGTAATGTGTGCAGATAATGAGTCGAATTTGTACGAATTCGTAATATTTTGCAAAAAACTGTTGACATTTGGGAGAAAAATTGATATAATATGTTCGTATTGGGTATTTTCGGCACAAAGTGCTGCAAATAAATTTTTCATTATTATTTTATGGAGGAAAACCATGAAAAAGACACTGTCGCTTATCCTCGCAGTTCTTATGCTCCTTTCTGTCACCCTCGCGTTCGCTTCTTGCGGCGATGCTAATGCCGATTTCAAAGTTGGCTTCATCTTCCTGCATGACGAGAACTCCACCTACGACAAGAACTTCATCGATGCTGCAAATGCAGCATGCGCTGCTCTCGGTCTTACCGCAGATCAGATCATTATGAAGGTCAATATCCCCGAAGGCTCCGAGTGCTACGATGCCGCTTGCGAGCTTGTT
This sequence comes from Clostridia bacterium, assembly GCA_017415485.1. GTDB lineage: Bacteria > Bacillota > Clostridia > Oscillospirales > CAG-272 > CAG-390. The sequence continues at coordinate 15,856 of JAFQGP010000116.1, forward strand.
GACGACGGTTGCGATCTCATCTTCGCTGACTCTTTCGGTCACGAGGACTTTATGATCCAGGCTGCAAAGGAATTCCCCGATGTTCAGTTCTGCCACGCTACCGGTACCAAGGCTCACACCGAAAAGCTTGCTAACTATCACAACGCATTCGCTTCCATCTATGAAGGCCGTTACGTTGCAGGTATCGTTGCAGGTATGAAGCTCAATCAGATGATCGCAGACGGCAAGATCACCGCTGAGCAGGCTGTTATCGGTTATGTTGGCGCATGGCCCTATGCAGAGGTTAAGTCGGGTTACACATCCTTCTTCCTCGGCGCACGTTCCGTATGCCCCTCCGCTACAATGAAGGTTGAATACACCAACTCCTGGTTCGACATCGCTCTCGAGAAGACCGCAGCAGAGAAGCTCATCGGCGACGGTTGCGTTCTTATTTCCCAGCACGCTGACTCCGAGGGTGCTCCCAAGGCTTGTGACGCTGCAGGCGTTCCCAACGTTGCATACAACATCAGCACCAAGGACATCGCTCCCAACACCTGGCTCATCTCTTCCAAGATCAACTGGGAGCCCTACATGAAGCTCATCATCGAAAAGACCCGCGACGGCAAGGGCAACGAGATCCCCTATGACTGGTGCGGAGGCATTGAAGAAGGTTCCGTTCAGCTTACCGAGCTCAACACCGCTCTCGCAGCTCCCGGCACACAGGAAGCTATCGATGCTGCTATCGCTGCTTTCAAGGCAGGTACTCTTAAGGTATTCGACACCGCTACCTTCACCGTTGGCGGTCAGAAGCTCGAGTCTTATATGGCAGACGTTGATTCCGACGCTGCATTCACTCCCGATACCGAAGTTATCAAGGATGGTTACTTCAACGAGTCCGCTGACGGTCTCCGTTCCGCTCCTTACTTCGATCTTATCATCGACGGTATTACTGCTGCACAGTAATTTACAGTTCTAAAGCCTATAGGGGATGCCGAAAGATCGGCATCCCCGTGGGCGTTTTTCTGTATCCGAAGTTTTTATCCGAGCACAGAAGCTGTTCTGTTCCGGGATAAAAGTTTCGGAAGCTTGTTTATGAAAGGGAAGAGACCTAATGAATAACGTAGCAATAGAACTCTGCGGAATTACAAAGAGATTCGGAAGCGTTGTTGCAAACAGCAACGTCAATCTCACCGTTTGTAACGGCGAGATCCTTTCTCTCCTCGGCGAAAACGGAAGCGGAAAAACCACCCTTATGAATATGATCTCGGGTATCTACCACCCGGATGAGGGTCAGATCATCATCGGCGGCGAGGCGGTATCCATCAACTCGCCTCATGACGCATTCAATTACAAGATCGGTATGATCCATCAGCATTTCAAGCTGGTAGATCTTTTCACCGCGGCTGAGAACATCGTTCTCGGACTTGATGAAAAGGGCAAATTTGACATCAAATCGGTTTCCAAAAAGGTTGCCGAGATCAGCTCGAAGTACGGCTTTGATATCGACCCCTCGAAGAAGATCTACGAAATGTCGGTATCCGAAAAGCAGACGGTTGAGATCATCAAGGTTCTTTACCGCGGCGCCGATATCCTCATCCTCGACGAGCCGACCGCGGTTCTGACTCCTCAGGAGACCCGCAAGCTCTTTGATATCCTCCGCCGTATGCGTGCGGACGGAAAGGCAATAATAATTATTACTCATAAGCTCCACGAGGTTCTTGACCTTTCGAATAAGGTCGCAGTTCTTCGCCACGGAGAATACGTCGGCACCATCAATACATCCGAGGCTGATGAAAATATTCTCACCGAAATGATGGTGGGCAAGAAGGTCGAGCTCAATATCGAGCGTCCCGAGCCCGTCAACCCCACCGACAGACTTGTCGTTGAGCATATCGACTGCAAGAACCGCGATGGCGTAAAGCTTCTTGACGATGTCAGCTTCACCGTTCGCTCGGGTGAGATCCTCGGTATCGCGGGCATCGCCGGAAGCGGTCAGCGTGAACTTCTCGAGGCTATTGCCGGACTGCAGAAGCTTGACAGCGGTTCGATCATTTACCATAACCCCAAAAACGGCAAGACCGAAGATCTGCGTGATAAGACACCGCTCGAGATCCGTGAGCTCGGCGTTCGGCTTTCCTTCGTCCCCGAGGACAGACTCGGTATGGGTCTTGTCGGAAATATGAGCGTTGTTGACAATATGATGCTCCGAAGCTATCGCAGAGGTAAATCCGTCTTTGTTGACAAACACGGACCCGAAGAGCTTGCACAGAAGATCATCAAGGATCTTGAGGTCGCAACTCCCGACGCCGAAACCCCCGTCCGCCGTCTTTCGGGCGGTAACGTTCAGAAGATCCTTCTCGGACGTGAGATTTCCTCGTCGCCCACACTTCTGATGGCGGCGTACCCTGTTCGAGGACTTGATATAAATTCCTCGTACCTTATCTATGATTTGCTCAACGACCAGAAGCGCAAGGGCGTTGCCGTCATTTTCGTCGGCGAGGACCTTGACGTTCTGCTCGATCTTTGCGACCGCATTATGGTCATCGGAAGCGGTAAGATCACGGGCATTCTTGACGGTAGAAAAGCTACCAAGAACGAGGTCGGATACCTTATGACCAAGACAGACAGAGAGGAGGAGAGCAGTGATGCAGAATAATCACAAGACTCATAAAGAACCGCTTGTGTATATCACCAAGCGCGGCGAGCTTCCCAAGCTCAAACAAATGCTTATCAAGGCGATAGTTATTCTCGTCGGTATCCTTTTCTGTGCGCTTGTAACCATCCTTATTACGGGTGAAAATCCCCTCAAGGTGTTCAGAGCAATGATCGTCGGCAGCTTCGGCACACCCAGAAAGCTCTGGAACCTCTTGCAGGCAACGGCGATCCTTCTCGGTATCTCTCTTGCGGTAACACCCGCATTCAAGATGCGTTTCTGGAACACGGGCGCTGAGGGTCAGGTTCTTATCGGTATGCTTGCAAGTATTACTTGTATGATCTATATCGGCGACTCCCTCCCTTCGTGGCTTCTTATCCTAATTTCCTTCTTCGCAAGCCTTGTAGCAGGTGCGGTTTGGGCGGGCATTCCCGGATTCTTCAAGGCAATCTGGAACACCAATGAAACCCTCTTCACCCTTATGATGAACTACGTTGCGGCACAGCTCGTTTCGCTCCTCATTATGTATTGGGTACCCAGTGGATCAATGGTTCTCGGACTTGTCAATGCCGATGGGCAGAACGGTTGGTTCCCCTCAATATTCGGTCAGAAGTATCTGCTCAATATCGTCATAGTTGCGGTTCTGACGGTAGCGGTTTACATCTACCTTACAAAGAGTAAGCAGGGCTACGAGATCGCGGTCGTCGGCGAAAGCGAAATCACCGCTAGATAAATCGGTATCAACGTAAAGATAGTCATCATCCGCAC
>JAFQGP010000010.1 GCA_017415485.1 Clostridia bacterium
ATTGCGAACACAGATGCTTGACTATTATTGTGCAATTTGACATATTGTTTTTCCATATACAAGTTTGTCAGCAGTCTGAAATTTGCCTTGGCAAATTTCTACCTTTGCATTCCGCTCAGCGGAATATTTAGCTCGCACAAAGCGCGTATTTAGCTTTTGCATAGCAAAAATTTAGCATTTCTCTAACAGAGAAATATTTAGCTTTAGGGGACAGCTTTTTTCCTTAGGCTTCTCCTGGGTAGCGAAGCGGCGATGCGGTATTGAATGACAGTCCGGGGGACTGTCAGACCCGCGGCGTGACCGAGCCGCAGTGAGACAGCTCCCGCCGTCGGGTTCCCGGAAACGCGCTTGCGCGTTTTTGGGGTTCTGACGCAGCGGGTGATGAGGGGACACCAAGTGCATCTATGTTCGCATTTGCTAAAAAGTTATCAAGATAATCATAGCATAGCAATTCGTATATGCGTCATAAAAGTTCGCATCAGCTGTAATTATTTTGTTAAATTTTAATCTTTTTTGCTCAAAAGTGTTGCACATTTCGCAATTATATTATATAATATAGATTGTATGATTTTAATTACTTAGGGGTAGCTTATGTTACACACTCTTCTTCGCGATAAATTTTCTGACAAGAATATAATACTTCTCGGTTTCGGTGTATCAAACATCCCCGTTGCGCGTGAATTTATACGCGCGGGAATGGGCGCATCGGTCATAGTCCGCGATATGAAAACCTTCGACGATCTTGGCGAGCTGGCAAAAGAATTTGCCGCCGAGGGCGTAAAATTTGAATGCGGGATCGAGCCGACGAAGGACTTCACCTGCGACACGAGCAGCGCGGTGATCTTCCGTTCACCCGGAATCAGACCCGATGCGGGTGATCTGACCAATGCAATCAAGTCGGGAGCTATCCTGACATCCGAGGTTGAATTTTTCTGCGAGCATACCCCCGCGCGCATAATTGCGATCACGGGAAGCGACGGAAAAACGACCACCTCAACGCTCACAAGCCTTATCCTCAAAGAGGGCTACAAGGGCGGAAAGATATACCTCGGCGGAAACATCGGAACGCCGCTATTCCCTCTCCTTGACGAGATCGGAGAAAACGACATCTGCGTTCTCGAGCTTTCAAGCTTCCAGCTTATGACAATGGATTCCCGCGCATCCCACGCGGCGATCACTAATATCACCCCCAACCATCTGAACTGGCATATCGATATGAACGAATATGCCGAGGCAAAATACAAGGTCTGCGGCAAGAACACCTCTCGCCTTGTGCTCAACGCGACGGACAATTACTGCCGCAAGCTTGCGGGCAAAACCGGCGCACCCAAAATCTTCTTCTCCGCTTACCGCGATAATTACGAAGCTCTTTGCAACGGGATTGGCGCAAAAGGCATCTTCTTGCGCGACGGAAAGATCATTCTCTCGGACGGCAAAAACGAGAAAATTCTTCTCACCGCCTCGGATATCAAGATCCCCGGCGTGCACAATATAGAAAACTATATGACCGCCATCGCGCTGACATACGGCATTGCCGAAAAAGATGCCGTCTTAAGTGTCGCCAAGAGCTTTGGCGGAGTTGAGCATCGACTCGAGCTTGTACGCGAGAAAAACGGCGTAAAATACTACAACAGCTCGATCGACTCGAGCCCCACAAGAACCATTGCGGCGCTTTCGACCTTCAAGAACAAGCCGACTCTCATCATCGGCGGACGTGGCAAGAAAACGCCCTACGACGGTCTTGCGCGCGAACTTTATCTCCGCGCGGGAGCAGTCATTCTGACGGGCGAAACGCTCGCCGAGGTCAGCGAAGCACTCGAATCGGTCGCATCCGAATATCCGGATTCCGAGCTGAAGATATTCAAGGAAGAGGATTTTTCCGCTTGCGTGAAGCTCGCAGAAGAGGTCACTCCCGCGGGCAGTGCAGTTGTCCTCTCCCCTGCCGCAACCTCGTTTGACAAATTCAAGAACTTTGCCGAGCGCGGCAAGGTCTTCAAGGAAATAGTTAAGAATTTATAAATCCGAAAGGAAGAAAAATATATGGAACACAAGATCGACCTGACAGAGCTTACTCTGTCGCTGGCATCTCTGATGTCGGTCACGGGACACACGAGATACTCGAAGGATAAGCTCCTCGAGCTCGTTTCTCCCTACTTTGACGAAATACGCGAAACGCGCCTCGGCTGTTATCACCTCATCCGCCGTTGCGGAAAGGAAAATGCACAAAAGATCCTCGTTGACGCTCACTTTGACGAGATCGGTATGATCGTAACCGAGATCAAGGAGAAGGGCTTCCTTACCGTCACATCGATCGGCGGTATGGACACCCGAATCCTTCAGGCAAGCGAGGTCATCATATACGGAGAGGGACGCGAGATCTACGGCGTTGTAGGCTCCACACCTCCCCACCTCCAGAAGCCCGGCGAGTCGGGCAAGCTCAAGGACATCACAGAGCTTCTCATCGACACGGGCTACTCCAAGGAAGAGCTTGAGAAGTACGTTTCCATCGGTACTCCCATCGGCTTCCGTCCCGTTTACACCAAGCTCCGCAACAACAAGATCGCGGGCAAGGGCTTTGACGACAAGGCTTGTGCCGCTGCAGCTATCGCGGCTGTAGCCGAGATCCCCGCGGACGAGCTTTGGGGCGACGTTTACGTTCAGCTTTCGAACTTTGAGGAAGCAGGCGGATTCATGTCGGGAGCGCAGACCGGTGCTTATGAGGTCAATCCCATTTGCGCTATCGTTGCAGACGTTGACCTTGGAAGCACTCCCGACACCAAGAAGAGCGAGACCGTACCGCTCGACGGCGGCGTGTCGCTTTCGACGGGTCCCATCACCGACAAGCGACTCACTGCACTCCTGCGCAAGCTCGCGGACGAAAAAGAGATCAAGCATCAGATGTCTGTCACCGCAGGCGGCACGGGAACCAACACAATGGTCGTCAACCTTGTCCGCAACGGAATCCCGACAGTTGACATCGGACTTCCCCTTCGCAGTATGCACACCTCGAACGAGGTCATCTCGATGAATGACGCCGCAGCAATGCGCGACATCATCGCACTCTTCGTCACAAGTCCCGAGATCGAAAAGGAGGTATGCCCCAATGAGTGAAACTAAAATTCTTGAAGGTCTTGAACTGCTAAAGCATCTCTCCCTCGTGTTCGGCCCCACGGGCTCGGAGGAAGAGGTTGCCGACGAAATAATCAAGCAGCTTGAAAACACCGACGCGCAGATCATCCGCGACAGAATGAGCAACGTTTTCGCCGTTCTTCACGGCAAGAACCGCCCCGAAAAGACGGTTATGCTCTCGGCTCACATGGATGAGGTCGGATTTATCATTAAGGATATCGACGGCGAGGGCTACATCCGCTTCGGATGCCTCGGCGGCATTGACTCCCGCGTTCTCTGCGGCAGAAAAGTCACCTTCCGCGGCAAGGAAGGCGACGTCAGCGGCGTTATCGCTTCGAAGGCGATCCACCATCAGTCCGCCGAGGAGCGCAAGAATGCGACCAAGGCAAACGATATGTACGTTGACATCGGCGCGACCTCGAGAGAGGATGCCGAAAGCGTTCTTTTGCGCGGCGACAGCGGAACCTTTGACAGCGAATTCGTCATCTTCGGTGAAAACGATGGCTATGCAAAGTGCAAGGCTCTTGATGACCGTCTTGGATGCGTTGTTATGATCGAAACTCTGCGCCGCATCAAGGAAGAGGGCATCGAACTTCCCTTCGACCTCGTTTGCGCGTTCACCGTGCGCGAAGAGATCGGTATTTCGGGCGCAACCGCAGCGGCTCACCGCTTCAGACCCGATTACGCGATCGTTCTTGAAACCACCGCGATCGCGGACCTTCCCGACGTTCCCAAGAACTCGAGAGTCAGCGAGGTCGGTAACGGCGGAGTTGTTTCCCTTATGGACCGCTCCACCATCTACAACCGCGATTTTGTTGACGGCGCAATGAAGATCGCCGAGGAAAACGGAATCCCCGCGCAGATCAAGCGCTACGTTTCGGGCGGAAACGATGCAGGTCACATCCACAAGACCGCCGACGGCACACGCTGCCTTGCGATCTCGGCACCCACCCGCTATCTCCACTCGGCTTCCTGCGTAATTTCGATCAAGGACTTTGAATCGATCAAATCCCACGTTTACGCAATTCTCACATCCTATCAATTCTGATCAACCAATTGTAAAACTGCGTTTTACAATTGAGGAACGCGCGCTTATCGCCGCTTGACAAAATCAGAGATTTTGTCAGCTCCCCTCGGCGCGCGGACTCGCTTTGCTCGTCTAAAAGGTGTTTTTTCGTCGGCAAAGCCGCCGAAAAAACGAATTTCAATATAATTTGCTGACTTATTCAATCAGCTATACCAATTCTGATGATCTCGGAGGAAATATAAATGTATTCTCTTATTAAGAAAGTTGTATGCTGCCCCGGCGTATCCGGCAATGAAAAACAGATCGCGGCTCTCCTTGAAAAGGAAGTATCTCCCTACGTTGATGAGACCTATACCGACGCTCTCGGAAACCTTATCGCTATAAAGTACGGCAATCTCCCCGACGGCGAGCGCAAGAAGCTCCTTTACTGCGCTCATATGGACGAGATCGGCTTCATCGTTACCTATATTGAGGACAACGGCTTCATCCGCTTTGCTCCCATCGGTGGCATCAATTTCGTTGCCGCTGCATTCAGCCACGTTGTTTTCGCAAATGGTGAAAAGGGTATTCTTGTTCCCGAGGCTGGCACAAAGGCATCCGATCTCGCTGCAGACAAGTGCGTTGTTGACATCGGCGCGACCTCCGCAAAGGAAGCCTCCCGCAAGGTCAAGATCGGCGATTGCTTCTCGCTCGCTCACAATCTCTCGAAGCTCGGCACAAATCGCGCTGTCGGCCGTCCCATTGACGACCGCATCGGCTGTGCTATTATGATCGAGACCGCAAAGAAGCTTGCTGAGAATTGCCCTCACGATATGTACTACGTCTTCTCGGTGCAGGAAGAAGTCGGATGCCGCGGCGCACGTCCCGCAGGCTTCTCGATCGCTCCCGACATCGCGCTTGCATTTGACGTTACCGGCACCGGCGATGCTCAGGGCTCGAAGCCTATGGCAGTCAAGCTCGGAGGCGGAGCGGCTATCAAGATCAAGGACGGCTCCGTGATCTGCTCGGGCGAGGTCGTTTCCAAGCTTCAGAAGCTTGCAAAGGAACAGAAGATCACCGCGCAGAACGAGATCCTTCTTTACGGCGGAACCGATACAAGCGTGCTCCAGGCTGCAGGCGTTGGCGCTTACGCGGGATGCATTTCGATCCCCAGCCGTTATATCCACTCGGGCGTTGAAATGATCGACCTTCGCGACGTTGCCGCTTGCACCGATCTCGCAACAGCATTCGCACTCGATCCCACTCTCTGATGAACTCCTCTCCAATCGGAGTTTTCGATTCGGGCGTCGGCGGACTTTCGCTCCTTCGTGAGCTCCGCCGACTCCTCCCGAACGAGGACTTTATATATTACGGCGACCGCGCAAATGCCCCCTACGGTGCAAAAACTCACGGGGAGATCCTTGAGATCTCAAAGGGGATAGTTGACGTCCTTCTTTCGCGCGGTGCAAAGGCGATAGTTGTCGCCTGCAACACGGCAACGGCAGTTGCGATCGAGCCTCTTCGTGCGGCTTATCCCAATCTGCCCATAATCGGCATCGAACCCGCTGTTAAACCCGCAAGAGTTGCGGGTTGCAAAAGAGTACTGGTACTTGCCACGCCCGTTACGGTGAGCGAAAGCCGCTTTGCCGCTCTTCTGCGCGCCAATTCACGCGATGGCTGCGAATTTATCGGCGTTCCTTGCCACGATCTTGCCTTTATGATCGAAAATGACAGCACATCGGAAGAGATCGAGGAATATCTCTCCTCGGTATTCGCGCCCTATCGCGCTGACGGCTTCGACGGCATCGTTCTCGGATGCACTCATTATCCTCTTGTGAAGGATGAGATCACACGTGCCGCGGGTGCGGACGTTCGCGTTTTTGACGGCTCGGACGGCACTGCACGGCACACAAAAGCTCTGCTTTCCGAGCTTTCACTCGACTCATGGGCACGAAAGATCGGCACGGTCGAATTCATTTCGAGCGACGGAAGCGATCATCTTGAACGCTTCTACAATAAATTTTGCATATAACAAAGGTACACTATGACTTTTTCTGATAAAACACTCGCCCTCGCCCGTGAGGCGGAGGCAGCGCTGTCGGATATTTTTGCCGAGATCGACCGCGTTTCCTATATCGGCACCTGCCGCGTGCTTGACGCCTTCCGCGAGGAGCGCGTCAGCGACGCTTGCTTCGGCTCTACCACGGGCTACGGCTACGATGACCGCGGGCGCGAGGTCCTCGACCGCGTCTGGAGCCGTGTTTTCGGCACCGAGGCGGCACTTGTCCGCCACAATTTCGTAAACGGCACCCACGCCCTCTCGACCGCGCTTTTCGGTCTTCTCCGTCCGAATGATACCCTTCTTTCGGTAGCGGGCAAGCCCTACGACACCCTTGACGGCGTTATCGGCATTTCGGGCAAGACGGGCGACGGCTCGCTTGCGGATTTCGGCGTAAACTACGCACAGATCGAAATGACCGCAGAGGGAGGACTTGACGTTGAAGCCATTGTCGAGCGTGTAAAGACCGACAAAAGCGTAAAGGTCGTCTTCATTCAGCGTTCCAAGGGCTACCTCAACCGCCGCACTCTCTCGCCCGACGAGATAAGCGCAGTTTACGATGCAGTTCACGCGACCCGCGACGGCGTTTACGTTGTCGTTGACAACTGCTACGGCGAATTCACCGCAGAATACGAGCCCCGCGCGGATATGCTTGTCGGTTCTCTTATCAAGAATCCCGGCGGCGGAATGGCGTTGACGGGCGGTTATATCGCGGGCAGCGAGCGCGCAGTTGAGCTTGCCTCTTACCGCCTTACCACAGTCGGCACGGGCGGCGAGGTCGGCGCGACTCTCGGACAGAACAGGACCATGTATCAGGGTCTGTTCTACGCTCCGCACACAACTGCGGCAGCGATCAAAACCGCACACCTCGCGGCTTACATTTTTGAAAAGATGGGTTACGACACCTATCCCTCCTGGAATGAAACCCGTTACGATATAATTCAGACCGTCATCACGCACGACCCCGACATTCTCTGCGCTTTCTGCCGCGGAATTCAGGCGGGCTCGCCCGTTGACTCCTTCGTAACGCCCGAGCCTTGGGATATGCCCGGCTATTCTGATCCCGTCATTATGGCGGCGGGCGCATTCATTCAGGGTTCTTCCGTCGAGCTTTCCGCCGACGGTCCCATCCGTCCACCCTACACCGTCTATTTCCAGGGCGGACTCACATACGAAAGCGGCAAGATCGGCATTCTCACAGCCGCAGATGCCGTCGCAAACTTCAAAAAGGAATGATAAAAATGAAAAGATCCCTCTGTTTCCTCATCTGCATTCTCACTTGCCTCATGCTCGTCCTGTCGGGTTGCTCGGAAAGCGAAGCTCCCGACGGCTATCAGAACGTGGCAACCGACAATGAAGCATTCTGCTTCTACGTTCCCAAGTCCTGGGTAGACAACACACCGAGCGGAACCGCATCGGCTTACTATTCCTCGGATGACTACTCGAACGTGTCCTTCACCTGTATGGTGATCGATCCCGGCGAGATGGACGATCTTGCGGAATACAAGGCTATCTCGATCGAAGAACTCGGATCGGTTCTTCCCGATTTCAAGGTGATCGAGAATGAGACCGCAGACGATGCTCTTGCCGAAGAGGTTGCCCCCATCACCATCGCGGGCAGAGAAACCATCACGTTTGAATACGAATGCACCCTCAGCGGTCAGACCTACAAATATATGCAGGCGGTCACTATGAAGGATGATTTCTTCTACATCTTCACATACACCTCGCTTGCGGAAAACTATGACTCCCACCTTGAGGAAGTCAATTCCATCATTTCCTACATTACCTTCAAATAATTATGATCTATCTTGACAACAGCGCAACGACCCGGCTTGCGCCCGAGGTGCGCGACGCTATGCTCGAGGTTTGGGAGAACGTCGGCAATCCGTCATCTCTCCACTCAGCGGGACTGGCGGCAAAGAAAAGATTGGAAGCGGCAAGAGCTTCTCTGCTTTCATCGGCAGGGCTCAAAAGCACCGAATGGCAGACCGTCTTTTGCGGCTCGGGAAGCGAGGCAAACAACCTTGCACTCCTCGGCTCGGCACACACGGGACGCCACCTCGACTCGCGAAGAGTTCTCATCACCGATTCGGAGCACGCTTCGATCTCCAATACCGCAGAGGTGCTTTCCTCACGCGGATTCGAGATAGTAAGCATCCCCACCAAGAGCGGTTCTCTCGACCTTGAAGCTATCGAAAAGGAAGCCAAAAAAGGCGTCTGCCTTGCCTCCTTTATGCTCGTCAACAACGAAACCGGCGCGATCTATGACATCGGACGTGCCGCAGAGACGATCAAGAAAGCTTGCCCCTCGGCACTCATTCATTGCGACGCGGTGCAAGCATTTATGCGAATTCCGCTCCCGAAGGCGCAGAACATCGACTTTTTCAGCGTAAGCGCGCATAAGATCCATGGTCCCGCAGGCACGGGAGTACTCTTTCTGCGTCGCGAGCTCATAAAGAAGCGCTACCTCTGCCCCGTCATTTTCGGCGGAGGGCAGGAGGAGGGTCTTCGCTCGGGCACCGAAAATCTCGCGGGAGCAGTCGGATTTGCAAAGGCGGCAGAAATTATGAAACCCGCTATGGACGCAAATTACAAGCACCTGCTCGCTCTTTCTACCTACGCGATCGAAAAGGTTGCAGAGGCGGGAGCCACCGTAAATCTCCCCGAAGTACGCGCACCGCATATTTTAAGCATCACTCTTCCCCGAATCAAGAGCCAGACGATGCTCAATCTGCTCTCGGCGGGCGGTGTGTGCGTTTCGAGCGGCTCAGCTTGCTCGTCAAATGCCAAAAACCGCCACGTAAGCTCTGCTCTCGTCGCCTTCGGACTTTCCGAATCGGATGCCGATTGCACAATCCGAATGAGCTTGTGCAAAGACAACACCCGCGAGGATATCGAAGCTTTTGCCGAACTCCTCGCATCGGGTATTCAAAGACTTGTAAAAATCAAAAGATAAAGAGGTAAAAGAAATGTCCTACGTTACCACCAAACAGATGCTTCTCGACGCGCAGAAGGGCGGCTATGCCGTTGGCGCATTCAACTTCGAGAACATGGAGATGGCTCTTGCCATCATCGCGGCGGCAGAAGAGCTCCGCGCACCCGTCATCCTTCAGACGACTCCCTCGACGATCAAGTATGCATCCCCCTCCGTTTTTGCCGCTATCGCAAAGGCACTTGCAGAGAAAGCTACCGTTCCGGTTGCCGTTCACCTCGACCACGGCTCCTCCCTTGAGCTCTGTGAGGCCGCCGCTTCCGCAGGCTACACTTCCGTAATGTTCGACGGCTCGGGCGAAGACTTTGAAAATAACGTTGAACTGACCGCAAAGGCTGTCGAGATTGCAAATAGATTCGATATTCCCACCGAGGCTGAGCTCGGCAAGGTCGGAGGCAAGGAAGATGACCACGAGGCAGACGCCGACAACGGCACCGATCCCGAAAAGGCAGCAGAGTTTGTTCGTCGCACCGGCATTTCCTCCCTCGCAGTAGCTATCGGAACCGCACATGGCTTCTATGTCGGAACCCCCGTTCTTGACGTTCCCAGACTCATTGCTATCCGCAAGAAGCTTGAAGAAAACGACTGTTCCATCCCGCTCGTTCTTCACGGCGCATCGGGTCTCTCGCCCGAGGCTGTAAAGAGCTGTATCGCAGAGGGCATCTGCAAGGTCAACTTTGCAACCGAGCTCCGCGTTGCTTACACCGCCGCAGTTCGCGAGAACCTTGCGTCCGACGAGAAGATCTATGACCCCAAGAAGTACGGCACCGCTGCACGCGCGGCAGTAGTTGAAGCCGTAAAGCAGCGCATTCTCGTTTGCGGTTGCAATAATAAAGCGTAAATTATTCTGATTAAGGAGAACATAAAAATGAGCAATGAAACAATGAAGGCCTGCGTGCTCCACGCAGTTGGCGACTTCAGATACGAGGATGTGCCTATGCCGAAGAGAGGCGAGGGCGAAGTTCTTCTCAAGATCCGTGCGGCAGGCGTTTGCGGCTCGGATATTCCCCGCGTATTTGAAAAGGGTACATATCACTTCCCCACCATTCCCGGGCACGAGTTTGCCGGCGAGATCGTTGAAGCTGATGATGAATCCCTCATCGGTCGCCGCGCCGCTGTATTCCCCCTCCTTCCCTGCCGCAAGTGCACGCCCTGCGAGCTTGGCGAATTTGCTAATTGTGAAAATTATGACTATTACGGCTCGCGCCGCGACGGTGCTTTTGCAGAATATCTTGCCGTAGACATCCGCAACCTCATTCTTCTTCCCGATGATCTTTCCTATGCTTGTGCATCCCTCGTTGAACCGGGTGCAGTCGCACGTGCGGCAGTTCGCCGACTTGAGGTCAAGCTCGGCGACACAGTTGTCATCTGGGGCGCGGGACCCATCGGTCTTATCGCCGCCGCTTGGGCAAAGAAAGCGGGCGCAGGAGTTGTCCGCGTTGTTGACATCAGCGAGGAAAAGCTTGCATTCGCGAAGAAGTTCGGCTTTGAGGCTTACGATCCCGAGCGCGACGGTCTTGCTGACTGTGCCATCGAAGGCACGGGCGCTCCCCAGGCTCTTTGCAACCTCATCAAGTCGATGAAGCCCCACAGCCGCGTTATCCTCATGGGTAACCCCGCGCGCGATATGACCATCACGCAGAGCGTATATTCCCAGATCCTCCGCCGCGAGATCACTCTGCGCGGAACCTGGAACTCCTCCTACAACAGCCAGATCAATGACTGGGAGGCTACCGCCAAGGCTATGGCTGACGGCGACCTTATCGACTACGAGGCTCTTATCACACACCGTTATCCCCTCGAGCGTTGCGTTGAAGCACTTGAAATGATGCGCGACAGAAAAGAATTTTATACCAAAGTCACAATCGTGATGGACTAATTGGAGGCAAAAAAATGAGTGAACTTACTGTAAAAACCAATGGTATGCGCCATATTGAACACACCGCTGACCTCTGCATCATCGGCGGCGGTCTTACCGGTCTTTGCGCGGCGATCGCTGCGGCTCGCGAGGGCACCAAGGTAGTTCTTATCCAGGACAGACCCGTGCTTGGCGGCAACGCATCGAGTGAGATCAGAATGTGGGTGCGCGGTGCTCACGGACTTGAAAACCGCGAGACCGGTATCATCTCCGAGCTTGAAGAAGAAAATATCTACATCAACCCCACCCTCATCCCCACCACCTTCGATAACGTAATGTGGGCAAAGGTCAAGGCTGAAAAGAACATCACCCTGCTTCTCAACACCACATGCTGTGACGCTGACCGCACCGAAAAGGACGGCGTATCTCACATCACCTCCGTCACCGCTTGGCAGATGACTACCTACACCTGGCACACCGTTAAGGCTACTTACTTCGCAGACTGCTCGGGCGACTCTATCCTTGCTCCCATTTCGGGCGCAAAATGGCGTGTAGGCCGCGAGGCTGCTTCGGAATACGGCGAGGCTATGGGCAAGGAAGTTGCGGACAAGAAGACAATGGGTATGTCCTGCCTCATCCAGGCGCGCGAGACCGATGAGCCCGTGCCCTTCACCGCTCCCGAGTGGGCATACAAATTCGAGACCGACGATGACTTCAACGTTATCAAGGACGCAAGCGGCAACTTTATCGACGCAAGCACCGGCGTTTCGGGCGTTAAGGTCCAGGACGTAAAGTACCTTGCACGTCCTCACAAGCTCGGCACAAGCGAGACCAACTTCTGGTGGCTCGAGCTCGGCGGCGAATACGACAGCATTCACGATGCCGAGGAAATGCGCGACGAGCTTCTCAAGATCGCATACGGCATCTGGGATCACGTCAAGAACTACGGCGACCACAACGCAGAAAACTGGACTCTCGAGTGGGTCGGCTGCATTCCCGGCAAGAGAGAGAGCCGCCGCTATATCGGCGCACACGTTCTCACCGAGAATGACGTTGAGGCAGGCGGAAAGTTTGACGACATCGTTGCATTCGGCGGCTGGCCGATGGACGACCACAACCCCGCGGGCTTCCGTTCCTATATGACGGGCGCGCCCGCATCCAAGCTCTACCCCGCTCCCTCGCCCTACGGCATTCCCTACCGTGTACTTTACGGTCACGAGGTCGACAACCTCTTCTTTGCGGGCAGAAACATCAGCGCGACTCACGCCGCAATGAGCTCCACAAGAGTTATGGCGACCTGCGCCCTCATCGGTCAGGCAATGGGTACCGCCGCTTCTATCTGCGTAAACGAGGGCGTAACTCCCCACGGCGTTTACGAGACCAAGATGAAGACCCTCCAGGATAAGCTCCGCGACGCGGGCTGCTACCTCCCCGGAACCGTCCGTGAGATCCCCGAGCTTACAAAGCAGGCGAAAATCAACCTCCCCGAATCCGAGCTTGCACTCCTTCAGAACGGTATCGAGCGTCCCGATGAAAATATGAATGTCAACTATGCAACGCTCAATATCGGCGATGCGCTTGAGTTTGACTTTGGCGAGGAAAAGGAACTGAGCGAGCTCCGTCTTTACTTCGACCCCGACTTCTCGCGCAAGTCGATCTCTCCCAACAAGAAGATGCGTGTCTTCGCGCAGAAGCTTATGACGGGCAAGGATTTCGTTCCCGTAAAGGTTGCGAACACCCTCGTCAAGTCCTTCCGCGTTCTTGCCGACGGCAAGGAGATCTTCGCTGAAACCGAGAACCACAACGCTCTGCGCAAGATCGCCCTCGGCGTAAAGGCGAAGAAGCTTACCGTTATCTTTGACGAGACAAGAGGAATTGATAAGGTTCATCTGTTCTCGGCGGACGTTAAGTAAGTCGGCTTACGTCGAATGATAGTCACGCTTCGCGTGAATGATGATCTGCCTTGGCGGAATGATGATCACGCTACGCGTGAATGATAGTCCGCCTGCGGCGGAATGAAGGTAGATTTTCGCTGAAGCGAAAATCAAAAAAATAAATGAGCTAAGCCATCTAAACAATGACTTAGCTCATTTTTTGTAATTAAAAAATCAAAAATCTATCCCCAATTTTTCTAACAAATCATTTTTCCAAAACATTGCATCTTCCGTTTCCACGGGCGGTTCTATTCGTTTTGATTTGCCTTCAAAGTATTCGTAATGCTCGTGGAACACTTTTATCTCGCCCTTTTCATTACGGACGTATATGTAATGTATCTGCGTAGGTTTGCTTGCATCTTTTGGCAAAAGCCTGACTTGTCTCAAGAATAGACTGTTTCTAGGGAATTTAAGTATGTAAATTGCAGCATTAATATCGTGAAACGACATCGTCAAATTATTCAAAGCTATATAAATGAGCCATACCGCATAATTGCGAAATATAACGGAAAGGACCAAGGGCAAAACCGACAGCAAAATCAAAGGAAACAAGATAGATAACGTTTTCTCGGTCTTATTCCATAACACAGGATTCGTACATATATACGCACTCGGATTGGTGATTCTATTCTCCTTATACGGTGGACGAAAATATATGCCTTCAGTTCCGTTTCCGAATATCGCTGCAAACAAAGCATGACAAAGTTCATGCACCGGCAGTAAAAGATAGGTAATAGTCAATATCAATATAGCGGAATTTAATTGTTTCAAAAAGAAAGCCACATATATAACATATATAATAAAAATAGCGCCTGTTACACATAACGAAATCTTATATCCACGCTCGTAATTATACTTGGTATTCACCCACTTTGCATTTTCGCAAGATAAGGCATCTCCAAGAAAATAATCGCTCTCATGCTTTCCGAAATATATCTTCATAATATTTTACTTCCTATAATATACGTAATACGCAATTATAGTCCTCTCTTCCCCGCCGTGCTCGAGGTCGGGACCGATAAGAACTACTCCGTCCTTGGAAAGCAGCTCGCTTGCTCGTAGCTCGTCGATCTTACAGCGGAAGAGGATGTCTGCGGATGCAAAAACAATGAATTCGTCCTCGCGGATGGCAAGGCTGCCCTTGCGTCCGATGACCTCGTCAACGTTATTGATGCGCTCGGTTACGTATTTGATGTACTGACCCGCGATCCTCTCTGCCATCTCGCGGCGGAAGCGGACGCTGTTCGGGTCCTTCGGCTTTGTCCAATGTCCGATCACTTTACCCCAGAATCCCATTATTTTACCTCTCCTTTCATCTTGACGATGATAAACTCACCCTTGCTGATAGAGGGATGTCCAACCACTCTCTTGCCCGTATAAAGGTTTGCACCGCCTGCGGCATAAACTTTTATGGGTTCGTCCGCCATATTGACGGCAACAAGAACATATCCTTTTTCTTCCTTTTTATATCTTATAAATTCAAAATATCCGCCCTCGGCACGAGTGATCTTAAACTCACCGCCGGCGAATATTTTCTCACCTCGGCGAAGTGTGCCAAGCTTTTTGTAATGCTCGTTGATTTCCGTGTCGATCTTATGCCACGGGAAGGGATAGCGGCAAAATGGATCGCTCATGCCCTCCATACCCGCCTCGTCACCGTAATAAACGCACGGGAAGCCGAAGAGGGTGAACTGAAGCGCGGAGATCATACACAGAAGCTTTGTGCCTCTTGCGCGCTCCTCAGCGGTCAGATGAAGCTTTTCCTGAACCGCATTGTAAGCGTATGAATTCTCGCGCACTTTGACGGGGTTCCCAAGAATCGTCAGCACGCGCTCGGTGTCGTGCGTGCCAATAAGATTCATAAGGCTCGCAGAAACGGGGCGGGGATATGAAGAATAAAGATCCGTCAGAGCCGCCGCGAGAGCGGAGGCGTCGCCAAATTCGGCATAGTCGAGAAGTGCCTTTCTTGTCGGATAATTCATAACGCTGTCGAGCTGTGCGCCTCTGAAATATGAGCGGCGCTTGCCGTAAGCGATCTTATCCGCCGCGTTTTCCCAAACCTCACCGATAAGCACGCTTTCGGGGTTGACCGAATGAATCCTCTCACGAAGTTCTTCAAGGAATCTGTCGGGGAGCTCGTCTGCAACGTCAAGACGCCAGCCGTCGATGCCCTCGCGCATATAGTGTTCAGCAACCCCATCCTTGCCCGTGAAAAACTCGCGGCAGGAGTCGAGGTGTGTATTGAGTCTCGGCAGGATTCTGATGCCCCACCAAGCCGTGTAATCGGGCGCGCCCTCCTTTTCGGGGGCGTGGAAATCATACCATTCGTGATAGGGCGAACGTTCATCGCGTGCGGCGCAACCGTATCTGCCGTATTCGTCGAAATATCGGCTGTCGCTTCCCGTGTGGTTGAAAACACCGTCGAGGATGATCTTCATTCCTCTTGCGTGCGCGGCTTTGACGAGTGCCTCGAAAGCCTCCTCGCCGCCGAATTCATCCGCGATCTTCAAGTAATCCGAGGTGTCGTATTTATGATTGCTGACGGCATCGAAGATCGGCGAGAGATAAAGTATATTCACGCCGAGGGATTCGAGATAATCAAGCTTTTCGATAATTCCCCAAAGATTGCCTCCAAAGAAGTGGTTGTTCTTGACCTCCGCACCGCGGTATTCGGCATACTGCGGAACGCCGTTTTCCCAATTGGGATCAAGAATGCTGCCGTCGCGGTAGCTTACCTTTCCCTCTCCTTTTGCAAATCTGTCAAGGAAGATATGGTACATAACCCCGCCGCCGAGCCACGAGGGCACGCGATATTCGGGGCGATAGACGGTCAGGCGGAATTCGTTCCAATTCTTCGCTACAAGTTCAAAATCGACGTTATCCTTCGCGCTCGCGACAAGCTCTTCCCTGCCTCTGCGGAAAATATATGTATAGTAAAAAAGCCCCGACTCCGATCCACCGCAAAGCGCGGCTGTATCGAGGCTCAGCTTATATTCATCGTTTACGTAATCGGTCGAGATAAACTCGAAACCGAATCTTTGCACCGAATCGTCTTTTCCTTCATCGCTCGGGGCAAGAATATCTCTGCGAATGCAGAGCTCGGCGCTTGTGACACCGAGGCTTCTCGGTATACGCGCCGTTATTTCGATAACGCTCCCCCTCGGGAAAGCGCCGAGTGCGGAAACGTCCTCGCCCCCGCACCGTTTTTCGATGCGGGGAGCGGGAGCATTTGCGGTTTGCATAAATTTTGCAAGCATATTTTACTTCTTGACCACGGGATTGATATGCCAGATATTCTCTGCGTAATCTCTTACCGCGCGGTCTGCGGCGAAGAAGCCGCCCTTTGCTATATTGATGAGTGAACGGCGAGTCCAATCCTCGCGGTTCAGGTAGTCACGGTACATCTGCTCGTGCGACAGACGGTAGGAATCAAAGTCTGCAAGGCACATATAGGGGTCTGCAACTCCGTGACCTGCAAGCAGGTAGGATGCGATATCAGCGAAGGATTCGCCCGCAAAGCCTGCGTTCAGGCGGTCAACGATGCGGCGGAGCTTATCGTTTCTTGCATAGAAGAGAGCCGAATTGTAGCCCGCGAGCCAAAGGTCGTCGACCTCGCTTGCTGTCAGACCGAAGATATAGATATTCTCATTGCCGACAGCGGCAGCCATTTCAACGTTCGCGCCATCGAGGGTACCAATGGTAAGCGCGCCGTTAAGCATAAGCTTCATACAGCCCGTACCGCTCGCCTCTTTACCTGCAAGCGAGATCTGCTGGCTGATCTCGGCGGCGGGAATAAGGCATTCTGCCGCGCTTACGTTATAGTCCTCAAGGAAGAGAACGCGGAGCTTCTGATTGACTCGGGGATCGCGCTCGATCTCCTCACCGAGCTTGCAGATGAGCTGGATGATTCGCTTTGCCATCTGATAACCGGGAGCAGCCTTTGCACCGAAGATATAGGTTCTCGGATAGAAATCTGCATTGGGGTTATCGCAGATATCGAGATAGTTGCCGATGATGTTGAGCACGTTGAGAAGCTGACGCTTATATTCGTGCAGACGCTTGATCTGAACGTCGAATACGGAATGAGTATCGAGCGCCTTGCCTGTGCGATTCTCCACGAATTTCGAGAACGCGATCTTGTTTTCGTGCTTGATGCCGCGAAGTCTGTCAAGAACGGCTGTGTCGTTCTCGTACTTCATAAGGTTAGCAAGCTCAACGGGATTCTTGCGGTAGCCCGTGCCGATGGTCTCGTCAAGGAGAGATGCGAGTCCGGGAGAGGAATAGCACATCCAACGGCGATGCGCGATACCATTTGTTACGTTGGTAAAGCGCTCGGGGTACATCTGATAGAAATCCTTGAAAATTGTATCAACAAGGATCTGCGAATGGAGCTTCGATACACCGTTGATATGATGCGAGCCTACAACCGCAAGATTTGCCATTCTGACAGATCCGTTGCAAAGGATGCTCATATTTGTGATCTTCTGCCAGTTACCGGGGAAACGATCCCAAGCGGCGCGGCAGAAACGCTCGTTGATCTCCTTGATGATCATGTGGATACGGGGCAGGCGGAAGCTGAAGAGGCTCTCGTTCCAAGTTTCAAGCGCCTCGGGCATTACCGTGTGGTTGGTATAGGACATAGTGCGTGTGGTGATATCCCAAGCCTGCTCCCAGGAGAAGCAATAATCGTCGATGAGTATTCTCATAAGTTCGGGCACACAGAGCGCGGGATGGGTATCGTTGATGTGGATGGCAACCTTATCGGCGAGATTATCGAGTCTGCCGTAAACTGCCATATGATCGCGGATAATGCTCTGAATAGACGCCGAGCAGAGGAAATACTGCTGTGTCAGACGGAGGAGCTTGCCCTCGGTGTGGTTATCCGAAGGATAGAGAACCTTCGAAATGATCTCCGCGGAGCTCGACTCCTCGACCGCGCGTGTATACTGTCCCTGCGTGAAGAGTCCCATATTGAAGGTGCGAACGTCGCGAGCCTTCCAAAGACGCAGACGGTTGACAGCTTCGCTGTCGCCGCCCGAGATCATCATATCGTAAGGAACCGCTTCAACGTCCTCGGTGTTCTCATAAATGATCTCAAGCTTGTTCTCTCTCCATTCCTCACGGATCTTACCGCCAAGACGGACGGTGAAGACACGGTCGGTTCTCGGAACGAGCCAAACCTCGCCGCCGGGGAGCCAATCGTCGGGGAGCTCGATCTGAAGACCGTCGATGATCTTCTGCTTGAAAAGACCGTATTCATAGCAGATCGAGAAACCGCTTGCGGGGTAATCGAGCGAGGTCAACGAGTCCATAAAGCACGCCGCGAGTCTGCCGAGACCACCGTTGCCGAGACCTGCATCGGGCTCACACTCATAGAGATCGTCAAGGGCGAAGCCCATATCGGTCAGAGCCTTTTTGTATTCGTCCGAAAGACCGAGGTTGCAGAGATTTGTCTTGAGAGATCTGCCAAGCAGAAACTCCATGCACATATAATATACGCGCTTACCGCCCTGTTTGTTTGTTCTTGCCTTAAATTCGGAACGCTTTTCGGCAAGGATGTCCTTGACCGTCCACGCGACCGCTTTATACATCTGTTCCCTCGAAGCATCGGCGGCGGTGGTGCCGAAGAGTCGGGATAATTTTTGTTCGATATTTGCTTTGACTTCCTGTGTGCTGGGGTTAAAATTCACTTCTACTTCCTCCGGTAATGCTCTCCTATATATCACAGCAGATCATTGTAAAGTGCAATATACTTATCTGCGGATGCCGCCCAGGAGAAATCTACTGTCATAATTTTTTCAACAAAAGCTTTGCGTTTTTCGCCATTCTTCCAAAGCGCAACGGCGGCAAGTGTGCGCTCGTAAAGCTCACTCGCGGTGTAACCCGCAAAGGTAAAGCCGTTTCCGTGCATTTCGCCTTCCTTATCCTCCCAATAGGGCAGGATGGAATCGGCAAGTCCTCCCGTTTCACGGACAACGGGAATTGCGCCGTAGCGCGAAGCGATCATCTGCGAAAGTCCGCAGGGCTCGCTCTTTGAGGGCATCATAAAGATGTCGGCAGCGGCATAAATACGCTTTGAGAGGTCGCGGTCATAGGTGATGAGAGCGCGAACCTTTTCGGGGTACTCTGCTTCAAGCTGCTTGAAAAACTCCTCGTACTTTGCCTCGCCCTTACCGAGAACAACAAGCTGTGCTCCGCTTTCGTCAAGGATACCGCGCATAGCCTCGGCTACGATATCAAGTCCCTTGTGGGACGCAAGACGGGTGATGAGCGCGATGACGGGTGTTCCCTTCTCATCCGCAAGATTGAGGTCCGCGCGGAGTGCGGTGCGGCAAGCATCCTTACCGCCGCGGCGCTTGGGGCTGTAATGCTTTGCGATAACGGGATCGGTCCAGGGGTTATAGTAGGAGTAATCAATACCGTTGAGAATACCCGAAACTTTTCCGGCATTCGCGCGGAGAATGTGGTAAAGTCCGTGCGAATACTCGGGGGACATAATTTCATCGGCATATCTCGGGCTGACGGTGGTTACAGCCTCGGCACACTCGATCGCGCCCTTCATCAGGTTGATGCAACCGTCATACTCAACAACGTCGCGGTCTTCATTCGAAAGCGCGAAAACGTCGCCGAGAATATAGAAATCATACTTGCCCTGATACTCGATATTGTGGATGGTGAATACGCGGCGGATGCCTGCGTATCTTTCATCCTGCGAATACTTCTGACGAAGATAGATGACCGAGAGTGCAGCCTGCCAGTCGTGAGCGTGCAGAATATCGGGGAAAAATCCGATATGGGGCAGCATCTCGAGAACTGCGGTGCAGAAATATGCATATCTTTCGCCATCGTCGAACTGACCGTAAAGCCCCTCGCGGGCGAAATAATATTCATTGTCAATAAAGTAATAGGTTACTTTATCCTTCACGAGGCTGTAAACGCCGCAATACTGCTGACGCCACGCGAGATACGCGGAAAACTCAGCCTCTTTTTTCATTTCGGCGCGATATTTCTCGCCGACGGCGGAATAAAGGGGCATAACGACTCTGACGTCGATTCCCTTTGCGGCAAGAGCCGTGGGAAGCGAGCCGAGAACGTCGCCAAGTCCACCTGTAGCCGCAAAAGGCATAACCTCAGCGCCTACGAAAAGAATACTTTTTTTCATTTTATTCTCCAAATTTTTAATATTGAGAATCGACGGCGCTTGCGCAAAAATGGGTTGGGTCCCATTTTTAGTCGATTCGTGGCGCGAATAACCAAAACTATTGGTTAATACTGTTGAAGTATTCGCGCCGTTATACCATAACACCCTTGCCGATGTAGAAGGGCATCGACTCGTGTCCCGAAAGATTGCGTCCGTCGCGGATGACGGTGTTCTTATCGGTGATAACGCAGTTGAGGTTTACGTTCTCGCCAACGTAGGTGTCCTGAAGAAGGATCGAGTTGCGGACGACTGTTCCCTTTCCGACCTTAACGCCTCTGAATACCACGCAATTTTCAACCTCGCCCTCGATCACGCAGCCGTCTGCAACGATCGAATTCGAGACCTTTGCACCCTCGCTGTAAGAGGTGGGTGCCGAGTTACGAACCTTTGTAAACACGGGTCTTTCTGCGATCTCAAAGAGCTCTTCTCTTACCTCGGAATCAAGAAGCTTCATGGAAGTCTCGAAGTAGCCGGGGAGATTGTTTATGAGCGAATAGAAGCCGTCGAAGCGGTATGCGCGGAAATCAGCCTTGCCGACGTTCTTTGCGATGATATCGCGGAAGAAGCTTGTATAGCCGTGAGCAGCCGCGTCGTTGAGAACGGTGATAAGATAACGGCGGGTGATGACCATAATATTGGTGCTGACGTTGAACGCACCCTTGATATCCGAGCTGTATTCAGCCGCGTCGATGATCTTGTCGTTTTCGTCGAGGACGAGAACGGAATGGCGCTCTGCGTTATAGTTGCCACCCGAAACTCTCTTGGTGACAACGGTAATATCCGCGCCTGTCTCCTCGTGGCGCGCAAGGACCTTCGAGAGATCGATATTGCAGATAGTGTCGCAGTCGGAAAGCACGAGAACGTCCTCGGTGCATCTCGAAATGAAGTTGGTAACGCCGAGAAGCGCCTCAAGACGGGTGTTATAGAGCGAATTTGTCGCCTTTGCATCATACGCGGTGATGAAAGGAGGAAGGATCTTGATACCACCCGAGCGGCGAGCCAGATCCCAGTCCTTGCCCGTTCCGATATGGTCGAGGAGCGACTGATAGTTATAGTGAGTGATGATTCCGACCTTCGAAATCCCCGAATTTACCATATTGGAAAGAGGGAAATCGATCAGTCTGTATCTGCCGCCGAATGGCACGCTCGCCATTGTGCGCAGACGGGTAAGCTCGGGCAAACATTCATCGTGTATGTTCGAAAAAATAAGTCCTGCTGCTGTCATAATTAATTCCTCCTATTCAATTATTCGGGATTGACCATAGCGCCGGGCTCGATCACCGAGCCGTTTTCTACGGTTATATCGGCGCCGATAACGGCGATCTCGCCGCCCTTGGGTCCGCCGATCTTGGCACCCTTGCCGATCTGAACGCGTGCATCGATGATGGAATATTCAACGGTTGCGCCCTCGCCGATGGTCACGTCTTCCATAATTACCGAGTCGATGACCGTCGCTCCCTCACAAACGGTTACGCCGGGGCCGAGAACCGAGCCGCGGACTGTGCCGTAGATCTTGCAGCCCTCGGTGATGCTCGAATTGTCAACAACGCCCTTTTCGCCGACATACTGAGGTGCACGAGCGAAATGACGAGCATAGATGCGCCACTTTTCATCGTTGAGCTTGAGCACAGGGTCGCCGCCGAGCATATCCATATTCGCTTCCCAAAGAGAAGAAATGGTTCCGACGTCCTTCCAATAGCCCTCGAAGGAATAGGCATACATCTTCTCGCCTGCGGCAAGCATACTCGGAATGATGTTCTTACCGAAGTCATTGCTCGAGTTCTCGTCCGCCTCGTCGGCGATAAGATACTCGGCGAGTTTCTTCTTGTTGAAGATATAGATACCCATCGAAGCGCGGGTGGAGTCGGGATTCTTCGGCTTTTCCGAGAACTTCCAGATCTTGCCGTCCTCGTATGCGCTCATAATGCCGAATCGGCTTGCTTCCTCAAGAGGCACGTCGATGCAGGCGATGGTGCAGTCCGCGCCGCGTCTCTTGTGGAACGCGAGCATTGCGGCATAGTCCATCTTGTAGATATGGTCGCCCGAGAGAATGAGAACGTAATCGGGATCATACTGATCGATGAACTGCAGATTCTGGTAAATAGCATTTGCGGTGCCCTTATACCAGTCCGCCTTTTCCTTGCCCTGATAGGGAGGCAGGATCTTTACGCCTCCGTAGGTACGGTCAAGGTCCCAGGGCAGACCGTTGCCGATGTAATCGTTGAGAAGAAGGGGTTGATACTGCGTAAGCACACCGACGGTATCAATACCCGAGTTTACGCAGTTTGAAAGGGTAAAATCGATGATGCGGTACTTTCCACCGAAGGAAACCGCGGGTTTTGCAAGGCGGGTGGTGAGCGCGTAAAGACGGCTACCCTGTCCGCCCGCAAGGAGCATGGCTACACATTCTTTTTTCTTGAACATTGCTTTTTGTTCCTCCCTTTGGGATTTATATTAGCGACTTCGCAAGTCGAATTGGGTACTTCGCGTTTGATCTCTTTTTCGAGTTTAAAAATATGAGCTGCGTGGGGTGCGATCCTGATCGAAAGCGACTCTTCCCTGCCGTGCATCGGCATCTCTTCGCTTCTCAGAACGCCTTCGTGAACGACTCCACCGCCTCCGTATTCGAGTCTGTCGGAGGAAAATACCTCGCGCCATTCGCCGGGGACGGGTACTCCGATACGGTATTCGGGGAAATAAACGGGGCTGAAATTGATGACTGCAAGCAGTCTTCCTTTTCCGTCCGATCGGCAAAGAACTATGATATTCTGATCTGCATTATCGGCATCGATCCACTCAAAGCCGTCCCAGCCGAGATCACGCTTCCAAAGCTCGGGTGAAGCGAGATAAAGGTGATTGAGATCGGAGGTGAAACGCTGAAACTTTGCGTGCATCTCATAATCAAGCATAAACCATTCAAGGCTCTCCTCATAAGCCCACTCACGGAAGGGGGCATATTCGGTGCCCATAAAGAGCAGTTTTTTGCCCGGATGCATCATCATCCAGCAAAGGCCTCCGCGCGCGCCCGCGAACTTGTTCCAATAGTCGCCGGGGTGGCGGTCGAGATAGGATTTTTTGCCGTGAACGACCTCGTCGTGTGAGATCGGGAGCATATACTTCTCGCCGAAGGAATAAAGGAGCGAGAAGGTGAGCTTATCGTGGTGATACTTACGAAAGATGGGCTCTGTCTCGGCATAGGAAAGGTTGTCATTCATCCAACCCATATTCCACTTGTAGGTGAAACCGAGAGCATTCTCTCCCTCGCCCGTGATATCGATCTGCGCCGCCGACTCCTCCGCTATCATCATAAGCGCGGGATAAGCGCCAGCAAGATGCGCGTTCAGCTTCTTGAAAAACGCGATCGCTTCAAGACAGCGGTTATCGCCGTAGACGTTCGGGATCCACTCGTCAGGGCGTCTGTCATAATCAAGATAGAGCATAGAGGCAACCGCATCGACGCGCAAGCCGTCAACGTGGAAGACCTCTGCCCAATAGGTCGCATTGGAAACAAGGAAGGATTGCACCTCGGGGCGACCGACGTCAAAGCGTCTTGTTCCCCAGCCTGCGTGCTCGATGCGATCGTATCCCTGATACTCATAAAGAGGTTGTCCGTCAAATTCGTAAAGCCCGTGCGCATCCTTCGGGAAATGTGCGGGGACCCAGTCGAGAATTATACCAATGCCGGCTTGATGCGCGGCATCAACAAATGCACAGAATTCCCCCGGCGTGCCGTAGCGCGATGTGGGGGCATAATAGCCCGTTACCTGATATCCCCATGAGCCGTCAAAGGGATGCTCCGCTATCGGCATAAGCTCAATGTGAGTATATCCCATCTGCTTTGCGTAGGGTATCAGCTCGTCCGCAAGCTCTGCATATGAACAGTAGGAATTATCATCGTGGCGCTTCCAAGAGCCGAGATGGACCTCGTAGACGTTTATAGGCCTGTCATATTTTCTGGCATGAGGACGGAAGGACATCCAACCGCTGTCATTCCATTCATATGCAAAGGCGCTGTGATCTATGACCGATGCGGTCTCGGGCGGGCATTCGGCATACGGAGCGTAAGGGTCCGCTTTCATCAGCTCCCTTCCGTCAGATGTGCGAATGCGGAATTTATACCGCATACCGCGGGGAAATACATCGGTAAATACCTCCCATATACCGCCTTCGGTGATGCGTGACATCGGAATACCCGCACCCCAACAGTCAAAATCTCCGCAAAGGAAGACCTCGGCGGCGTTTGGAGCCCATACGCGGAATGACATCCGATCGCCCTCTGTATGCGGGCCGAAATATTCATAAGCCTTGTAATTCGTTCCCTGATGGAAAAAATAAGCCGCAAGCTCGCCCGCCATAATACTTCCCCTTCCGTTTTTTCGTCCATATTTTGTAATATTTATTATGTATAATAATATTATACTACATCATACACTGCAAAGTCAACCCTCTTGAATTTATT
The DNA here is from genome assembly GCA_017415485.1 of Clostridia bacterium. Taxonomy (GTDB): domain Bacteria; phylum Bacillota; class Clostridia; order Oscillospirales; family CAG-272; genus CAG-390. Next base: position 24,642 of record JAFQGP010000010.1, read on the forward strand.
ATATTATAAAAATCCACAAATTATTCCGAATTTTACACCAAAAAACGCCGTCCCGAATTTGGAACGGCGTTTGATCTTTTTTTATTGTTTATTTTTGTAAAAAGCAAGAAGCTTTTGTCTTGTAACGATGCCGATGAAGGCACCGCTGTCGTCGGTGACGGGGAGGAAGTTGCGCGACATAAGCTGATCAACGATCTCGCTTGCCTGTGCAGTGATCTTCAGCGGCGGATTACGGTCGGGCTTGAGTATATCGACAATACGAAGCTCCTCACAGTCCTCTATGCTCGCGCCGCCGATGTCAACGATATGCCAAAGGAAATCGCCCTCGCTGAGCGTACCGACGTATCTTCCCTGCTTATCTAGCACGGGGATAGCGGTGTAGCCGTGATAGCGCATCTTTTCAAGTCCTTGGCGGAAGGTATCGTCGGTCTCAAGAAATGCAGTCTGACTTTTGGGAGTCAGGAAGAAAGCCACGTTCATATCAAGCCACCTTCTTGCCGAGCGATGCGATCATATCGACTATCGCCTGCGCGTCCTTGAGAGTAACGAGCTGATCGGCTCTGCCGTTGAAATTTACAATACAATAATTCTGACTGTACCTTTCGATGATCATATCAAGCTTCGGCGCTGCCCCCGCGTTGAATGCGATCTCTACCGCAAACATTTCCGCGGGTTCGACCAAAGAGGAATCATCGGAGAAATACTCAACGTTCGACTTTGCGGTGAGGTTTTCAAGTGCTTTGACAAGCGCCGAGATTGCCTCAGCATCGTTGCTTGCAGACGAAGTGAACGAGGTATTGCCATCTGTGGTCTTGACGTTGACGGTAACGGTATCCGCACCCGAGGTAAACGTCATCGAATCAACGAATTCATAGTTCGGCAGCCATACTTCGTCGGGCAGAAGTTGAGCGCGTGTTGATGAAAGAAGAGATATCCATTCATCGGACGAGCCGAGGAGATAAACGAGTTTTGAATCTGCGGTGTGAGCATAGATCTTGCCGTCTTCGGTCTGCGAGCCGAGATAAATGACGTATTCCTGCTTCTGAAGCACGTCGGTCTCGCCCTCTGTGGCATTATAAGAAATAACGATCTTATGGGTATCCGAGAAACCGTAGTTGCCGTCGGAATAGTCGAGTCCGACGCATTCATCAAACGAAAGCCCCGTGACGAGCGAAGCAAGAGTATCCGCGACGTCACTGTCGACAGGATATCCGGGTGCAATAACCGACGAAGAAGAAATATTCTTATGATCTATGTTGTAGTACCATTCGTATCTGTCGGTGTATTCGCTTGCTTTGCCCGAAGGATGATAGCTGAAAATGGTGTAAAACTCATCGAGTTGGGGATAATATTCCACCCTGTTTATCTTTGCTTCTGTGATCGCAGGCGGGGTCTCCTCGAGAACGAAATCGTAGATCTCAAGCTCGAGCGAGTCCTTCACCGCGGCATCGACCATATAGACCGTGGTCGGCGCGGAGGCTTCGGAAATATAATAAAGATTGTTGAAGGAGTTGAGCTTTCCGAAGAAATATTCCTTTGAAGACGAATCCGAGAAGCTGAACTTCACCTTCATTGAGGGCTCGTCAAGTCCGTATTCGGCAAGCTCTTCTGCGGTGACGCCTTCGAGCTTATACTTGGATCTTGCGTCATTGAGCGCAGTAACGACGGTCGCAAAAGCCATATTGTCAAGCGGTACCTCGCCGTTCTCGTTCCAATCCCATTCGGTTGCCTTGTCGTTGAGGGCAAAGCTCAAGGAGCCTTCTCCGTGAGTCAGTTCAAGCCCGACAAGCAGGGTGTGGTCTATCGTTGCAACGGCAAAAGTTTCCTCGCCCGAGGTATCCTCGGGGGTGTCCTCGCTCCACATCGGGCTCGCCACAAGATAGACGATAACGAGCAGAACGAGAACGAGCAACATAATTATGATTGATTTTAACTTTTTCATTTTTTCTGATTATCTGCGGCGGCGCCAGAGCCAATATGCGACTCCTCCGCCAAGGACCGCGCCGGGAATGATGAAGATGAGAATGCTTCCCCAGATGTTCGCGTCGATCGCGGTGGTGGTGATGGTGGGCTCGGAAAGCTCAATGCCGGGGATCTCAGGCAGCGACGAGGTATAATTACCCGTCAGCCATGCGCTTGCGGTATAGAAAGCATAGAAGTTTCCGCCGTTGGTGCGGCTTATGAGATTCTCATTGAGAAGCTCGCCCGAAGCGATCCAAAGCAGCTTGCCCCCCTCGCTCTTTTCGGCAACGACAGCAAGATTCTTTGTGGAAGCCTCGCCCTTCGCGCCCGAAACTACGGAATACGCTTTGTCCGAGGTGGTAAAGAGAGGAGTTACGGTCACGCCCTTTGTCTCTGCAGAGAGGATCGCGTGGGTGTTTGCAACGAGCACGGGATAGCCCTGCTGAGCTATGAAGGAAACCGATTCGTGAGCGGAGGAAACTGTGGGATAGATATATCCGGGGACATCGGGGTAGTGGGCATTCGCATCGCCCTCGTTGACGGTTCCAGCCTCAGCGGAAAGTCCGAATTCCGATGCGAGAGAGCCAAGATTCTTGAAGGAATCCGCGCCTGCGGAGGTGATGAGAAGCAGATTTCCGCCGTTTGCAAGATAGTTCGAAACGGTTGCAGCCTCGACCGAAGTGAGATCCGACGTGGGATTATTGACTACAAGGCAGGTGCAATCCTCGGGGATCGGCTCACCGAGAGCGACGTTGATAACGTCATATTTCATACCGTAAGCCTCAAGATTCTTCGACACGATCTCGGGGAATTCAGCCTCGCCGTGACCGCTCAGAAGATACATCGAGGGGATAGACTCGGCGGTGACGTACTCAACTCCGAGAGTGAGAACGCTGTCAAAATACTGAACGGGTGTGAAGGTATAGCCATAATAGGACTCGTACATCGCGCCGTAGCTTGCGTACTCGTCATAAGGCATCGAATAATTGAGCTCGGCGTTGTAGAAAAGGATGAAATCATAGTAATCAATGACCTTGAATCTCTTTTCGCTTTCGATGATAAGGCTGTTTTCGTTCAGCGACTCAGTCTGATACTGCTCGAGGAAAGAGGGATCGCGCGCGGGATCGACTCTCTTGACAGTGAAATTAGGATTCATCGAGGTGTATCTTTCAACAAAGGTCTCAAGGTCGGTATCCTCATATCCGTCGGTGCAGATATAGTAAACAGTTACCTTTTCCTTGATGCCCGAAATGAAGCTCTGGCTTGTGCCCGAGATATCGAATTTGCCCGTGCCGCTTGTGTCGATCATGGTCAGCTTCGAGGGAAGCGAGCCGACGATCATATTGACGATAATGAGCACGGCAAGAAGGATAAGCGACATTATAACCGCATAGGTGCCGCTCTTTCCGCGTCTGTCAAAGAGGGGCTTTTTATTTGTATTCTTATTCATAACAGCACCTCCGTATCAGCTCCAACGGCGCTTGTCGAAGGACTGCACCGTCAGGAAAATGAAGAAAATTGCAAAGGAAATATAATACACGATCGCTCCGACGTCAAAAATGCCGCCGAGGAAGCTATAGAATCTGTCAAAGAGAGCAAGGTATTCAAGCGTCTTCGGAAAGAGCGATGCAAATGCCTCGGAATTGATGATGTAAGCAACCGCAAGCGGGATCACGGTCACGCATCCGACGATCGAGGTGATAACGTAGTTTCTCGTGAGAAGATATACTATCGCGGTCAAAATAACGGCAAGTACCGCAAAACCGATCAGGGAAGCGATCGCCGAAGCGGGGATCATACCGACGAGCGAGCCGAGAAGGTAGAGTCCGAGTGAGGAAGCGATACCGAGAATAGCCGCGATGAGCTGGTTCTCCGTCAGCGAGGAAACGAACGTGCAGACTGCGATGAGCGCCGCGCCGAGAAGGAAGAATCCGAGAAGCGCGCCGTAAGCGGATGCGAAATTGACTTCACCAAACATACCGAGAATGACGGGAGTTGCGCCCATACCAAGGCACGCCACGCCCCAAACGGCAAGCATTGCGAAATATTTACCGAGAACGACCTCGGTCGAGCTTACGGGAAGCGAATAAAGGAGCATATCTGTCTTTGCGCGTCTGTCCTCCGACATCGAGCGCATTGTGAGAATGGGAACGATGAGCATCAGCACGGTGACAAGATTGCTCAGCGCATATTCATACGCCGCATACTGACCGATAAGGTTGAGTGCTGTCGCAAAGATTCCCGAAAAGAGCCAAAGCACGCCGATAAAGACATAGCCCGACATATTGATAAAATAGGATCTGAATTCACGTTTGAAAATAGCAATCATTATTCGTCATCCTCCTCGTCATCGGAAGCGCTGAAGAGAGGCTTGTAGTCGTCCTCTTCCTTTGCCTTCGGCTTTTCTTCGCCGATCTCCTCTTCTTCCTCTTCGGGCTCGGCAATATATGCGTTGCGCTCGTCGGAGCCGTAAGCAAGTCCAAGGAAGATGTCCTCAAGGGTAGTCTCGTTCGTGTGCATATCAAGAAGGGGCATTTTTGCAGACGCAAAGGCATTGAAGACAGCCTCGCGGATATCCGCGCCCTCTTCTGCGATAACCAACGCGCTGACAACGCCGCCGTTTTCGGAATACTCGGCGGATGCAACACCGGGAACTGAAGAGATCAGCTTCTCAGCTCTTGCCTTGTCGCCCTTGATCTTGAGGGTGAGGGCATTATTGCGGCTTGCGCTTGCCTCGAGATTTTCAAGAGTATCGTTTGCAACGATGTTTCCGTGCGAGATAATGATAACGTGGTCGCAGACCGCGCTGATCTCGGCAAGGATGTGGCTCGAGATTATAACAGTCTTTAGTCTGCCGAGCTTGCGGATGAGATTTCTGATCTCAATGATCTGCGCGGGGTCAAGACCTACCGTGGGCTCGTCGAGGATGATAACGTCGGGCTCGCCGATCATCGCCTGTGCGATACCGACGCGCTGGCGGTAACCCTTCGAGAGATTGCGGATAAGGCGGTTTCGCACGTCGTAGATCTGCGTAAGCTGCATAACTTCCTTGACGTGGCGAAGGCTCTTTTCAAACGGCACGCCCTTTGCCTCGGCAACGAACATCAGGTATTCGCGGGGAGTCATCTCGCCGTAAACGGGAGGCTGCTCGGGGAGATAGCCGATGTGGCGCTTTGCCTCGAGTGGCTCATCGAAAATATCGTGACCGTCAACTTTGACCTCGCCCGAGGTGGCAGCAAGACAGCCCGTGAGTATGTTCATAGTGGTCGATTTGCCCGCACCGTTGGGGCCAAGCAGACCGTATATCTTTCCGGGCTTGATATCGAAAGATATATTGTTAACAGCAAGGTGATTGCCGTACTTTTTAGTTAGATTTCTGACCTTGATCAAAATTCGTAACCTCCTTGTAAATTATACCAATATATAGAATACCATTAATCTGTGTCGTGAGGATGATGTATTTTTGAAAATATTATGATTAACCCTCATTGCTTTTCAAAAATTTATCCGCAGAAAATTCTTTTACAAAGCGTTTCAACAAAAAGGCGCAAAAATACGGGAAAGTAAATATCTTTTCTCCGTAGCCTATGTTATTTCTTGAAAATTTGAATCCGTACTTAACATCTGCATATTTGTCGGAATCTATCAGCGTGCGCAATGATTTTGTCCTTCCGCTTTTTGCTTTTACTTCAATTGGGATCAAAGAATCTTTGCTTCTGATAAAAAAATCTTCTTCAAGCGTTGAATCTTCGCGTTTAAAGTAATACAGGTTATATCCCTGTTTGGTCAATGCTTCACCCACAATATTCTCAAAAAGTGCACCCTTGTAGACACCTAAATTTTTGTTTGCACGAAGGTCTTCTCCCGCTTCTTCATCAAGCAAAGAAACAAGCAATCCCGTGTCGGAGAAATAGAGTTTAAATTTATCGGGATCGCAATTGCCGTTGAGAGGCAATTCAGGGAAATCAAGACAATAGCATTCATTAACGATACCCGCATCAGAAAGCCATTCGGCACACCCCCTGTAATCGCGGAAACGTGCGCCGGAAGCTACACGTGAAAGCTGAAACTTTTTGTTTTCTTTTGCGAGTTGGGGAGCAATGCTGTTAAAAACGTTAATGATACGTGCTTGATCCAGTCCTTCTGCATATTTGCGAATATCTTCTTTGTAATCCGAAATAAGCTGCTTCTGCGTATCCAAAGATCCCTCGAAAGTGCCCTTTGATATATAATCTCTTACAACTGCGGGCATACCGCCGAGTATTGAATAATCAAGGAACAGAGAATGATATATGTCCATCTCCAACTCATTGAAAGGTCGCATCTCTTTCATATGATCAAGCATATCAAGAACCGTTTCTTCGCCGTATCCCTTCGCCCACAGAAACTCTTCAAAATCCATGGAATACATAGTATAATCTGTTTTGTATCCGACGCTGTTGCTTTCGATCCTTCTGTAATTGACTCCCAGCATAGAACCCGAACAGATCACATCAAAACGACCGTCGATCTTGAAAAATTTCAACGCAGTTGTAATTTCGGGGAATTCGGTGATCTCATCAAAAAACATCAATGTCTTTCCCGGAATAAACCGTTTACTCGGATCGATTCTTGAAATATTCTTTATAATGCTGTCAACATCGTAACCGTCAACTATGATTTTTTTATACTTCTCATCCCTGACAAAATTTATCTCTACAACGCTTTCATAGTTCTGTTGCGCAAAATGCAAAACCGACTCCGTTTTTCCGATCTGTCGGCACCCCTTTACAATCAAGGGTTTTCTATCGAGATCCGATTTCCATCCGGACAGATAATCATCTATCTTTCTCTTTAAATACATTGCTACCTCCGCTACTAACTATCAATATGCTTTTATTATACATCTTTCAGAGCGAATTGTCAACTCCCTCTTCACATTTTTTGAGCGTATTTATTTGAATTTTGCACATTTTTTGAGCGAATATTCTCACTATTTGCACATTTTTTGAGTGAAATGTGCTTGTGAATCAATTTTTCTTCCCAACATAACAAAACACCGTGCGTATTTTCACCGCACGGTGCTTGTATATATAATTCAATTTTCCTTACTTTTTACCTATTACCTCAACTATTACCCTCTCGCGAGGACTTTGAGTGTCGTATTCTTGCCAAGCGTTTCATACGACGCGCGTTTGATCCTTCCGATAACTATATCGCCGTTGCCCGCTACCGTAATATGCGCCTCGCCGACTGTGAGCTTCGGGGCATCGAATTCGCCCGAGCCGTTCACTTTGAGCTTCAGCGTATCGACTTCGCCGCCGCATTCAACGTCGCCCGAACCGGCGATGCCGACGTTCATCTCGTCACCCTTTACCTCACTTGCACGAACACTTCCGCTGCCCGCAATATTTATCAGAGGAGCACAAAGCAGATCCGCTTGAATGTCGCCCGAACCGCTGATTGAAATATTGGACCCGAATGCCACCTCTCCTACTTTGACGGAGCCGCTGCCCATTATCCTGCAATCCATTCGGTTGCAGTCGGATGCAGTGACGTTGCCGCTTCCCGAAATCGAAATTTCGAGAATACCGCAGCCCGGCTCTATTTTGCAATTTGCCGATCCGCCGACAGAAATCTTAAACACACTTCCCCTCTCTGCGGGAAGATAAACGGTAAGCGAATTTCTCGAACGGCTGCCGCTTTCGGAATCGGACTTCTTGAACGAAATTTCAAGCGTATCGCCTACTACCGCCGCGTTCAATCTTGAAACAAATCTCGGATTGCCGCTCGCCTCGAGCCTGCCCTTTCCGTTCTCGGAATGCTTTATGCAAAACTCGCAAAACATCGAAAGCCTTGCGGTAACCGATGAAAAGTCGGCCAGGTCAAGAGCAATCTCGGTCTTGCCGCCAACATAAACCTCGTCGGCTTCCTCGGCTTCGTAAAATCTTATCTCACCCGTGCCGAGATTAACAGCGCTACCGTGCTCACAATCGGCACGGCTTCCGTCGGTGAAATAGACGATCGGCTTGTCCTTATCTATCCGCTCGGGGGATTTGGAGGAATAACAGGCGCGGCCTCCGTGTGAAAATATGTAATTCAGCCCGTCCTTTTTCGGCGGGAAGGGCATCGCTTTGCCCTGATCGCTCTCTACTCCGAAAAGGCTCTCGATCGGTATACCTAGCACCTCCGCGATCTCGGGAAAAAGCGTGACATCGGGGTAGCCGAGTCCGTTCTCCCATTTTGAAACCGCCTGCGGAGTGATGCCGAGCTTGCCTGCGAACGCTTCCTGAGTCATTCCTGCGCGGCGGCGCGCCTCAAGGACTATCGTTCCGAAATTCTCTATTCCTGCCATTTTTGACCTCCGTGGATAATTTGTTAGCATAATTATATAACAAAATGTGCCAAAAGTCAATCATCGCGCAGTTTAGAAGATCGGTATTTTTCCGTCTGTGACGATCATTTTTCCTCGTTTTACACAACCGTCGGTTAAGCATTGGCATCTTAACAATTATCATCTTGATTTTTGCCAAGAAGTATGATATAATGTATGCAATAATTATCCGGAGGTCATAAAAATGACGAAACAGGAACTTCTTAAATACGCCGACCACACTCTTCTCGCGCCCACGGCGACCGAGGAGCAGATCAAGGTCATCTGCGACGATGCCATCAAGTATGAGACCGCATCCGTCTGCATTCCCGCATCATACATTGCTTTCGCCCGCGACTACACCGAGGGCAAGCTCAACCTTTGCACCGTTATCGGCTTCCCTCTCGGCTACAGCACCACGGCGGTCAAATGCGCCGAGGCACGTGACGCCATCGCAAACGGAGCAAACGAGATCGATATGGTTGCAAACATCTGCAACATCAAAAACGGCAAGTTCGACTTGGTTGAAAAGGACATCCGCGAGGTCAAAAAGGCTTGCGGTGACAAGATCCTGAAGGTAATCATCGAGACCTGCCTCCTCACCGATGAGGAAAAGATCAAGATGTGCAAGATCGTCGGCGCGGCAGGCGCGGACTACATCAAGACCTCCACCGGCTTCTCCACGGGCGGAGCAACACGCGAAGATATCGCTCTCTTTGCCGCAAATGTACCCGAGGGCCTCAAGATCAAGGCTGCGGGCGGAATCCGCTCCTTTGAGGATGCCGAAGCATTCGTAAATCTCGGTGCAAGCCGTCTCGGCACAAGTGCGCTCGTCAAGCTTATGAAGGCTGAAGAAGTCAAGGGATACTGATGAACAACTACATAGGCGAATTCAAAAAATTCATCAACCGCGGCAACGTGGTCGATATGTCGGTCGGTGTCATTGTCGGTAGTGCCTTTACCGCCATCGTCACCGCTATGAGCAACAATATCTTAAAGCCGATAGTCAACTTCTTTCTGGCCACGCTCTTTGACGCCGATTCGCTCCATGAGATATATACCTATCTTAAACCCGTGTACGCCGATGTGCTTGATGAAGCGGGAAATGTCATCGGTCAGGAGATCGACCTTGCGCAGTCCATCTACATCGACTGGGGCGCATTCATCAACGCGGTCATCAACTTCTTTCTGATCGCGCTCGTTCTCTTCACCATTGTCAAATTCATAAACAAGGTGAGAGTCGAGCAAAAGGAATTTGCCGAAAAAATGGCAGAGAAAACACTTGACCGCAAGGAAAGAAAAGAGCTCAAAGCACACGGCATCAAGATCCGCGATAAGGCGGCAGTTGAGGCATATTTTGCAGAAAAGAAACGCCTTGCGGCTGAAGCCGCAGCCAAGGCGAAGGCAGAGGAAGAAGAAAAGGCACGCATCGAGCGTGAAAAGAATCCCACGGCAGAGGATCTGCTTAAAAAGATACTCGAAGTTATCAGCAAATAATCATTTCGGATGTCCTTTTCGGGCATCCGATTTCTATGCGCTTTTTGAACAAAACGATTATTTTTTCATCCTTTTCATTTTGTGAAATCCGCCCATTTTACAAAAAGTTTACCAAAACCGTTGACAAAAGCCGAGTTTTCGTGTATAATTATGCGTGTGAATAGGTATGATTTGGTTTAACCATCGGTTAGCCGTTGCTAATTCACAAATCTTCTAAACGAATTTACGGTGGAACAAATGACGCTCTGGGAAGCTATCGAAGGCAAGGAATATATTATCAAAGAGATCAACACGGACGACGAAGAGCTCAACGCTTTTCTCTTCTCCCTCGGTTGCTACAGTGGTGAAGCGATCACAGTGGTATCCCGCAGAAAAAAAGGCTGCACCGTTTCCATCAAGGACGCAAGATACAGCATAGATCATCAGTTGGCAGAAGCTATTCTGATCTGACAAAAATCGGGAATGGCTATCTGCCCATTCTCACGGCTTGCAGTTAGCCGCCGCTAACTGTGTTGAATAAGTAAAATATTTATTTACATAAGGAGGTAATTCTTTATGAGAATTGCTTTGACCGGAAACCCCAACTCGGGAAAAACAACGATGTTTAATGCCCTTACAGGCAGAAACGAAAAGGTAGGTAACTGGGCAGGCGTTACCGTTGACAAAAAGGAACACGCTATCAAGAAGTCATACTATTCGGGCGAGGAGCAGCTCATTGCCGTCGACCTTCCCGGAGCTTACTCGATGTCTCCCTTCACAAGCGAGGAAAGCATTACCAGCACATACGTAAAGAACGAGAATCCCGACGCGATCATCAATATCGTTGACGCAACAAACCTCAGCCGAAGTCTCTTCTTTACCACCCAGCTCCTCGAACTCGGCATTCCCGTTGTCGTTGCCCTCAACAAGAGCGACATCAATAAAAAGAAGAAGACCGACATCGACACAGACAAGCTTTCGGCAAAGCTCGGATGTCCGGTTGTAAACACCACCGCTACTTCCGCTGACGGTCTGAAAGCAGTCATTGAAGCCGTTGCCTCAAAGGTTGGTAAGCCTCAGCCGGCTCCTTATGTTCAGAAGGATATCGATCTCACCGACAAAAAGGCAGTTGAATCAGAAGACCGCAAGCGCTTCGACTTTGTAAACAAGATCGTCAAAGACGTTGAAAAGAGAAAGATACTTACCAAGGACAAAAACATCGGCGACAAGATCGACTCGATCCTCACCAACAAGTGGCTCGGCATTCCGATCTTTGCTGTCGTAATGTTCCTCGTATTCCAGATCTCCCAGGCTTGGGTCGGTCCCCTTATCGCGGAAGGCTACTTCAATGAAGAAACAGGCGAGCAGGTCTTTCCCGGCCTTGTCACACTCATTGAAATGTTCGGCGAGTGGGTGGGCGGACTTATGGAAGGCGCATCGCCCATCCTTATTGCCCTTGTGGTTGACGGCATCATTGGCGGAGTAGGTGCTGTTGTCGGCTTCCTTCCCCTTGTAATGGTAATGTACTTCCTCATTGCTCTGCTCGAGGACTGCGGATACATGGCTCGCGTATCTGTCGTTCTTGACCCTATTTTCAAGAAAGTAGGTCTTTCGGGCAAGTCTGTTATTCCCTTCGTAATCGGTATCGGATGCGCTATTCCCGGCGTTATGGCTTGCCGTACAATCCGTAACGAGCGCGAGCGCCGTGCTACCGCAATGCTCGCTCCCTTTATGCCCTGCGGCGCGAAGATCCCCGTGATCTCTCTCTTTGCCGGCGCATTCTTCGATAATGCGGGCTGGGTAAGCTGGCTTATGTACCTTTCGGGTATCGTTATCATCTTCCTTGCCGCTCTTATAATCAACGGCATCACAGGATATAAGGCAAAGAAGTCCTATTTCATCATTGAGCTTCCCGAATATAAAGCCCCCTCCCTTCTCCGCGCTCTCGGCTCCATGCTTGACCGCGGATGGGCATACATAGTTAAGGCAGCAACCATCATTCTTCTTTGTAACACAGCAGTTCAGATCATGCAGTCCTTCACATGGTCCTTCACCGAGGCTGAAAGCGCAGATGCATCGATCCTCGCTTCCATTGCAGGTCCCTTCGCATACCTCATCGTTCCCGTTGTCGGAGTTCTTTCCTGGCAGCTCGCTGCTGCGGCAGTTACCGGATTTATCGCCAAGGAAAACGTCGTCGGTACCCTTGCAGTTTGCTTTGTGGGGCTTGAGAACCTCATCAATGTTGACGAGCTCGCTCTTATGGAAGGTGCAGGTGCGGAGGCTGCGGGAATCATTGCCATCACCAAAGCGGCAGCTCTCGCTTACTTGATGTTCAACCTCTTCACCCCTCCCTGCTTTGCCGCAATCGGTGCAATGAACTCCGAAATGAAGAGCGCAAAGTGGCTCTGGGGCGGCATCGGACTCCAGCTCTGCGTGGGCTTCACCGTCGGCTACCTCGTCAACACGATAGGCACTCTCATCACCGCACCCGCTTCCCTTAATATCGGCGGTGCGATCGGAGGAGCTGTCGCAATTGCGATCATGGCTGTCATCATCGGTTCTCTCATCGCAAGATCCAATAAAAAACTAAAGGCATAATATGATATGGAAACTGTAACAAACATCATCGTCATTCTGATCGTAGCCGCCGTCATCGGCGCGATATGCTTCTACCTTTACAGGCAGAAGAAACGCGGCGTGACTTGCATCGGCTGTCCCTATGCCGAACAATGTGCAAAAAGACATAACGGCGGATGCGGCGGATGTAATACGGTTGAAAATGACAACGAAATATAATAACAATTCCCCGTGCGGCATTGCCGCACGGGGTCTTTTTCAGCAAGATTTGAAATTATAAATCGGTTTGATTATCTCCTCGACGGAAACGCTGTCACCGAGAAATTCAAGGATCCTTTCGGGCGCTTTATACGCCATGGGGCATTCGTCAAGTGAACCAATCTGCGCCGTTGTTGTATAGATGCCCGACATTTCCTTTTGGAACTCCTCAACGGTAAAGGCATATTTCGCCTCGGTGCGGTTGCAGGCTCTGCCCGCGCCGTGAGGTGCGGAAAAATTCCACTCGGGGTTGCCGAGTCCCACGCCGAGAACAGCTCCGTCGCGCATATTGAGCGGAATTATCACGCGCTCGCCCATACGAGCCGAGATCGCGCCCTTTCGCAGTATCATACGTTCCGTATCGATATAATTGTGGATGCAGGAAAAGCGATCCTTCACTGTCAAACCCATCGCATCGAATATCAGTTTTGCAATAGTTCTTCTGTTGAGATCCGCAAATGCCGTCACTATGCTCAGATCGTGCAGATACTGCCGAAAAAGCTCGCCTTCAAGGATAGCCTCCTCGCGTTTCACTTTCGGTTGCTCCCGCTTCGGTGAGCGGAATCCTTCTTCTCTGCTCTCATAATAGCTTCGCTTGGTCTGCTTGCGCGCCTTTTTGCATTGATAGCGATAGGCTTGATCCATATAATAAAGTGCAACGTCGCTTCCGAGCTGCCTTGAGCCCGAATGGATAACGAGCATCAGTCCACCGTCCGAAAGACGGTCAAGCTCAATAAAATGGTTACCACCGCCGAGGGTACCAAGACTGCGAATTGCTCGCGCTTTATCAACGTGTTCCTTGCAATAGAGCTCACCGAGATCAAATTCAGCTTGCGGCGCATCATGGATCTTCGCGCCGCTGGGAATCAGGGAATGCACAGCTTCGTCGAGTTTGACGAGGTCAATGTCACTCTCTCCGAGCAATACCGCCTCCATACCGCATCCGATGTCAACGCCCACAAGCGTGGGACTTACCCTGCCCGAGAGCGTCATTGTTGTGCCGACCGCCACGTTTCTTCCCGAATGAGTGTCGGGCATAATGCGGATCTTGCTGTCGGCATAAGCCTCCTCGCGCAAGAGCGAGGAAATTTGTGTTTTGGTTTGTTTATCGATCTTATCCGCAAATATGAGTGCGGAATTTCTCTTTCCTTTCAGTTCGATCATTATATCTCCTATTTAATTGTGATTTGGTCAGTTTTTCGGTAAAAATAAATATCGCAGACATAATGATCAACTCCTTTTGCAGTTTTATTAATTGTAGTATAGCATAAAACAAAGAACTTGTCAATAGATTTCAATCCAATCTTGACAACTTCTCCGAAATATGATAATATAGTATTACAATAAAAACGAAAGAGGTGCGCTAATGAAAAAGATGTTTATCTGCCTTTTGAGCATAATTATGCTTATCTCGACGCTTCCTTTTGTGACTGCGGCGGCTTCGGGCACTCCGATATCGACCGCGGATGAATTTATGGCTATGTCGCCGACGGGGGAATATTATCTCGCGGCGGATATTACTTTGAAATCGACCTATCGAAAGACATTTGAAGGCAGACTTGACGGAAACGGCAAGACCTTGACCATCTCCGCGCCAATATTCGAGGATTTCTCGGGCAAGGTCGAAGATCTCACCATCGAAGGCAAAGTCATTGCCACGGATGAAGACGCTTCCGCATTCGCGCTGACCTCGTCGAAGGGATTTGAAGCGATAAACTGCACAAACAACGCAAAAGTCACGGTTATGGGCTACGCGAAATACGTATCGGGCTTCGTAGGCACCTGCGAGGGCGCTGCCGTAAAGTTCACAAACTGCGTCAACAACGGCGCGATATACCTTGATTCGACCGCAGACGAAAAACAATGTGTGGGCGGATTCGGTTCGATCATCGACACGGTCATAATGAACGGCTGTACCAACAACGGTAATGTATATTTGAAAGGCAGCAGAGGAATTGCAGGAGGTTTTGTCGCAAGAGTTGCGATGAATGCGGGTGACAACTGCCTTGAAATTTACAACTCGACCAACAACGGAAATATCACGGTTGAGGACACGTATATTGCCGCGGATGGCACGCAAAGCACCGGAGCTGCCGATGCGGGCGGAATTGTCGGTAACGTCGGTGTAAAAGGAAACAGCGGAGTTTACAAGATATGGGGTTGCACCAACAACGGCGACATCGACGGTCAATACCGCACAGGTGGACTTGTCGGGTATTGTTATGCAAGCCAATCAAGCGCATTCATTGATATGCAGTTTTGCATCAATACTGGAAACGTCACTTACGGGCGAACAAAAAAATCCGACGAAAATAAAGATAAAAAGTATTACGATTACGCTTCATCATTTGTTGCCTACACCAACTCTGCCTTCACAACGATCAAATATTGTATTGATACAGGAAACATTACAAAACGCGAAGGTGCAATAACCGCTTTTGATTTCAATATTTTTGTCGGAAGCTCTTCTGCTGACACAAGTATGTACGATGTCAACGCCGTCTATATGATTCACAAAGATCAATATAAGTATTTTTCTTACACCGATCACAACTTGGCTGCATCTTATGCCAATACATACTTATTTGAGCCCTATGAGGGCGTCATCCACACCTCTCCCGAGGATATAACCTCCGGCAAGGTGGCACACGAAATCAACCTCGCGGCGAAAAATGACCCGTTCTACTCTTCTGCTTTTGATGAAGGCTTTGCTTTTTATCAAAAGATTGGTGAGGACGCACTTCCCTCGGTTGACCAAAATCGCGGTTTGGTAGTCCTTTCGGGTGACACTTATGTAAACGGCGAGAGCGTAACCGAAAAGACCCAACCGGAAGCTACAAAATGCTGTCAAGGCGATGTCATCCTCGTAACTACCCAAATCCCCGAAACCACTCCCCCACCCTCGGTGACAACTTCACCCGAAACCGAGCCACCCGTGCAAAGCGGTTGCGGAGGGTTCTCGTGCTATGCGATTCTTATTGTCATAGTATGTACCTCGTGCCTTTGGAAAAAGTGGACAGTGGTTAGTGGACAGTGGACAGAAAGATGCGAATGATATTTTATTTGTATTTGCAATCCATTGCGCCGACTAATAATTTAATATACAAAAAACTCGGATATTTAGAAGTTTCGCTTCAAAATATCCGAGTTTTTCTTATTGTGGTTTTGTACTGTACGGAGTTTTCTCAATGCCGCATAAAATTATTTGTGCCCGCATCTTTCTGTCCACTGTCCACTGACCACTGTTCACTCGTTTACGACGATCTCGCAATCGCAATCCTTCACGCTTCCCTCGCGGACAATCTCACCGATGGAATCTGCGATGATCTTGCCCGAAAGCGGGTTCTTGACCGATACGATATTGCCCTTGACGGTTGCATCTACCTCGGAATACTCGAAGGAGAGTTCGCAACCCTCCGTGGTGCAATTAATCAGCTTCAGTCCCTTGCAATAGCAAAGCGGCTGGGTGCCGACGATGTGGCAGTTGATGAATGTGACGTTTTCCGAATACCATGCAAGATATTCTCCTTTGACGACGCTGTCACGGACGGTAACGTTCTTCGCGTGCCAAAAAGCATCCTTGGTGTTGAGAGTCGAATTCGAGATCTCGACGTTTTCGGTGTACTGGAAGGAATATTTTCCGTTGAGAGTGAAATTGTCAAGCTTGATATCGCGGCTCTCGAAAAGGAAATACTCGCTTGTGACCTCGGAGTGCTCTATATGTACGCCGCGGCATCTCCAGCCGAATTCGGTGGATATTGCGGTGCAGTTTTTGAAGCTCATATTCTCGCATTCGCGCAGAGCCTTGACGTCAAGGATCTCGCAATCCTCGAACTTTCCGTTCTTACAATACCAAAGCGGCGCGCGAACGCCACGGTCGAGCTTGCATTCGCGCAGAGAGAAATCGGTACAATGCCACATCGGATAGCGCAGGCGGAAGTTGCAACGCAGAACATCGATGCCGATGCATTCCTTGAGTGCGGATTCGCCGTCCTCGGCTCCTTCAAAATTGCAGGCAACAACATCGGCGTTGCGGAGGCCGTAAAGCGCGCGCTCCTCGCCTGTGGTTATGTTTTCGTAAAGTTTTCTTTCGGTCATTTTCAGATACCAAGCAATCCTGCGGCATTCTTGCCGCATATTTTTTTCAAATCCTCGGGGTCGATACTCAAAGATCTCAAAAATTTCAGCGTTTTTGCGGGGTCTTCCCATGGCGCATCACTACCGAAAAGGACCTTGTCCGCGCCGTGCGCGTTGATGATATCGCGCGCCGCAGCTTTATCTATAAAGTCTGCGATAAACGCGGTGTCGAAATATATCGGCGTGCCGACGAGTTTTTCCGCGACCTCTTCCCACATCATCCAGCCGCCGAGATGCGCGGCGACGAGCTTCAGATCGGGGACACGGTCGATCAGACGAAGAAGCATATCGGGCTCGGTCTTGACGGGCGGCAGATAGCCGATGTCGCGCCCCGCGTGGAGAACGACCGTCATACCGTATTGCGCTGCGCGGCGGCAAACAGCAGTCATTTCATCCGAATCGGCGTAAATATTCTGAAATTCGGGATGAAGCTTGATGCCCTTGAACCCTTCTGCGGCGAGTTTATCAACCCACGAAAGCGCATCGGGATCCGCAGGATGGAGCGAGCCGAAGGAATAGAGTCCGCAATTTGCATCGTTCGTTTCCTTTGCTACGCGATTTATCGTCTCGCTCTGCTTCGGATTCGTAACGATGGGGAGCACGACCGCGAGATCGACTCCCGCACGGCGCTCGACCTCAAGAAGTCCGCTTGCCGTGCCGTCGGTGTAGTTCTTCATCGGATAGTCGCTGATGCGCGCCGTGTTTGCAATAAGCACCTCAAGCGTGCGCGCGGCGATCTTTTCGGGGAATGCGTGGGTGTGGAGATCGATTATCATCAGTTTTTAAGGCTGTGGATCGGCGCGGGAATACGTCCGCCGCGCGCAATGAATTTTGCGGGAGAATAGGTGTTGACGGGCATAATGGGCGCGCTGCCGAGCAGACCGCCGAATACGACCTCGTCGCCGACCTTCTTGCCGACTGCGGGGATAACTCTGACAGCCGTGGTCTTGGTGTTTGCAACACCGATGGAAATTTCATCGGCAATAATTCCGCAGATGGTTGCCGCGGGGGTATCGCCGGGAATTGCGATCATATCGAGTCCGACCGAGCAAACCGCCGTCATAGCCTCAAGCTTTTCAAGCGTGAGCGCACCGATTCGTGCGGCATGGATCATACCCGCATCCTCGGAAACGGGAATGAAAGCGCCCGAAAGTCCGCCGACGTGCGAGGACGCCATAACTCCGCCCTTCTTGACCGCGTCGTTGAGAAGCGCAAGAGCCGCGGTAGTGCCGGGGCATCCACAGGTCTCAAGACCCATATTTTCGAGAATATGAGCAACCGAGTCTCCGATAGCAGGTGTGGGTGCAAGCGAAAGGTCTACGATTCCGAAGGGAACGCCGAGTCGCTTTGCCGCTTCAAACGCAACGAGCTGACCTACGCGCGTGATCTTGAATGCCGTCTTCTTGACTGTCTCCGCGATCGCGGTAAGGTCACAGTCACCAACGCGGCTGATCGCGGAAGCAACCGCACCGGGTCCCGAAACGCCGACGCTGACAACGCATTCGGGCTCGGAAACTCCGTGGAACGCGCCCGCCATAAAGGGGTTGTCCTCGGGTACGTTTGCAAAGACAACGAACTTCGCACAGCCGATAGAATCGCGGTCAGCGGTCAGAGCGGCTGTTTTGACGATAATATCGCCCATTTTCCGGATTGCATCCATATTGATGCCCGCCTTGGTCGATGCGACGTTGATCGACGAGCAAACGCGCTCTGTCTCGGCAAGAGCATAGGGGATCGACTCGATAAGCTGCTCGTCTCCGACGGTGCATCCCTTCTGAACAAGAGCGCCGTAGCCGCCGATGAAGTTGATACCAAGCGTATCTGCGGCGCGGTCGAGGGTCTTTGCGAGCTTTATGTAGTCCTCGGACGAAAATCTGCCGCCGAGGATGGAAATAGGCGTTACTGCAACGCGGCGGTTGACGATCGGGATACCATACTGCTTCTCGATGTCGTCGCCGACCGAAACAAGGCGAGCCGCCTTGGTCGTTATCTTATCATATACGCGGTCGCAAACGGCATTTATATCGTCGCCCGCGCAGTCGATCAGCGATATACCCATTGTGATGGTTCGTATATCGAGATTCTCCTCGCGTATCATATTTATTGTTTCAAGAATATCGTTTATATTAAGCATAGCTCACTCCGATCAGATGCGGTGCATCGAATTGAAAATATCCTCGTGCATCGTAGCGATGCGAAGACCGTTTGCATCACCGAGCGCGCTCATTTTATCAACGAAATCACCGAAAGCGCAGGAGAGCCCGTCAATGTCGACAAGAACGATCATAGCGAAATACTCGCGCAGAACGCTCTGCGAAATATCAATAATGTTCGCCCCCATCGAGGAGCACTCGGTTGCAACCTTTGCAACGATTCCTACATTGTCCTTACCCGTAACGGTAATTACTGCTTTCATGATATACCTCCGAAAAAAAGAATAGCTATTATATATTATAATATTTTTATCGAGATTTGTCAAGAGTTTGGTGCAAACTCGCGCTTCTGTTCGCGGGTATCAAAAAAATTTTGAAAACTTTTGCAAAACCTATTGACAAATCCACTCTAATGTGTTAGACTATACGTGTACTCTAACGCGTTAGAGAATGGAGGTTCAAAATGGAAACACCGAAAGTTTTTGAAAGCGAATACCGCTTTTGTCTTATTTTATGGGAGCACGAACCCATAAAAAGCAGCGAGCTTGTCAACCTGTGCCGCGATCAGCTCGGATGGAAACCTACGACCACCTATACCGTCATCAAGCGTTTATCCGAAAGAGGCGTTCTCAAGAATGAGAACACCATCGTTTCTTCCCTTGTGACAAAAGACGAGGTACAGGCGGCAGAGATCAATGAGATGGTCGAGAAGACCTTTGAGGGCTCTCTTCCCGCATTTGTTGCAGCCTTTACAAAGCATCAGAAGTTGTCCGAGGAGGAGATCGACGCGGTTCAGGCGATGATAGACCGCTATCGGAAAGGAGAAACCGAATGAAAGAATTCTTTCTGAACATTGTAAATATGAGCATTTCCGCAAGCTTCATTCTTCTTGCGGTATTGCTTCTGCGTCTGATCTTACGCAAAGCGCCGAAATGGATCACCCTGCTTCTTTGGGGCATCGTGGCGATTCGCCTGATCTGTCCGTTCACCGTAGAAAGCAAGCTTAGTCTGATTCCCGAAACCGAATGGGTCAAGCCGCCCGAGGTACAAGTCTACGACCCCATTGTTCCCGATGTTATCGTTCAGACTCCCGTGCTCGGCGAGAACGTCACCGTGGAGGATACGCAGAAAGAATCGAACATAACGATCAAAAAGGGCGTTGACTTTTATTTGATCCTCTCCTGCATCTGGCTTGCGGGGATCGCCGCGCTTTCGGCATATACGGTCATAAGCTATCTGCGATTGAGCAAAAAGGTCGGAACAGCCGTGCTTTATCATGATAACGTTTACCAAAGCGAAAACGTCACTTCTCCCTTCGTTCTCGGATTTTTGAGGCCGAAGATATACCTTCCGTTCAATATAAACACGAAAGATATCGAACACGTTGTGGCGCACGAAAGAGCCCACATCCGCCGCAAGGATCACTTTTGGAAGCCGCTTGGATTTCTTTTGCTGACCATCCATTGGTTCAATCCCCTTTTGTGGCTCGGCTACATCCTGCTTTGCCGCGACATTGAGCTTGCCTGCGACGAAAAGGTCGTCAAAGACCTTGATCGCGACGCCCGAGCAGATTATTCCGAAGCGCTTCTCTCCTGCAGCGTCAACCGCCGTATGATCTCTGCTTGCCCTCTCGCATTCGGCGAGGTCGGCATCAAGGATCGCGTGAAGTCGGTGCTGAATTATAAGAAGCCCACGTTTTGGATCATAATAATAGCGATTCTGGCGTGTGTTTCTGTTGCTGTTTGTTTTCTGACCGATCCGATCGGCACAGATACTTCGGTCAATGATGGTCTGAAAGCATTCATCGACGCTCAGGTGTTGGAGCATTTCCGCACCGAAAAATCCGAAGGCAGAGCTTGCTGTTTTGATTGGATACCTCTCGGCAAAACAGAACACGGCTCCGAAACCACGGTCTATATGTGGGTAATGTATCAGGAATACAGTTATATCGGTACGGAATTGAAGATGGAAACAGCCGCGCATATTCCGTCCGCAATTACCGTTAAAGAGGCTGACGGTCAATATGAGTTGGTCGAATATTGGGAGCCCGAGGACGGTGCAAACTATCCCACGAGCTTGAAGCGTAAATTCCCAAGAAATATATTGAATTCGGAAGCTTTCACCACACGGCTGTATTCGGAGGAACAAACGGAAAAATGCCTGCAGCAAGCACGCATTTATTTCGGTTTGGATCATCTGTCCGGCACTCAAAGCGAACGCGGGTTGATATGCAGCTTCCTTCCTCCCAACAGTACCTCCGGCAAGATGCATTACGTTTATATCCAAGATTTCGGATGCAACGTAGCAGACGTGCGAATTGATTTCAAAGAAGTCCGCTTTGAAGAAGGTAAAATCGTGTTCGCTATCTATTGGGAAAACAACGGCACGAAAGACGTAGATATCGGTCCCGATTTTGAGGTATATAAATATAACGGCACTTCGCTTGAAGAGTTGGAGCATAAAAACGTTTGGCTGTATTACAGACACTCCGTGCCCGGTAAAGGTACGACTGTCGCAGGCGATCTTGATGGAATAACGATCGCGAATGACTTCTCGGTGCCTTATAGCGTTTCCGCGCATTACGACATTTTCTCTCCCGGCAGATACCGTTTTGAAGCTCACGGTGCCTGGGTGGATTTTCAGATCATTGATGATTACAGCAAGATCGCTCCCGAATATGACAGTGAGATCTTCGACGTGGACGGCGACGGAGACCCCGAAATGTGCAGTATGCACAGCGGCTACTTGGGCAATTATCAGAACTTTGTCTTCATAATCAAGGATCTGAAAACCGGCAAGACCGAATGCGAGACCGTTATTTACACACAGGTACAAGACCTCTCATTCGCAAGGTGGATAGACAACACGGTGCGCGTCAAAGGAAGAACGCCGGACAAAAACCCGATGGATCATTGGTTTGAGATCTCGATCGTTGACGGAAACGTGTGTCTCACAGAAAAAGGACTCCCGATAGAAGAGGTCGGGAAAGTAGCTATGATCTATGACAACCCTGTTTACTCTTATGTTATGCCCCCCGAATCGGTGCCGAAGATAGAGTTCGAAAACGGCATTATTTACACGGTATCCGAAGGAAAAAGGGAGCGCTACGGAACTGTGAAAGCAGTTGACATAACCAACGATAATTTTGATTCGTTTACCATAATAAGCGAACAATTCACATCCCCGAGGTTTCTGAGGGAGAATAACGAGATCGCCTACGAGGTCACCCCCGATTCCGAGGTCGGTATTGGTCTTTACTACATTATGGAACAAAAAAGCGGCGAGACGCTGATCGTTTACGGGCATTATGAGGACAGCAAAAAGGTTGGTGTAATAAGGTTTATTTACAGTGTAAAGGAGTAATTATCTCATCTCAATAAAGCACAAAATCACCGCGCGATGTGCGGTGATTTTGTGTCAGACTGCTGACAAACTTGTTTATGGAAAAACAATATGTCAAATTGCACAATAATGGTCAAGCAACTGTGTTCGCAATTTCTAATAGGGGTGCAG
>JAFQGP010000117.1 GCA_017415485.1 Clostridia bacterium
CGGTCTATCGTTTGAAATTTGACTCCCGTTCGCTTTGCCAGCTCGTAACGGGTGATTCCGTGCTCGTC
Source organism: Clostridia bacterium (assembly GCA_017415485.1). GTDB lineage: Bacteria > Bacillota > Clostridia > Oscillospirales > CAG-272 > CAG-390. The sequence goes on from JAFQGP010000117.1 coordinate 69, forward strand.
CAAGTATTTGTCTATAGTCAGTCGTACCATTCATACCCCTCCTCCCGTATATATTTTATAGAATATATACCTGATTGACAATTTCTCTATTTAGGTATATACTTATATAGGTATATACATTGGAGAGGGGTTTTATTCTATGAAATTGCTGATCGCAGGATCGCGGAGCATCACGGATTTCGATCTGTCACCATACGTTCCGGCGGGCACTCACGCCGTTATCAGCGGCGGTGCGGGCGGGATCGACAGCTTAGCGGAGAGGTATGCTGACGTACATCGGCTCTCCAAGTTCATAGTACGCCCACGCTATGATCTGTACGGACGCGCCGCACCGCTCAGGCGAAACGAGCAAATGGTCGATATGGCGGATGCCGTGCTTATTATCTGGGACGGCAAGTCGAAGGGGACGAGGTACACTCTCGAATATGCGAAAAGGGTGGACAAGCCGCTCGTGCTCGTTCGGATTTGACTCACCAAAAACTGCACCGAAGGTGCATCATGCATAACTCTAAATTCAAAACAAAAAAACCATCCCGAGGGTGTGCAAAATTAGCGGTAAAATGAAATCAGCCACCACGATTTTCGTGGTAGTTTTTTCATACGTAGAAAACAAAGAAAAAGCCCCGCGTGAGGCGGGGCGAGTAATTACTTGGATGCTTTTTTGCGTATCCCGGCAATGAAATCGCTTTCATTACCGTCAAAAAGCGCATCCAGCATTTTAATGATTTTGTCCTTATAATGAGCGTCATTTTCTGTTTCAGAAAGCGCAGTCAAATGATAGAACAAAAGCCATACCAACGGTTCTATTGCAGATTTTGCAACTTCGTTTTTTTTGGCATCATCTTTTAAAATGCGAACTAACGCGGTCTCTCTTGTCTTATAAAGATTCGGTAATTTGGTAGCGTATTCTACCGCCTTTTCATAATCTCCGTATCTGTAATATGCATCGGATAGATTACAAAGTGCAGCACCTCTGATTTCCGAATCGTCACAGTATTTTAGAATCTGCTCGTGAAGCATAATAGATTCTTTTAAATACTCCTTTTTCTCCTTTTCGGTACCCTCAAGTCGTTCGAGTGAACATGACAATTGCATCAGCAACAAAGCATCATTGGGGTAGGTTTTCAATGCGTTTCGCATGAGTTCGACGTTTTCTTTGTGGGCACTCTTTGATCTGTTTTCTTGCCATTTCTGATTGATTTCAGCAAGCCTGTTTGCGGAAGATATTTCATCCATACCAATCAATTCGTCAACAGACACACCAAAATAATTTGCAAGTGTGGGAAGCATCGTGATGTCCGGATATCCATCACCTCGTTCCCATTTGCTGATAGCTTGATAGGAAATGCCAATATGAGCTGCCACCTCTTCTTGGGTCAAATCTCTGTTACGGCGCAATTTCTTCAGCTTATCACCAATCATTAATTCCATAGGATTAACCTCCAAATTAAAGTTGTTCCGACGCGTCTGAGTATATTATACAGCGTTTTGAATTATAAATCAATAACCGCAACATAGACCGGATTCTACTAATCGTGGTATTTCTCTATCGTTTCGCTTTCGAGCTTTTCTGCTTTCCCGACGCTCGCGTCTGGGGCAAGCATAGCGCGTGGCAGTCCGCGCACCATCGGGCAGAAGCCCGAACCCACTATCCGCAGAGGAATGATATACAAAGGCTCCCTCCGGGAGGGAGCTGGCGCCGAAGGCGACTGAGGGAGAGCGCGTTACAATAAAGCTTATCAAAACTCCAAAGTCACGCAGGCTCCTTCCACCGCTATCGCGGTCCCCCTCCCTCTCGGAGGGAGGCTTTGGAAAGCTACCGTCAATAGAAAAACACCACCAAAGAAAAATCCTTGGTGGTGTTCGTGTTTTCTCCGCTAAGCCTCCGCTAAGAATGCAGAGGCGAGGGATGGTTTTTTATGTTCGTTTTAATTACTTGCTGCCGAACTGGGTCATGTAGCCCGCTTCCTGGTGAGCGTCGATGAGCTCGTCGCACATGTCAACGATGTCGTCGATGGAAAGCTCGGAAGATGTATGAGGATCGAGCATTGCCGCCATGTAAACGTCCTCTCTCTTCTTGGAAACTGCTGCCTGGATAGTGAGAAGCTGTGCATTGATGTTTGTACGGTTCATTGCAGCGAGCTGCTCGGGGAGATCCCCAACGTGTGTCGGGTGGATACCTGCGCCGTTTACGAGACAGGGAACCTCAACGCACGCGTTGTGAGGAAGGTTTGTGATGCAGCCGTTGTTGATAACGTTACCGCCGATCTCATAGGGCTTATTGAATGCGATAGCCTCGATGATGTGGGAAGCGTACTCGTTGGACTTTTCGTGAGTAACGTTTCCGCCGTTGAAGAGCTCTGCCTTCTGCTTGTCCCAACGGTCGATGAGGAAGCGGCAGGTCTCGAGGTACTGGTCGATCGGAATATGGTACTTCTTGATGATCTCCGGATATGCATCCTTGATGAAGAGGTTGTTGTACTCAGCGTTGTGGGGGCTGGACTCTGTGCAGTAGTAGCCGAAGCGGCGGATGTATTCGTAACGAACGAGGTCGTTGTGCCATCCACCGTTCTTGAGGTGTCTCTCAAGAGTCTCTGTAGCCTTTTCGCGGATGAGCGGGTAGAGGTCATTGCCGTCAAGGTCAGTGATCTTCAACAGCCATGCCATGTGGTTGATACCTGCGATGTAATCCTTGAAGCCGTTAACCTTGATTCCGAGAGCCTCGAGAAGTCTCGAAGAGCATACCTGAACGGAGTGGCAGAGACCGATGGTCTTCATGCCTGTGAATCTCTGCATGTAGCCTGTGAGGATAGCCATGGGGTTCGAGTAGTTGAGGAACCATGCATCGGGACATACCTCTTCAACGTCGTGTGCGAAGTCGTCAAGTACGGGAATCGTACGAAGACCTCTCATGATACCGCCGATACCGAGTGTGTCGGCAACTGTCTGACGGAGGCCGTACTTCTTCGGGATCTCAAAGTCGATGATCGTGCAGGGGTCGTATCTACCTACCTGGATAGCGTTTACAACGAAGCTTGCGCCGCGGAGAGCGTCCTTTCTCTGTTCAACGCCGAGGTACTTCTTGATAGTAGCTCTGTCTTCGTTGATGTTGTGGTTGAGGTAGTTCATAAGCTCAAAGCTCTCATCGAGACGTGTGCCGTCGATGTCGTAGAGCGCGATCTCCATATCATGGAGAGAGTCTGTGAGCATGCAGTCGCCGAATACGTTCTTAACGAATGCGCTGCTTCC
>JAFQGP010000118.1 GCA_017415485.1 Clostridia bacterium
ATGCCCACGGACCGCCGAGGACGTCGGTCCCTACAGATTTAATAAAATATAGCAATCTGCCCCTCGGCGCACGCACCGAGGGGCAGGGGTAGTTCAGTTCAATTTCGTTATTGTCAACCTTTTGTATCCCTCTTCCTCGAGAAATTCATCTATCATATAAGGAAAGTACATTGTATGATAATTCTTGATCGTTTTTATATCGTCATAAGACAGAACGCCTTTGGTATACGCATAAGGAAGTGATAAGATTTCACCCTTATAATAAACGTATATGCGCGTGCAGGAGCCGACATTATCAAAAGAATAAGGACTGCTTACCGGGCTGTATCGGTAAAGGAAATTGATGTCTTCTACGGTTTCATAATAATAATCACCATAATAAAATCTGTACGTAACCTCAGGGGATTTGTATTTGAAAACATAAGCGCCGTTGTAAGAACCGTAATAATCGGTTATATAAGCTTCATATTCCGCGAATTCGATATTATGAAACGTCGGCATATATGCCTTCAAAGCTTCGAGTATCTTCTTCTCAGCTCTTTCGCTCAAATTCAATTCCGGCATTTGCGGTACTGTAAGCGTGATCCTTTCGTCCGTGTCGCGGGTCATTTGGTAATAATCGAGCATCTCGTATGATTTGTCAAAAATTTCGCACAGATCAAGATAGGATATATTTCCGCTTTCGTAAAGTTCACTCAAGGTAACGAATTTCTCGTCCTTGTAAGCAAACGCTTCAACAGTCCGTAGACCGAGATCAGCTACATAACAAAAACTTTCGGTTCCGTGAATGTTTTTGGTCAGATCGTAAGTAAAAATCATATATCCGTTGTATGTGCCGAGATACCGCGAGTGACTTTGATATTTGAGGGCTTCAAGATTCTCAAACATTACGTCATCATCACCGCGATACTCCTTCCATACTGCATTGATCTCGTCAATAAGCTCGGAGGTAAATATGCTGTAATCTACGTTTGCAAGACAGAGTTCGACAGCTTCTTCATTTTGAGCATCCCGAAATCCGCAAGCAGCAAGAAGGCACGCGAAAAGTATGATGATTGCAAGAATAAACAGTTTGGATCGTCTCATTTTGTATGTCTCCTTTCGTTATTACATTTTTATTGTATCATATTATAACATAGTTGTCAAGATTTATTATATATTTACTGAAATACCCCTCGGCGCACGCGCCGAGGGGTAGGGATTTAATTATTCGCAGTATAAGTGTCATAAACCTCTTTCAGTTCTTCTGCTGTCAGCAATCCGGATTCAAAAGCTTCGGTAATGGTATGGAACTCGTGTTTGTCATACGGATACACAAGCAGCGTCTGATCGGTAGGGTACTCGAATACCAAGCCGTTCACTTCTTCGCGCGTAAGCTTGCTGTCGTAAGTCTTTCCGGTTTGTTCTGCAGACACAACATAAATATGCTTACCGTTTTCGTGGAACTCACCGTAACATCTAAGCGAATAATCAAGATCTTTATCCCCGGGGACGTGATGAATATTAACGTATGCGCGTAGAATATCTTCAATCTCATACTTATTGAGAGCGATGGGAGCTGATACTTCGGAATAGGTGAAAGCGGCGCGCTTATGCCATATTATCGACAACAGGAACTCTTCATGAATTATACCTTCGTCAAAAGCGTCACCAAGGGTTAAAAAGCCGTGTAAAGGTGAATAGATCTGCAACCGCTGACCGTTATGGTAAACAAACTCTATTCCGTTTACTGTTTCTGTCCAAACATTATCGGTATAGTACGTACCGCTGATATCTATCATGACCGCACACACCGGATTAAACATACCGTAACATCTGACGCTGTAAGAATGATCAAGCTTGTCATCATTTTCCCAATCTTTTATATAGTCCCAAACTATCCTGCGATCGAAGCCGTCGAGATCAATAGGAGAAGGATTTGAAGCCGATGGAGGAACAACTTTAAGTTCTACAGGAATGCCGGTATAATACTCCGAATAAATCTCATACATTTTTTGTATATCATAATCACTCAAAAGTCCCATTTCATACGCTTCGGGGATATAATAGAGGGTTGAATCATAGCAAGCAAGTATGGTCGTATAACTGTTGCCCAAGGTATAGCCGCATAGTTCAAATGAAAAGCCTACGGGTATCATACCGTTAATTGAAACAACTATGCAATCTCCATATTTGCCGAAATAGAACGTGAATCCCGGGTCAACGGATCTAATCATAGCCATATCTATTGTGGTGGCAAACTTGGAATATTTGCTCTCCCTTAATTCATTCAATTCATCTTCGCTCATATCGGCATAAATCTCGGGATCTGACTCAATTTTTCTTTTGAAATACGCCTCGTTAAGCTCTGCAAGATCCTCCTCTGTCAGAATATATTCATCATACATTCCGTTTGTGGTTTCGTCCTCCGTTCCTCCGGCTGATGCAAACGAATTAATAATCTCGGGCAAATGAGTGAACAATGGCGTTGCAAGTGCCAACACGAGGAGGCAGGCAACAAATCCAAGATAGTGCTTCCAATGTTTTTTGACCGACTGCCCCGCCGTCTGCGCGAGGGGGCGGGTGCTCTCTGCGTATGACCGCATTTTGTAGAGCGCGGCGCTTGCGATATATTCATCGTCAATGTAGTCAAGCGCTTCGATAAGGCGTCTGTCTTTCATTATGATCGCTCGGTTCATACCATTATTCCCTCCTTTGCAAGTTCTTCGGCAAGCTTTTTCTTGAGCCTCGGGATCAGCGATCTTATCAGGCTTTCCGAAACTCCCATACTTTTGCTGATAGCCGGCACCGTGTCGCCGTACCAGAAGCGGAGCACGAAAATGTCGCGGTCGCGCTTCGGAAGTCCCGCGAGAAAGGCGTTGATGATCTCGCCTATCCGCTTCGATTCGTATTCCTCTGCTATCGTTCTTCCGTCCTCGATGATCTCGAGTAATTCGTCTCCCGCCGCGTTGTAATTCGCGCGCCGCTTGTATGCCATATTATCGCGCGAGCGTTTCAGAGCGATATTCTTCACCAGCCTTGCTATGTAGGCGCGGAAGTTCTTCGGCTTTTCGGGCGGAATGTTTCTCCACACGGCAAGAAATGCATCGTTGACGCATTCTTCCCTGTCCTCATCGGAATCAAGGATGCTGTCCGCCACCGATCGGCAAAGGCCGCGATACTTCGCCTCCGCCTCGTGCAGACCCTTTTCGTCATTGTTATAGATCAATTCTACAATTCTTTCGTCTTTCAAGAGTTTCAAACCTCCCTTCGGGCTTCGCCAACGAAATATTTCGCCGATGGCGAAATGTGAAATTTTTGCTTCGCAAAAGTGAAATTCGCGCTTTGCGCGAGTGAAATATTCCGCTGAAGCGGAATGTTAAGGTAGAAATTTGCCAAGGCAAATTTCATTTTTATTAAAATTGCCTTTCACCTATTAAGTACCCAAAATATGGCGAATCATCGCAAGTATTTTTCGTTTTTGTATGATTGCACAAAAAGAGGTCACCGCTTTTGTGCAAGATAACTTGATTTTACCATAAAAAAATAGCAATGTCAATATTTTTCACCCGAATAAACCGGAAGAAAAGTAATATCAAAATAAAAAAGAAAATTTCCGCCCCGTCGGGGCGGAAATTCACCTTAACATTTCGCCTTCAGCGAAATATATCACATCCGCAAAGCGGATATATCACTTCACCGAAGGTGAAATATCACTCGCGCATCGCGCGAATATCACTGCGACCAAAGGAAGCAATCAATAGCTTCCTTCCGTGTCGCCGTCAACCGACTCGGCGGTCTTTGACTTGGAGGATGCGATCTTTTCCTTGAGAAGGTTGTAGTAAAGCTCCTCGTCGATGGGAAGCTCGACTTCTTTGTTAAGCCAATCCGAGAGGTGCATAGCGTTCGAAAGCATCAGTCCGTTAATGCCCTCGCGTCCGTCGGCAACGAGCTTGCCGCCGTTCAGGATCGCATCGGCAAAAGCATTGAGCACGCCGACGTGCTGGGTGTTCTCGCCCTCAAGCTCGGGGATCTCCTCGATGACCTTGGGCTTACCGAAAACGGATTTCGTGGTCTTCGAATACTCAGGCTCCCACGGATCAAGTCTGTAAAGCTTGAGCGAGGTCTTGTCGCAGACGAGAGTACCGCCGTCGCAAACGATCTCGAAGCGATTCGTGCCGGGGCAGTCGCCTGTCGAGGTGATGAATGTACCCGTTGCGCCGTTTGCGTATTCGCACCAGCAGCTTACGTCGTCCTCGACCTCGATGTCATGCCACTTGCCGTACTTCATCTTTGCGTGGATCTTCACGGGCAGACCGCAGATCCACTGCCAGAGGTCGAGCTGATGCGGGCACTGGTTGAGAAGAACGCCTCCGCCCTCTCCGCTCCAGGTTGCGCGCCAGTCGCCCGAATCATAGTAATACTGCGAGCGGTACCACTCGGTGATGAGCCAGCTTGTTCTTCTGATCTGACCGAGCTCGCCCGATGCGATGATGTCGTGCATCTTGCGGTAAACGGGGTTGGTGCGCTGATTGAACATCATACCGAAAACGAGCTCGGGATGCTTATCAGCCTCCGCGATCATCTCGCGTACCTGAAGGGTATAAACACCCGCGGGCTTTTCACACATAACGTGAATGCCGTGCTTGAACGCCTCGATGGCGAAATGGGGGTGATCATAGTGAGGAACCGCAATAAGAATTGCTTCTACGAGTCCCGATGCGATAAGGTCGTCACCCTCGGTGAAAACTGCGGGAGCGTCGCAAGCATAGCCCTTTTCCTTTGCATCCGCATACTTTTCGAGAGCCCACTCGCGGCGAACCTCGCGGCGGTCTGCAATGGCGGTGATCTCAATATCCGGGCACTTGCCGTCAAGAACGTGTCCGTAATGCTTCGAGCCGATGTTGCCGACTCCGATAATACCTAATTTAAGTTTTCTCATTCAAGTCCGATTCCTTTCAGATAATCATAGCTCTTCTTCATACAAACGAAGGGATCCTCGTCATAGCAACGGTCCTGCTCGACGAAAACGTATTTTGTTCCGCCTGCCTCTGCGGCGCGTGCGGCTGCAACGTGGTTGATGTTGCCCGATCCGACGGGTGCCATGCGTACTGCAAGGTCGGTGGGATCGTAGACCATATCCTTGAAGTGGATGGTGTCGATTCTTCCCGCGAGCTTTGTCAGCCATTCTGCGGGGTCTCCGCCGCCTGCCTGAACCCAATACGTATCAACGGTGAAACCATAAGCGGGAGTATCGAAACGGTCAGCCATATCCTCAAGAAGCACCTTGCCGCTCGGGAGCTTGATGAACTCCATATTGTGGTTGTGGTACATAAATTTCAGACCTGCCGCCGCGATCTTTTCAACTGCGGGGGTGATCTCCTTGCAATAGTTGTCGTAAACCTCAAGGTCGCAGTTCGCCTTTTTGAAGTTGGGCATAGAGCCGAGTCCGACGTAGCCCGCGCCGTAGGTAAGATGCTCCTCGATGACCTTATCTGTCTCCTCGACGATGCGCTTATAGGCGGTGTGGGTAAGGGGAGCAACGAGGCCGCAATCCTTCAGAAGATCGCGCATCCAAGCGGCGTCAAAATCGCAAACGCCCGAAAGCTGAACCGCCTTATAGCCGATCTCTGCCATACGGCGAATGGTTTTTTCAAGATCCTCGGTTGTCTTGCAAAAATCTCTCAGAGTGTAAAGCTGTGCACCTGCAATCATTTTTCTTTCCTCCGTTTATATCTTTTCAATAAGATTCTTAAGTGTATTTACCGCAAAATCGAACGCCTCGCGGTTATTGGCAAATGACGAGCCGACGTTGTGCGTATCTCCGCCCTCAAGCGCCGCAAGTCCGACAAAGGATTTGAGATGCGGCTCAAGGGTCAGGACCTTGATGCCCGACTCGTAAAATCTCGGCAAAAGCTCGGGCAGATGTCCGATCCCAGCACCCGGAGGCACGACCTTGCCGTCCTCGCCCGCATCCTTGATGTGAGCATATTTGATGTAGGGCTTCAAAAGCTCCCAGGCTACAAGTGTATCTTCACCGCACTGAACGAAGTTTGCGGGATCGAAAACGCCCTTGAAAGCGGGCAGAGCCGCGTGGAGCTTATAGCAACGCTCTGCGATGTCACCGTAGATTCCCTTTTCGTTTTCGTGGCAAAGATCGACGCCCGAGCCCTTCGCCGCGCTGATCATATCGTCAAGACGGCGGCAGATCTCGTCAAAGCAAGCGGACGAGGAATCCGTCTTATAAAAGCTGAACATTCTGATATTTTCCGCGCCGCAGATGTTTGCGGTCTCAAGAACCCTCTTGAAACGGTCAAGCTCATCCTGCGCGGGAGAGGTTATGTCGACCTTGCCGATCGGCGAGCCGATCGACCAGACCGCAATGCCCTCGCCGTCGAGTCTTTTTTTGAGTTCCTTCGCCTCGTCGGCTGTGATGTCGGCAACGTTCTTGCCGTCAATGCCGCGAAGCTCGATCAGATCCATTGAATTTCCCTGCAAAGCCGCGATCTGACCCGAGATCATCTTGTCAGCTTCGTCGGCAAATGCACAAAGTTTGAATTTTTCCATAATTCACCTCATGTAAGGTTTTATTTGATGTTATTATATCACACATTTAATCCAAATTCAAGTATTATTCAAAACTGAAAAAAGTTTTTGCAAAAAATTGCTCAAAGACTTGAAAAAAGCACGAAAATGTAGTATTATTATATATGTAATACTATACCATTCGAAAGGCATCACTATGAAATTCAAAACAGAACTGCACTGTCACTCCGCGCCCGTTTCGGCTTGCGCCAAGGCGTTTCCCGAGGAGATAGTGCAGGCTTACCTCGAGCACGGCTACAACACCATCGTGCTGACCAACCATTTTTCGCGCTTCACGTTCAAAAACAAACGCATGGGCGACCTCTCCGCCCTTCCCTGGCAGGAAAAGGTCGATTACTATATGAAGGGCTACCGCGAGCTCAAAGAAGCGGCAGGCGACAAGATCAACATCATCTTCGGCTGCGAGCTACGCTCGAATCTTGATGAAAACGACTACCTCATCTACGGCCTTGACGAAGATTTTCTTCGCCGCAATGAGGATCTTTACGACGTTCCCACCCCCGAGGTCTCGGCAAGGGTACGCGAGGCGGGATTCCTATTTTTGCAGGCTCACCCATTCCGCGACTTTATGCAGATGGTCAATCCCCAGTATCTCGACGGCATCGAGGTCTTCAACGGCAACCCCTCGCAGGACAGCCGCAACGACATCGCCCGCATCTGGGCAGAGCGTTTCGGGCTGATCGGCACCTCGGGAAGCGACTTCCATAAGATCGTTGAGGGAGCTTTCGCGGGCGGCATCCTGACCGACGAGCCCATCACATCGAACGAACAGCTTCTCGGAATTCTCCGCTCGGGCAATTTCGAGATGATAAAGGACAACGATAAACCGCAATAAAGGAGTCAATCATGGAACTTCTCTTTCTCGGCACGGGCGCGGCTGACTGGTCGCCCAAGCACAAGGGCGGGGCGCTATACCGCCGCCTTTCCTCGGCTCTCGTAAACGACGATCTTCTGATCGATCCGGGACCCTGCATCTATGATTTTGCGCAAGACCACGGCAATCCCGATCTTTTCAAGCACGTGAAACACGTCATACTTACCCATTCTCATTCGGATCACTTCAACGTGCAGACGCTTCTGCGTATCACACGCGAATCGAACCACAGCGTTTGCTTCTGGGCGCAGAAAGCGGCTTACGAAAAGCTCCTTGCGAGTGCGGACAAGAATGACGAGCTCCCCTTCTATCACCCGATGAACCCCGGAAAGACCGAGCAGGTCGGCGAATACGAAATTCTTCCCTGCTACGCCAACCACGGCGATCTGCCCGAGGGCGAGATCCCGCTCAATTACATCGTAAAGCAGGGTGAGCGATCCTTCTTCTACGGCTCGGATTCGGGATGGCTGATGTATGAGACCTACAAAAAGATCAAAAAAGCAAAGCCGAACGCTATGATATTCGAGTGCACCACGGGCTATGCTCCCGGCGACGAGCGCATCTTCGGTCACACCAACATCGCAATGATCGGCATTATGATGGAGTCGATAGTCGCGCAAAAGGCTACCGCCGAGGATTGCAAATACTACGCGACTCACATGGCGCGCACCCTCCACACCACTCACGAGGACACAGCAGAAAGACTCGCGCCATTTGGCGTAACACCCGCATTTGACGGAATGAAAATTGATATTTAATTTAAGGAGTACATACCATGATCAGAGTAACTATCTGGAATGAATTCAGACACGAAAAGACCAACGAGACCTGCAAGGCTATCTATCCGAACGGTCTGCACGCCACCATTGGCGAATTTCTTTCAAAGAACGATGACATCGAGGTAACTCTTGCCGCGCTCGACGACCCCGATCAGGGTCTGCCGGACGAGGTGCTTAACAACACCGACGTTCTCATCTGGTGGGGACACATGGCTCACGGAGAGGTAAACGACGCCCTCGTGACCAAGATCCAGCGCCGCGTTTATATGGGCAAGATGGGCTTCATCGCTCTCCATTCCGCGCATCATTCGAAACCCTTCCGCGCGATCGTCGGAACGATGGGCAACCTCACCTGGGGACGCGAGCAGAGAGAGATCATGTGGAATATGCTTCCCACACACCCCATCGCAGCGGGAATCCCCGACAAGTTCTTCATTGAATCCGAGGAGCTTTATGCAGAGCCCTTCTTCGTTCCCCAGCCGAACGAGCTCATCTTCGGCGGTTGGTATGAGGACGGCTACATCTTCCGTTCGGGTATGACCTATCTCCGCGACGCGGGCAAGATCTTCTACTTCCAGCCCGGCCACGAGACCTGCCCCTCCTTCCATAACCCCTACGTTCAGCGCATCATCACCAACGCCGTTTACTGGGCAGCACCCATCACCCCCGGCTATGAATACAAGGACCATTGCCCCCACCACGTCGATAACTACGAAGATCTCGTAGCCGCAGGCAAGGCAAAGAGCAACGTCACCCCCAGCGTATTCAAACAGTTGGGATTTGAGAAATAATTTATACGAATCGCCCCGCCGAACTCGGCGGGGCGATTTACTTTAATTAAGTAGATTCAGCTTTTGAAGAGCACAATTCAACAGGGATCGTTATACTGTAAGTCTTCCGTTCACCGTTTGCAAACATCGGGCTGAATTCAACAAGGAAAGAAAACTCGTGTCCTTCCTCAAAAAAACTTTCTGTTGCAAGAAATACGGATTCGATAACATAAGTTTCTCCGTTCGCAATACTCATATACCCGCCGAAGGCAGATTCATAGAAGCCGTGCCTATCTTTACAATTACTGTAAGGGAGCATAACCTCGCGCTGCGAATCCCTTATGAATCCGCCGTGATTAAACATACTTTTTCGATATACGTTAACATCGCTTCCTGTATTATTTTTAACTGTTACACGGCATTGGATGTACGAATTCAAAGCATAGGTTTCGCTGAAAAACTCAACCTTGAAAAATGCACCTTCCGTGGCTTCCTCATACAAAACGGGAAGATTAACAAACATATCGTCATTCTCTTCGCGATACTTCAACCTGTAACCCCAATCGGAAAGATACCACGTGCCTTGATAAAAATCTGGTTTCACCTCTTTTTCAAAAATTTCTATAGGTATTGTAACTCCGCAAGTCTTTGCTTGATCCGTTTCCACTTCAACCGAAAACGTGTAGGTGTTTTCAAGATTAAAAAAATCTTGCACGGAAAAATAAACATCATCGATATGCTTATCGTGCGGAGAAATCGTTACGCCGTATTCTTTATCCTTTTCAAATATACCGTGCATATCAGACTCTTTTGGATATACACATACTCCATCATTTCTTTCAAAAACACCCGAAGCAGACGGTCGTCCGGCATCAAAATATATAGTTTTATTTGACAGATTAGTATAGTAGATCGCCACCCTTATGCGTAGCGGTTCGGCATCGGGAATGGCATATTCTTCAAAAGAGAATTCCACCTTAAAGCGAATACCTTTTGAAGTTTCTTCATACACCAAGGGAACTTTTATGTGCGGTTTGACACTACTGTTTATTGTTGTTTCCGGAAGAATGGGCTCAGTTTCGGGAAAGTGAGTAATATTTTTGCTTACTGTCTCTGTGGAATCCACTCCGGAACCATCAATTACTGTACTGCATGAGGAGATCAAAAGCAGAAATACCAATAATACCGCACACATAACTAACAAGGTCAAAAAGATTTTTTCGATCTTCTTCATTATCGAGATCTCCTTTTCATTTATTCGGGAAAATATTCCCGTGGTTTTATTGTATCACACAAAATATTATCTTGTCAACGCTTTTTTGTCCTACAATAACATTTTCTGCCATTTTCACAAAGCAAAGGATTCATTTTTATTTACATTACACAAAAAATGTGATATAATATGGAATATACTGTATTCTAAAAGGTGAAAAAATGAAAGAGATCCTATCCGTAGAGAATATGCGTCAAAGTGACGCGCATACTATTGCCACAGAAGTGCCGAGCTTTGAGCTTATGTACCGCGCGGGAAAGGCTGTTGCAGATTCGGTAAAGTGGCGCGCGCCCGTAGGCATCGTTTGCGGTGTCGGGAACAACGCGGGCGACGGCTACGTCATTGCGCTTGAACTCCAAAAGCGAGGCATCGAATGCACGCTCCTTCTCCTCGAAGAACGCTTCTCTCCCGACGGCAGATTCTATTTTGATAAATGCATCGAAGAAAATATTCCTTATGAGATATGCACGGACGACACCGATCTTTCGCGCTTCTCCACCCTCGTTGACTGCATCTTCGGCACGGGATTCAAAGGCGAGGCGCGCGGACTTGCAAAAACGGTTATCGAAAAGTATAACTCTTCCTCCACCTACAAGGTTTCCGTGGACATCAACAGCGGTATGAACGGCGACACGGGTATGGGCGAGACTATTGCAAATTCCGACCTCACCTGCTCTATCGGCTCGTTCAAGCCGGGGCATTTTCTGAACAAGGCAAAGGATGTCATTAAGGATAAGATCAACCTTGACATCGGCATCAAGCCTATCGATAAACCCTATTATCTCTACGAGCCGGGCAAGGACTCGATACCCGAGAGAAAGAATTTTTCTAACAAATCGACCTACGGCTACGTCGCCCTCATCGGCGGCTCGAAGAAATACAGCGGAGCCATCCGCCTTGCCGCTATGGCAAACGCCGCAATGCGCGCGGGCGCGGGTGTCGCTATGCTCGCCGTCCCAGATTCGATCTCGCCTTACATCATCCCAAACATCCTCGAAGCGACTATCTATCCCCTCTCGGACAATGGCGGCGAGATAGTTTTCAACGAATCCGAGTTCTCCGCGCTCGCGGCAAGGGTAAAAACTATCGCCTTCGGCATGGGCATCGGACTTTCGGGCGAGACCGAAAAGGCGCTTTCCTACCTTCTTAATAATTATAAGGGCAGACTGATCGTCGATGCGGACGGGCTCACCGCGCTCTCGCGCCTCGGCTCGGATGCGATCAAAAATGCATCGTGTGAACTAATTCTGACCCCTCACAATATGGAATTTTCCCGCATCAGCGGGCTCCCGATAGATGAAATTCTCTCCGCACCCATAGATCACGCCAAGAAATTCGCCAAAGATCACGGATGCACGCTTCTGCTAAAAGGTCCTTCCACTATCGTAACCGACGGCGATCGGGTCTACGTCATCGACCGCGGCTGCGCGGGTATGGCAACGGCAGGAAGCGGCGACGTCCTTTCGGGCATTCTTGCCGCGACAGCCGCATACGTCCCCTCTCCGCTCGAGGCGACCGCCCTCGCCGCGTATATCAACGGTGCCGCCGGCGAGCTTGCCGAATCAAGAACCAATCCGATCAGCATGACCGCGTCCGATACAGTAAGTGCAATTTCCGAAATTATCACAGAAATCTTGAAATAGTTGCGTGCGCAACTATTGACTCTGTATCAATAATATGATATAATATACTCAACAAACCTCACGGAGGCAAAAATGGCTAACGAAAAAAGACAACCCAACGTACTTTTCATAATGGCTGACCAATTCCGCGGCGACTGGATGAGCTGTGTCGGAGGCCCCGCAAAGACCCCCAATCTTGACGCTATCGCAAGCGAGGGCATCGTTTTCACGCAGTGCTCGACCTGCGCCCCCCTCTGCGTTCCCGCGAGGATCGGACTTTTCTCGGGCAAATATGCCCATACAACCGGCGCTTGGGATAATCAGCAGTTTATCCTCTCCCCCGATGCAAATATCTGGTCAAAGCAGCTGCGCGACCTCGGATATGCCACCTCCCTTTTCGGAAAAACACATATCCACGGCGGAAGCGGTGACTTTATCGCGCGCGAACCTATGCTCCACGCCTACGGCTTCGACACAGTTGATGAGATCACAGGCCCGCACGCCTGCTGCAAATCAAGAACTTACATGACAGAGAGATGGGCAGAAAAAGGTCTGCTTGAACCCTTCAAGAAGGATCTGAAGGAGCGCGGAAAGACTCCCTTTGCCAAGCCCTCGCCCCTGCCGCTCGAGGAATACTACGACGTTTATGTCGGCAACTGCGGCATTGATTATTTGAAGAATTACGAAGGTGACAAGCCCTGGTTCTGCCACGTCAGCTTCGGCGGCCCTCACGAGCCCTGGGACGTTCCCGAGCCCTATGCTTCGATGTATAAGGAAGAGGATATGCCCGCGCCCCTCCCCGCGATGAAGAATGCAAATCCCGAAAGACCGCAGGGAGAGACCGACTTCCGTATGCACAAGCCGCAGATCCATTGCACGCCCGATAAAGCCCCCGAGATCCGCGCAAATTACAGCGGAAACTGCACCCTTATCGACGAGATGATCGGCAAGATCGTTGACGTCATCAAGGCGCGCGGTGAATGGGAAAACACAGTTGTTCTCTTCACCTCCGACCATGGCGAGATGAACGGAGACCAGGAATTCGTCAACAAGCGCACATTCCTTGACGGCGCGCTCAACATCCCGCTCGTCATCCGCACTCCCGAAACTATCACAAAGGGCGGAATGAAGACCGATGCCCTCGTCAGCCTCATCGACGTCGGCCCCACGCTCATCGAGCTTTGCGGCGGCGAGATCGATTACCCCCAGTGCGGCAAGTCGCTCTGCGGCGTTATCGACGGAAGCTGTGAAAAGCCCCGCGACTACGTCCTCAGCGAGCTTTCGGGCGAGATCATGTATATGGACGAGGATTGGAAAGTGCTTGTCAATAACAAGGGCGAGATATATATGCTCTTCGACCGCAAGAACGACCGTGAAGAACAGTTCAACCTTGCCGCATCCGAGGAAGCGCGCGAGACCGAAAATGTTCTCCGCGCCAAGATCATGAAGGCGATCGCTGAAAATATCATCATTCCCTCAACAACGGTTCAGACCGCGACAGCAATTACAAAGTAATAATTCAAGGTGGATCTTTGATTTCTCAAAAATCCACCTTTTTATTAATTTCTTCCGAATTGCCTGAGCAACTTTTTAATCAGCTCGGAAAGCGGAAGGACGAGCATTCCCGTGAAAATATTTGAAATTCCGTGGATAATATCAAAGCCAAAACCTTGCGCTATCCAAACGAGAGTCTGCTCAAAGTTGAATCCGTACATCAGCGCCTGACCGGGGGCATAGAGTATCCCATAAGCAAAGCCGTGAAGTGAGCAAACGATGGGATAAACGATCATTGCCACCTTTGGCGACATTTTCTTCGGCAGGAGCATAGTGATACCCCAAAGAACCGTCCATATATATATAAACGGCACCCACCAAGGGGCAAATCCGGCATAAATGCCTTGAACTATAACGTAAAGATAAATCGGTATCAGTGCTTTGGCTCGAAAAACCACCGTCAGAAGCATCGTCAGCATCCCGAGCAGGTGGATGTTTGGAAATGCTTCCATGATGATCTTCGAGGTAAACATCAGCGCCGCAAACATAGCAAACAGCACCATTTCAAAGATGCGGTTAGATATGCGGCGTCTTCTGCCATTATTTTGCGTAGGTGAACTCATAACACTCGCCGTCAGCGATCTCGGTCATATCGGCGCCCGTCATCATATACTCGCCGTTTTTGGTGAAATTCCAGTATCTTTTGTCAAGATCGTAATCGGCGCGAATGCCGTTGACGTATTTGATATAAAGACCGTACTGACCCTCATCGCCCGCAATAAGCCCGTGAGCGAGAAGCGCCTCGCCGAGGGTCGCCGCATCGGTCTTGACGGTGAAGGTCACGGACTTATCCTCCGCAATAACCTTGACTTTCACAGTCTTCGCGCCCTCGCCGAATTCGGCATCGGAGAGATAAGTAGCATCCTTCCAAAGCCCTTCGGGAGCGATAGCGACACCGTTTTCAAACGTGCCCGCACTCGTTTCGGGAGTCTCCGCCTGCTGCTTGCAAGCAAAGAGGCAAAGGGTCATAAGCAGCGCCAAGATCAGCGCGAAAGTTGATTTGATCGTTTTTTTCATTTTTCTTTTTCCTTTCTTAATCCAAATAGCCAATTAAAATACTAATTTAATAAAATCCGTTTTTTCGGCGGCTTTGCCGACGAAAAAACACCTTCCTGACGAGCAGAGCGAGTCCGCGCGCCGAGGGGAGCCGCAAAAATCAAAGATTTTTGCGAGCGGCGATAAGCGCGCGCCTCAATTTTAAAACGCAGTTTTAAAATTGGCTATCTCAAAAGGATAAAGCAAAAAACACTCTCCAATGAGAGTGCCAAACAAGAGATAGCCTGCCCTATCTCACATTCGCCCGACTCTCCCAAATCGCCCAAGAGTTTTTTCGCGTGTCACAGTCCGATAAGCATTCCGACTTTAACGGTAATGGCTGTTGCCGCGGATTTTCACCGCCGTTTCCTTATCCCCGAGAGACATATGCCGCCCGACAACCGAGTAAAATACCCGAGATGGACCGTGTTTATTCTTTTGTTTGAACCTATTATAGCATATAATATCAAAAAAATCAAGAAAAGCTCTAAAAAATCTCAAAAAAATTCGAAAAAGGTCTTGATTTTTTCTTTCTGTTGTGATATAATATATTAGTCAGCGCGAGCTGCCATGGAGAGATGGCTGAGCTGGTCTAAGGCGCACGACTGGAAATCGTGTTGGCGTTAATAGCGTCACCAGGGTTCGAATCCCTGTCTTGAAGCCAAAAATCGACAGGTTTCGACCTGTCGA
>JAFQGP010000119.1 GCA_017415485.1 Clostridia bacterium
CGGGCAGAGCGTTGACGGGCGGCATAATGATGCGGTCGATGGCGAATCGAGGATCACGAACCACGTTTTCAAGCGGCGCGCCGACGTGATCGACGTGGAAATGCGAGATTATCCAATCGAAATGCAGCACCTCGACCCCCGCCGCCTCGCGCAGCGCAAGCAGATGCTCAAGGCAGTCCGTGCCGTATTTTCCGCCATCATGGAGCATAAAATGCCCATTCAGCGCAAAAATGAAGCCATCCGACTTCTTAATTTCGGGATGCCCGATGGAATTTATGCGTAAAACGTTGTCACACAGTGTGAAAGATGAAGGAAAGCTCATTTTTTGCTCCTTTCGGGTAATTTTAGGTAAAAGGAAAAAGGGGAAAGGTTAGGTAATTTTTCGCCTTTGGTGAAAAATATTATATCAGAAATATATGGGAGAGCTGCCGTTTGAGAAGGACATATGAGCTGACCATCTGCCGATCGAAACGGTTACTTTTGTTCCGGCGGTGAGATTGGCTTCAAGGTAGTAACCCGCGCCAGAGGCTTTGAGCTCACCGTTAAAGTAGAGATAACATTGCAACATTCCGCGGTAGAATGTAATATACCCGCCGTGGTATTCGACAGTACGAAAATTGGAGTGCAAAAAGTCGATAAACAGAACTATTGCACAAAAAGCCGCCGCCATAAACGAGCCCGCCATCAGCCAATACAATGCCATATTCGATTCCGTGACCGCAAGCCCGCCGAAAAAGCTTTCCTCGTAGACCTTGCTATTCTCATACAGAGCGGCGAACACGATGCCCATAAAAAGCCAAACCGCCGTTATGCCAATCTCAATAAGCCTGCGCCTTCTGATCTTGGCAGTCAGCTCTTTTTCGAGTTCAAGATGTTTCATAGTAAAGTCGCCTTACTAATCAAGATTATTTTCATAAGCCGATGAATCAAGAATGATTTTTTTGCATTTAGGACAGCAGTAGCTTTCAACATAATGTGGATGCAAGAGCGGAGCTTCCAGATGCAGCGTGTATTTTTCTTTCAAGCCCGGAAGTAAGCTGACTTTGTGCTTTTTCTCGCTCCAGATCATCGCTCCGCAGTTAAGAAAACCCGCGAGCATCTCGGTATCACAGAATGGGCATTTCATAATAGTACACTCCTTTTTGAGATAGTCACAGCGACCCGCTGACAAACAGAATTAAAATTCAGAATGCCGAATCAATAACTTCGCACCCTATTTCACCCCTCCCGCTTGCGGGAGGGGTTGGGGTGGGCAGTCAGCAATACGCGAAATCCCGCGCACCCAAACAAAATCAAGAGCGAAATTTAATAAAGATGTGAAAATCCGCAAGGCGGATTTTTTCCTTAACATTCCGCCAAAGGCGGAATATATCGCGTCGGCGTAGCCGACATATCGTATGAAATATATCGTGCCGAAGGCATATCGTGCGCCCTTCGGGCGCAGGGTGACAGAGCACAATACTTCCCTACATTCGGGAAGTATTGACTCTGTCCAAAATCCCGAAGCAGAGCTTCGTGATTTTGAAGCACGGTAGCGAGAGGCTGAAATATTTGCCTTCGGCAAATGCCGACTCTGCCTCGGCGGCTAAACACCGCCGTTTTCCTGCGGAAAACCGTCAGAGCCGTCTCTCGCATTAGTTCGAGACTCCGTCTCGAGCTCTGCGAACTTTTAAAAAAGTTCGATCAAAACTTCCCGCTAACTAGTCACGGACAAGTTTCTTCCCGGGAATATCAAGCACAAAATACTCCCCCTGATTGACTCCCCACGTTCCGCCCTCAACGCTCATCTCTCCCTCTTCGGGAACCGTGATGATGACGTCCTCGGTGCAGGAGTTGACGAATCGCGCGCAGAAATCGGGGAAGGATTTCGCGTAGGTCACGCTTGCGCCCTCGTCGGGGCAGGTGGTGAGTATGTAATCGGGGTCGATCAGGTCGTGAACGGCGACGTCTGCCTCGTCCTCTGCCTGACCGTGGTGCGGCCATTTGAAGAGGTCGGGCTTTGCGATCTTGTCGCCGTAAAGCGCGACCATTCGGTCAAATCCCTCGTCGGTCATAAAGCGCGTGCGCTTGGGGCTGTCGCCCGTGAAGACGAGCTTTTTGCCGCCGTGGCGGATGATGAACCAGATCGAGGAGATGTTCACAACGTACATCTGCACCTTGCGGAAGAAAACGTCCTCGGTGCAAAAATACTTCGTTGCGATCTTTTTTAGCAGCTCGGGCGCCGCCCAATCGGTATCCGCGGGCAGAATTTCGATCTCCGTGCCGCCGAAATTGTAGAAAAATGTCTTTTTGCAGTCAGAATAGAACGGGATCACCGTCACCTCCGCATTCGGATGAAAATCGCTGACGACCTCCATTATCTCCCTTGTAAACTCGCGCGAAACGTGGATCATACCCTCGGGCAGAGCGTTGACGGGCGGCATAATGATGCGGTCGATGGCGAATCGAGGATCACGAACCACGTTTTCAAGCGGCGCGCCGACGTGATCGACGTGGAAATGCGAGATTATCCAATCGAAATGCAGCACCTCGACCCCCG
>JAFQGP010000120.1 GCA_017415485.1 Clostridia bacterium
AGTGCAGACCACTTCGCCAGCACCGCGACGCGCAAAGAACAATTTGCGCGTCACGAGATCCTTCGGCGGCAGGCGGTCTGCGGACGCCGCCTCAGGATGACATCGTTTCTTTTGAAGGGGGCTGCCGCCCCCTTCACCCCTGCTTTGCGAGTGCGAACATAGCTTTTTACTAATTATTTGTGCATATTGTTATATGTTAGTTTTTAATATACGTTTGTCAGTGGTCTGACAGCTGCAAAAGGCCGCTGTTTGATTTTAATTATAAAGCTCCGGATGTGCCGCGCGGTAGGTTTCGTGAATCTTTTTGATATTCTCGAGGGTGAGGTACTCCTGTTCGTATGCCTCGGCAAGGCTCATGGGCTTGTATTCACCCAGGAAAAAGGTCATCTTTTGCTCGGTGGGATAGATAAATTCAAAGCCCGCGACAGTTTCGCTCGTTTTCTTTGGCTCGAATACGACGTCGCTGCGGTCGATTATCGACACGTTGCCCTGATTGGCGTGGCCGTAGCATCGGATGGAGTACACCGTATCCTTGGCATGACCGCAGTATTTGATATAGTCTTCTACAAGGGCATAAAGCTCCCAACCATCGAGCTTGACGGGCGAAAACTCGGTGGTGTAGGTAAACGGTGCGCTCTTGCTCCACTCGATCGCGACGAGGTCTTCCTCGCTGATGATGCAGAGCTCATACGACTTGTTCAGGGTGTAAAAATCGCCTTCCTTATATATACGCATCCGCTGACCGTTGTGGAAAGAGAAGGTATAGCCCGCGATGACCTCATTCCTGAGAGCATCGGTATAGAACCACGGGCCGTCGATCATAACGGCGTACACGTTGCCGAATTTACCATAGCAACGGACGGCATAGGTCGCGTTAAGCTCGGATTCGAGGCTGCTTGAATTCGCGATATACTCCCAAACGATCTCGCGCTCCTCGTCCTCGGTAAGTGCGATGGGCGATTCGCGGTTGGGCTCTCCGATCTTCAGCCTTGTGGGCGGGGCGATCTCCTCTTTTCCGCTGAGGAGAGAGTTGCGGTATGCAAGATGCCGCTCATGCGCGAAGGCGACATCGGCTTGGGTTACGATTCCTTTTTCATAAGCCTCGGCGAGGGGCGTGATCTTGCCGCCTTCACAGATGAGGATCTCACACCCCGAGCCGTCAAGCACGAATTTGAACCCCGCTATCTCGGGAACAGTCAGGGAGAGATTACTGTTTTGTGTTGCAAGAAGGTATTTTTCTCCGATCTTGCCCCAATATTGATAATCCGCGTAGTTATCCTCATTGAAGAAGCGGTGCGGGTCGGTGCCTATATCACTCTCAACGGCGTGCACTGCGTTTTTATCGGCATTGGCAGGGGTTTGCTTTGCCTCAATATACCTCTGATAGTATTTGTTGTATAACTGCTCGTATTTCCACGCCCCGTAAAACTCGTTTATCGCACGCATTTCGTCCTCGGACGGTATTTCGATGGTCACGTAAAGTTTGTGATAAGTATAGGGATCGGTGTTGAGAGGAACATAATACTCGACGTAATGATCGTAAAACGCCTTCCATTCCTCGGCGGTCATAATGCCCTCGACGCCCTCGGTTTCGGGTTTATAAAGTCCTTGAGGGTCGAAAAACATCAAAGCGCCGCTATAGAAGTTGAATTCATAGCCGCAAAGCATGAAGATCTTCTTTTCGCTGTAATTCTGACGATTCCAGACGATGACGGTGTCGCCGAATTTGCCGAAATAATAAGCGACGTCCTTTTCTCTGCGCATAGCTTTGCCGAGAGTATCCACTCCCGTGTATTTCGGGGAGTGCTCCAACATTCCGTGCATCCACTCAAGATCGGCTTCGGTGAGGACATATTCGCCCTCTCGCAAAACCGCATCGGGCTTATATGAAAGGTACGTGTTCTCATAGCAATCATACAGGGCGTCGATATATTCGGCGGGGAAAAGATTAAACGACGCCATTTGCTGTTGGTCGTAGACCTCATCGTCCGTCAGGAACAGCATAGTGCCGTAGGGGAGCGTAAAAGTGTGGCTTCCCCAGCCGAATGGATTGTCAAATGCGGCGTCGACGCGGTAAAAGACGAAGAATCTGCCGTATCTGCCGAAATAGAAATCGCCGCCCTCCTGCCTTTTCATCGCCTCTTCGGGCGTTTCGGCGAGATCTTTGCCGAACTCGGCGCGCCAGACCTTGTTCATCGCGGCAAGCTCTTCCTCGGTTATGACGTGATCCGTGTTGATCTCGGTGTCATAAACGAAATCGGCAAGGGTCAACTCTCCCGCGGGGGCTTCATCGCAAGCGGCGAAAAAGCAAATAAGCGCGAGCAGAAGCGAAATGATCGTGTTTTTTCGTAGTTTCATAGCGGTGTGCCTCCTTTTTTGTTCTCTATTATTAAAGACGGTTTTTCTGCGGTAAAAGTTTCACTTTTTTTGATATTTCTCCGATTTTATTATATCATATAGGAGAACTGATGTCAAGTGCATCGAAAAATATACAGGATCCGATATAAAGCGGGCGGGATGAAGGATCCCGCCCGCTACTTTTTTGATTAAATCAGATCACAACGTCAATTAAAAGATCTTATCATTGTATCTTTTTATTCTTACATTGAATATCTCGTCGATCTGATTGATATTCAGCAAGCCTTTTTCGTAAGCATCATTGAGTCCGATGATCTCGCCGTTGTTGTAAGTATAGATTCCGGGACTTTGTACCCAATATTCTTTGCCCTCGAATTTATACTGTGCGACCGGTCCAATACTGCTTCGCCTCAAAAGCACAACACTATCGCCGAATTTTCCTAAATAGCCATAATAGTAATAGTTGTCCTCGTTAAACAGATTCTCTCGGTATTGTTCATACGCTCCCTCGAGCAATTCTTTTGCGAACAATTCAGCGATCTCGGCGCCGTAAGAAGACAAATAAAGTCTATATTTATTATCGTAATCATTATCATATAGATACTTTGCAAATGCCTCGCGAATAGTGTGCATTTCATCTTCGGTCAGCGGCTCCAAGCCTTCAAACTCGAGGTATTTGGGCTGCGTTTTTTCAACGGTTATCTCGGGTTTAACATTCGGGAGTCCAAGATAATCGTTATAAAGCCAATGCCTGCGGGCTATCTCGCCGATGCCTTCCGAAGAAAGTATACCGTCTGAATAAGCATTACTCATAAGCATAAATTCGCCGTCAGCATAAATATATATGCTGCTCGGGTATTTGAAATACATCGTGTGTCCGGCAAGATAGTGGGTATTGATAGGATAGCTGCCGTCAGCTATGGTGAAAACCACATAACCGTTTACGATACCGTAATACCTGTAGTACTCATACTTATCGCTGAAAAGCTTGTTCCTATTTAATATCAGCTCGCCATCCGACTCCCTTTCTGCCATAAACTCGGCTTCTCCGCGGCTCTTGTTTGCATATTGCTTCAGTGACCAATCAAAAGCGCTATCATATTTATGCTGAATAAAAGCTCTGTCGATCCTTCCCATGTAGGAATCATCAAGGGGTTCAAGACCCGGCATAAATTCAAGATACTGATAGTCTTCCCGCACATAATCATCGAGCGTATACACTTTATTATGCTCCCGCTGTCGCGCTTCGAGCTCCGCGATGTTGTCCTTTGTGAGGATGTTATTTTCATAAGCCTCTGTGATGGTGTAATACTTCGCCTTGTGGCAGACCCATATCTCGCAGACATGCCCAAACCAAAGCTGATGCTCGCCGATGATCTCGCGGGTGATCTTTGCCGTGTTTGCTGTGTGGCGGCAAATAACAATGCTCTCTCCGAACCTTGCCAGAACACAATCGCCATATTCTACGGCACACATCTTATCGCTCCACAGTCCAAGCAACGTGCGCGATTCGGCAAATATACTGCCGTCCCCCTTTTTCGCAGCCCAAGCGGCGTTGATGGCTGCGAGCTCCTTGTCGCTTACGGCAGGTTCAAAAACTTGTTCGGTCGTTTCGGGGGTAGGTTTTGTTGGATTGTTATCATAATTAAGATATTCATCCGTATAGTACTTATACAGCGCTTCGATCTGTTCATCGGTCAATAATTCGAAAGATCCTGCTTGATACTGATCATACACATTTCCACCATTGAAAAAGTACATAGTTCCGCTGCCAAATGTAAAAGTATGACCGTTCATAGAAAATTTCAACACCAAACAGGTTACGGAGGGACGCCAAATGATGATAGCGTCACCGTATTTGCCGAAATAGTGTCCGCCGTTACGTGTTCTTAACATCGCGTCCTCGACACTGTCAGCAAAAGCAGAAGTGTGCTCCTTCATCCAAGCGACATTTATCGCGGTAAGGTCATCCTCGGTCAGGACATAATCTGCATATTGGCTGTACTGAATTGAGCCAACGGGCGGTGTGGTACCCGTGCCCTCTCCAAAATAATACATCAGCTGTGTGATCACGGGGAACACCGCGCCGACGAGGAGGGCGCAGGCGGCGAGGAGGGCGGCATATTTTATCGAGCGAAGGACTGCCTTTTTTCTTGGCAGAGGCGCGGAGGGCTCGGGGACGGTGATATCGGCGAGCACGTCGGCAAGGACTTCCTCGTCGATATAGTAGAGAGCCTCGAGCAGGCGTCTGTTTTGGGGCTTTATATTGCTTCTCATACCGTGAAACCTCCTTTTTTCAGCTCTTCGGCGAGCTTTTTTCTTGTGCGCAGAAGCGACATTTTGATGCGGCTCTCGCCGTAGCCGGTCAGCTCCGTGATCTGATTGATCTCAAGTCCCATCCAATAGCGCAGGACGAAGATCTTTTTGTCGCTCCTCTTCAATTTTTGCAGGCTGTCGCTGATGAGTTTGCCCGCGCGCTTTGCCTCGAACTGATCGGCGAGGTCGGTGCCGTCGTCGAGCATCGAAAGAAATTCGTCACCCACGATCTGCACCCTGCCGCCGCGCTTCCAGGCATTTTGTCCGCGCGAGATCTCGTGGGCGCGGTTTCGCACCGATTTACCTATATAAGCGCGCAGGTCGCGGGGCTGATCGGGCGGGATGTTCTGCCAGAGCGCAAGCATAACGTCGCTGACGCATTCCTCGGCGTCCTCGCGGATGGCAAGGATGTTCGATGCGATGTATCTGCAAAGCGCGCCATATTTCTTTTCGGTCTGCGCGAGCGCTTCCTCATCACGTGCAAAGAAGAGTTCTATTATTCTTTTGTCATCCATTTTTGTCATCTCCTTTCACTAAACAAGAAGCGTTTTGCGCCGCCCGCGTCACCGATTTTCCGAATTTTCGGCTTTCTGCATAATTTTTCACGGTATTTTTTGTGCAAATTGTTGTTCCGATATTATATTATCATATTTTTGAGAGGATGTCAAGGGGGGTGGCGACCTCTGCGGAGGTCGCGTGATATGCTCGCTTTGCGAGCGTGATATATCTTCGATGCGATATGCCTTGCGGCACGATATATTTCGCCACGGCGAAATGTTTCGGTGAATTTCCGCCTTGCGGAAATTTTCCTATTAAAATCACGTTCGCCTTCGGCGAACATATCGTATGAGCGCAGCGAATATATCGTGTGCTAACATATCGTATGAGCGCAGCGAATATATCGTGTTTACACATCCTGTTTTGTTTTTGTTTGCATATTATAATATTTTCAGGAATATTGGTCTCCGTAACGCCCAATTATATTATTGCAGTTTACTTTGCCAACACGTACAGATTAAATTATCATTGTAGGGGAGGGCGTCCTCGACCTCCCGAGCACAATATCACTAAAGCTGTGTATTTTATCAAGAAAACATTATTATATTTTCTGAATTTAGCCACTGCGATATTATCGTGCTGTCGTGGGAGGTCGTGGACGCCCTCCCCTACAATGATAATTTTATTATTACATATTGATATTGTTTTGCTGCTTTTTCGATATTCAAAAAGCCCAATAACGAAGTTTTCGATCTTAACAGAAAAAGCAGGATCGCCTTTTCGAGTGATCCTGCTTTGAGGGAATATCTTGATTTTAGGGCTTTGCGACACCGTCGGAGCAATTAATGAACTCAACAGGTATCTTTTCGTGCCAATCGGGGTCATTCATAAGTGTATTCCAACCCAAGCCTTTTTTGATTGCGTTCCACTGTTCTACGGTTCCCGCAAAATTGATGGTTTTCAAATTGAAGTTCGCATAGAAGGCTTGCTGACCGATCTCCGTCAAACCTGCGCCAAGGGTGACGGAAGCAAGCGATCGACACGTCGAAAATGCATGCTCGCCTACAAGCGTAACATTTTCCAGGCCGATTATTTCCGTGAGATTACTTGCATTATAGAACGTTCCGACCGGTATCTCCGTGTACCCGTTCAGATCAATGCTTTTTAATTTTTCACAAACTGTAAACACATGAGTTTGCAAGTTTTTCAAATTTTTGGGTAAAACAACACTTTCTAAACAGCTGTGCGTAAACGCTTGGCTTTCGATCGTCCCGATGCTTTCGGGTATAGCGATGGATTTATAGGGATAATAAGCAAACGCCATCTCGCCAATCGTAGTTACGCTGCCATCAGCGGGGATCTCAGCCTCTCCGTATGCCAGAATTATGATCTTGCTCTGTGTTTCTATAAGGCAATTTCCTTTTGTGAAAAAGTATTTATTATTGGGCGATACTTCAATTTTACTAAGATTGTATGCCTTCTCGGGAGCTAAGCCAAACAGCGGACGCATAAAATTTACGTTAGCTCCGATATAAATACTTTCCAGATTCGGACAGAGATCAAAAATTCCTTGATAGATATCCTCTACCGTGTCAGACACCGTAATGCTCTTGGCATAGCTGTTTCCGCAATACTGCGGATCCATTCCGCATAGAAAGGCTTCGTTCCTCATCTGTGTGACGGGAAGACCCTTAAATGTCGAAGCGATAACGATATTCTCCTCGGTGCAGAACCCAAATCCAATGAAAGACGCGCTCACGCCGTCGGCATTTATCTGATATTCAAGTCCTTCACTTCCGTCGCTTACACGCTCGGTCGGTGCTCCCGTTTCCACTGCGCCTTCGCTTTCATTATTCAAATTTTCGGACTCGGTTTCAAGATTCTCGCTCTGTCCGCCGGAGGGGGAGATTCCGTCGCCAAAATCACTTACTGTCGGTGCTATATTACCAACGATCATCGATATCACGGGAATTATCGCGCCCATGAGAACCGCACACGCGACGAGGGCGGCGGCTTGTTTCCAGGCGGTGAAGAATTTTGTCTTCTTCGGTTGCTCTGCCTCCCTCTTCGGCGAGGCGGGCGGGCGGATCTTGGCGGCTGTTTCGGCGATCAGGTCGCTATCTATGTGGTCGATAGCGTCGAGGATCCTTGTATCCTTGAAAAACTCGTTTTTCATACCATTATACCTTCCTTTTTAAGATACTCCGCAAGCTTTTTGCGGGTGCGGAAGAGCTTCATTTTGATCCTGCTCTCGCCGCTGTGCATTTGTTTTGCGATGTCGGAGGGACTCATATCGAAGAAATAGCGCATTATGAAGATCCGGCGGTCGCCCTCGCCCAGAGAGCGCAGAAATTTGCTTATCAGCTCGCCCGCGCGGCGCGATTCATAAAGCTCGGAAAGGTCGGTGCCGTCGTCGAGCATTGAAAGCAGCTCCTCGTTGACGATCTTGACCTGCCCGCCGCGCTTCCAGGCGTTGTTCGCGCGCGATTTTTTCATTGCCTGATGCCGCGTGGTTTCCGATATGAACGCAGAAAGGCTTTTCGGCTCCGTGGGCGGGATGGCATTCCAGAGTGCGAGATAGACGTCATTGACGCACTCTTCCCTATCCTCGCGCAGGGCGAGGAAATTCGAGGCGATGTAGTAGATCAGATCGCCGTATTTTTTGTCGATCTCTTCAAGTGCCCGTCCGTCGCGCGAGAAGAAAAGCTCAATTATCTTTTCGTCCTTCATAGTTCTCTCCTTTCCACGGTTTCTTTGTCCCTTCACTTAATAAGTACCCTTTCGACACCCCCGGTCACGCTTTTTTGCGAAAAAAGGAAAATATTTTTTGCTTCCTTTTATATAATAGCATTATTTTGGGGCTTTGTCAATGTGTAGCGGGATAAAGGAGTAGCGCCGTCTGCGGACGGCGCGTGATATGCCTTCGGCACGATATGTTGACACACGATATATCGGCTTCGCCGATACGATATATTCCGCAAGCGGAACGTGTTTTTATAGGAAAATTTCCGCTCAGCGGAAATTAACCTTAACATTCCGCTACAGCGGAATATATCGCGCGGAGCATATCGTATCCGTAGGATATATAACGCCGAAGGCATATCACGCGACCTCCGTAGAGGTCGCAACTTTGAAAACTTTTCGTGAACATTCCGAAAAAAGATCATTATTTTTGCCGAAATGACAAAAAATTTCCGCAATACCCCTTGACAAAAGGGGGTAATTAATATTATAATATACGATGTCATTGTGTGTGAGCGTAGTTGGCAGCATTCAGAATCGTCGCTGCCGTTGGCATTAAACCCAAACGCTTCCGAATAATCACTCAAGGAGGTGCCACAAATGTTCAGAACCTATCAGCCCAAAAAGCGTCAGCGCAAGAAGGAGCATGGCTTCAGAAAGAGAATGAGAACTCGTGACGGCAGAGAAGTACTCAAGAGACGTCGCGCAAAAGGCAGAAAGCGCCTTACCTATTAATTAAAGTTTTCAATTTACGCTAAATCGCTATCGAAATAACCGGCGGGTGCCGACATCCTTTGTCTGCTGCGCCGGTTATTTCGACGAATTACCCTTTTTCAAATCAAATTTTCAACGGAAGCACAAGGACAATGAAAAACACACCCATCAAAGAAAATCACCTTTATCAAAAGGCTTATGCGAAGGGCAAGTCGGCGCCCGGTAAATACGTTGCCGTCTATACTCTTCCCGACCGCCAGAATCACCGCTACGTCAAGGCTGACCCATGTCACCGCCCGCTCAACCGCCTGGGGCTTACCACGGGCAAGAAGATCGGCGGAGCTGTCGTCCGCAGCCGTGCGCGCAGACTTATGCGCGAGGCTTACAGACTGATCGAAGAGGAGGGCGCAATTCTCCACGGCAATCTCATCGTGATCGCCGCGCGTGCAAAAATCGCCGATGCATCGATGCAGGACGTAAAGAAGGATCTGCGGAAATGTCTTTCGCGCGTCGGACTTATCGCAAAAGCCGCAAAAGAAGATGAAATTCAATGAAATATCTGTGTATCGCTCTTATTAAATTCTACAGAAAATATCTTTCAAGACTGAAATCGAATCCCACTTGTCGGTTCACGCCGACTTGCTCTGCCTATGCCCTTGAGGCATACAGAAAACGCGGCTTTATCGTAGGAACCATACTGACGGTATGGCGCATTCTCCGTTGCAATCCATTTTGCGCCGGCGGATACGATCCCGTGCCGGAACACGGCCTGCGAAATCGGGATACGGTCCCGAAAGGTATCAGTCTCTGTGACGATGACTGCGACGACGGACAAGATTCCGCCGAATAACACGAGAGGAAATTCCGCGGTCCGCGCGGAAAAGAAAGACAAATGTTTGATACCATCCTCGGTTGGATAGGATCATTCCTTGGCTGGCTTGACTCTATCACGGGAAACTATGTCTGGGCACTCTTTATCTTTGCCATCATAGTTGAGATCATTCTTCTTCCCTTCACCATCAAGCAGCAACAAAATTCAATTAAACAAGCAAAATTACGTCCGAAGGAAATGGCGATCCGCAACAAATATAAGGGTCGCAACGACCGCGCAACGCAGATGAAGGTCTCCGAGGAGATCCAGGCTATGTATCAGAAGGAACACTTCAGCCCCTTCTCGGGTTGTCTGCAGCTCTTCATTCAGATGCCCATCATCCTTGTGCTCTATCAGGTCGTTATCAACCCCCTCCAGCACGTGCTCCACGTAAGCAAGAATGCTATCACGGCAATGCAGACCTACGTGACCGCGGCAGTTGAAGAGGGCGGTCTCGGACTTACCGTAAACTCGCAGAGAGGAACCATCGAGCTCATTTCCATCATCAAGGAAAAGGGCATGGAATTCTTCTCCGGCATCGTCGGCTACGTTGACAGCGTCGGTTCTGTCAAGGGCTTTGGCATTACGGGTCAGGAAACCTACGACGCTTTCGCATCGGTTGCCGATAAAATGCCCGATTTCACCGTTTTCGGCATCAATCTTGCCGAAACTCCCAGCATCGACACTCCCAGCTGGCTCTGGCTCATTCCCATTCTGACCTTCCTTGTTTACTTCGGTACGATGAAGCTCAACCGCAAGTTCACCTATCAGCCCACCACCGGTGATGCTCAGACCGATGCGCAGACAGGTTGCTCGAACAAGACCATGGACATTATGATGCCCATGATGAGCGTTTGGATCTCCTTCATCGTTCCCGCCGCTATCGGCGTTTATTGGATCTTCAAGAGCCTTCTCGGTTCTGTAAAGCAGATCATTATGTCGAAGGCAATGCCCGTTCCCACCTTCACGGAGGAGGACTACAAGGCTGCCGAGAAGGAATACGGCGGAAAGCCCGAAAAGAAGAAGCAGAAGGGCAACGCTGACCCCGAAGCTACGAAACACAATCCCGCCTCGCTCTTCCACCAGGACGACGAGGATTACGTCCCTCCCGTAAAGGAAGAGGAGGAAAAGCCCGAGATCAAGACCGACGACAGCGGCGCGATCTCCAAAGCTCCCCTCAAGGACGACAATAAGCACGACAAGAACGAAAAGTAATTTTTAAGAGGAAACTATGAAAAAAGAAGTAACCGTAAAGGCAAAATCGGTTGAAGAAGCACTCGCTCTTGCTGCCGCAGAGCTCGGCGCACCCGAGAGCGAGATCAAATACACCGTTATTGCCGAGGCTAAGCGCGGATTCCTCGGACTCGGCTCTGCCGATGCTGAGATCAGCGCATACTATATTCCCCGCGGCGAGCAGGCTGCGATCGACTTCATCAACACCGTTATCGCCGATATGCAGCTGACCGCACAGATCGAGACCCGCGACGGCAAGGACGGCGAGCTCATCATCGACGTTTCCGGCGAGGGCTCGGGAATCCTTATCGGACACCACGGCGACACCCTTGACGCTCTGCAGTATCTTCTCAACCTTGCGGCAAACCGCCGCGACGAGGGCGAGAAGCGCGACTACCTCAAGGTCACCCTTGACATTGAGGGCTACCGCGCAAAGAGAGAGGAAACCCTCCGCGCACTTGCACGCAAGCAGGCAGACAAGGTTCTCAAATACAAGAGAAGCGTTATGCTTGAGCCCATGAACCCCTACGAGAGACGCATCATCCACTCCGAGGTTCAGACCATTAAGGGCGTAAGCACCAACTCCATCGGCAGCGAAAACAACCGCAAGATCGTTATCTATCTCGATAACTCTGCTGACGCTGAATAATAACCAAGCCGCCGATTTATCGGCGGCTTGGTTATTAAGTGAAAAGTGAAAAGTGGAAAGTTAA
>JAFQGP010000121.1 GCA_017415485.1 Clostridia bacterium
GCCTAATGATATTATTGCTGTGTATTTTATCAAGAAAGTATTATTTGATTTTCTGTATTAAATTCATCAAATAATTTTGCATGTTCCGGGAGGTCGAGGACGCCCTCCCCTACAAGTATAATTAAATTTGCGCATATTGATCGGGCATGGCTGTATAATGTAGCTTGTTAAGGATTGCGACCTCTGCGGAGGTCGCGCGATATGCCTTCGGCGCGATATGTTGACACACGATATATCCGCTTGGCGGATGCGATATGTTCCGCAAGCGGAACGCGACTATTTATAAAAATATTTGCAAAAACCGCATTTTTATTCATTTTAGGTATTGACATATTCATTAAAATGTAGTATAATATGCAAGTATTCAAAATTTTCGTGCATATTTATGCAAAACAAGGAGTATATTATGAAAGTCATCGACAAATCCAAGATCAAGAAAGTCGCCCTTGCATATTCGGGCGGTCTCGATACATCCATCATTATCCCGTGGCTCAAGGAAAACTACAACAACTGCGAAGTAATCGCTATCTCGGGCAACGTTGGTCAGGCTGACGAGCTTGAGGGTCTTGAGGAAAAGGCGCTCAAGACGGGTGCTTCCAAGCTCTACGTCCTCGACCTCTGCGACGATTACGTTGACAATTACATCATCCCCACCATGAAGGCGGGCGCAATTTATGAGGAATACCTCCTCGGCACATCCCACGCGCGTCCCTGCATCGCAAAGGCGCTCGTTGAGATCGCGCTCAAGGAAGGCTGCGACGCTATCTGCCACGGCTGTACCGGTAAGGGCAACGACCAGGTTCGTTTCGAGCTGACGATCAAGGCGTTCGCGCCCGATATGCCCATCATCGCTCCCTGGAGAGAGTGGGATATCAAGTCGCGTGAGGAAGAGATCGACTATGCGGAAGCGCACAACGTACCGCTCAAGATCAACCGCGAGACCAACTATTCGAAGGATAAGAACCTCTGGCACCTCTCGCACGAGGGTCTTGACCTTGAGGACACCGGCAACGAGCCGCAGTATGAGAAGCCCGGCTTCCTCGAGATGGGCGTTTCTCCCATCATGGCTCCCGATGCTCCCACGTATATCGAGCTCGACTTCGTCGAGGGTGCTCCCGTAGCACTCAACGGCGAGAAGATGAGCGCAAAGGACATCATCCTCGCCCTCAACAAGATCGGCGGCGAGAACGGCATTGGTCTGCTCGACATCGTTGAAAACAGACTCGTCGGCATGAAGTGCCGCGGCGTTTACGAAACTCCCGGCGGAGCGATCCTCTATAAGGCGCACAGCGTGCTCGAGTCGATCTGCCTTGACAAGTACACCCTCCACGAAAAGCAGAAGCTCGCGATCACATTCGGTGAGCTCGTATATAACGGCCAGTGGTTCACACCCCTCCGCGAGGCGCTTTCCGCGTTCGTTGATAAGACTCAGGAGAGAGTTACCGGTAAGGTAAGACTCAAGCTCTACAAGGGCAATATGATCAACGCGGGCGTATGGAGCGACTATTCGCTTTACAGCGAGGAGATCGCAACCTTCGGTGAATCCGACTATGACCAGTCGCAGGCAGCAGGATTTATCAATCTCTTCGGTCTTCCGATTACCGTTAAGGCAATGGTCGATAAGAAAAACTCCAAATAAAAACAGCGGAAAAGTTTTTGAAGATTCTTAAGTGACTTTTTTCAAAAAGTCACTTAAGTCGAGCTCCGCAGAGCTCGAAACTCCCTTGCGCTTCGAGCTGACTGCGCCCCGCAGGCAGCTCGGGCAGAGTCAATAGCCCCATTTATGGGGCTATTGTGCTCTGTCAATTCTTTTATTTTATATTCAAAAATGGGGTGAAGGAGCGCAATCCTTCCCCTGAAGTGGAAGGATTGACTCCTTCCGAACAGTCGGCGGGGCGCCGCCTGTTCGAAGCACAAGGTGTTTCGCGCTCTGCGGAGCGCGACTTAAGGCTCTGCCTTAAGAAACCGCAAACTTTTGAAAAAGTTTGATCAAAACTTTCAAGCTTTGAAGGGATTTAATTATGGCTAAACTTTGGGAAGGCAGGACGGCGGCGGCGACGGACAAGATCGCAGATGATTTCAATTCCTCGATCGCGGTCGACTGCCGTATGTATAAAGAAGATATCACCGGCAGCATGGCGCACGCCGCTATGCTCGCAAAACAGGGAATCATCGCCGAGGATGAGGCGGAACAGCTCATCGACGGCCTTGCAGGCATTCTGGCAGATCTGAATGAAGGCAAGCTCGCGATAGATCCCGCCGCCGAGGATATCCATATGTTCGTCGAAAGCGTGCTGACGGCGCGGCTCGGCGACGTGGGCAAAAAACTTCATACCGCGCGCAGCCGTAACGATCAGGTCGCGCTCGATTTTCGTATGTATCTCCGCAGCGAAACCGATGTCGTTGTGGGAAAGATCAAGGCGATGGCGTCCACGCTTGCAGACAAGGCCGAGGAGTACGCCACCGCAATTATGCCCGGCTACACGCACCTGCAGAGGGCGCAGCCGATCAGCTTCGGGCATCATCTGCTCGCTTACGCAATGATGCTGCTGCGTGACGTTGAAAGATTCAACGACACCTTAAAGCGCATCGACATCTGCCCCATCGGCTCATGTGCGCTTGCGGGCACGACTTATGACACCGACCGCGTTTTCGAAGCGCAGAAGCTCGGATTCACCGCGATCGCGCAGAACTCGATCGACGGCGTCTCCGACCGCGATTTCGCGCTCGAATTCCTCTCGAATTGCTCAATTCTGATGACCCACCTCTCGCGCTACGCCGAGGAAGTGATCCTCTGGTCAAGCTGGGAGTTCGGTTTCGTCGAGCTTTCGGACGCCTACACCACCGGCTCGTCGATAATGCCGCAGAAAAAGAACCCCGATATGGCAGAGCTTATCAGGGGCAAAACGGGCAGAGTCAACGGCGATCTGATGGCTCTTTTGACGGTTATGAAGGGTCTGCCGCTGGCGTATAACAAGGATATGCAAGAGGACAAGGAGATCGTTTTCGACGCGCTCGATACGGTCAAAATGTGCCTTGACGTTGCGA
Source organism: Clostridia bacterium (assembly GCA_017415485.1). Lineage (GTDB taxonomy): Bacteria > Bacillota > Clostridia > Oscillospirales > CAG-272 > CAG-390. Next base: position 3,049 of record JAFQGP010000121.1, read on the forward strand.
TCCCCATGACCGCAACCATGACCGCGCGCACCGCGAAGATGAGAGCCGCCGCAGAGGGCGGATTCATCAACGCCACCGACCTCGCTGATTACCTCGTCGGCAAAGGACTGCCCTTCCGCGCGGCGTATAAGATCTCGGGACAGGTCGTCGCCGAGTGCATCAAAACGGGCAAGGTGCTTGAAAACCTGCCGATCGAGGTCTATAAGTCCTATTCCGATATAATCTCCGATGACGTCTATGACGCCGTAAATCTTGATAATTGCCTCTGCCGCAGAACGAGCGAGGGAGGACCCGCCGCCGAGTCTGTGCGGAAACAGATCGAGTTTGTGAGAAGTCGCGCTTCGCGCGAATGAGTATTTGCCTTCGGCAAATGTCGACTCTGTCTCGGCGGCTAAACACCGCCGTTTTCCAAAGGAAAACCGCCAGAGCCGTTGCTGCGGCAAAATGAAGGTAAAATTCCGCCCGAAATCGGGCGGAATTTTACTTTGGAAAATAGCAACTTTCGTCTATATAAGGTAATTATTTGTCTTGACAATATGGTGAAAATTATGTATAATGATTAAAAAAGGAAAGGCAGACGACATTTATGAAAAGAGCTATCAGATTTACAACAGCAATTTTAGTCTTAACAATGCTTTGGGGTATGTGTGCCTCCTGCGCAGAGCCTCTGCAGTCGGAGGATACCACTGCGGCGGCAAGCACCGAGGCTCCCGTTGAGGTCGAGTCGCAGACGGAAGTTGAAGAAACCGAATTTGCTTTAAGCAATATTCCGGATGACATGAAGTTTGAGGGCGAAACTGTCAGTCTTCTTTATTGGGATGACGTTCCCAACAAGGAATTCTTTGTTGAAACCTCTAACGGTGAATCTGTCAACGATGCCATTTTCAACAGAAACGCAAAGGTGGAGGAGCAGTTTGGTATCACCCTCAACTTTGTTGGCACGCCCGGCGACTACAACAATCAGAAAAGCTTTGTAAATACCTGCCTCAACAGCACAATGTCTGGCGCGGATGCATATGATATTTTCTGCGGATATTCCATGACCGGTGCAAGTATCATGCTTCAGGGGTTGTCGCAGAATTTGGCAAGTTATGAGATACTGGATTTTGAAAAGCCTTGGTGGCCCGAAAGCCTTATGTCCAAGGCAACGATAAACGGCGGCGTTTATTTTGTATCGGGTGACATTTCCACAAGCTTTCTTTATATGATGTATCTTTGCGCATTCAATAAGGATCTTTATACAGATGTAACCCAGGCCGAAACCTCCGTGATCTACAATATCGTGCATAACGGTGAATGGACACTTGATAAGTTTATCGAGTATACAAGCGGGATGTACAGCGATCTTGACGGCAATCAGGCGCCCAGCCTTGGCGACCGTTATGGTCTTGCGGTAACCGAGGTGCACTTCGATGCATTCTATACCGGCGCAGATATGGTGACGATCGAGGTCGACCAAGACGGCGCACTTGTTGTGTCCGAGGATCTTTTCTCGCAGAAGGCAGTCGACGTTGTTGATACCGTATATAATCTGCTTAACAAGTCGGGCGACTCCGAGACAGAAAAGGGAGTTAACTCATTTAAGGAGGGTAATGTTCTGTTTGTAATAGAGCGCGCATCAGCTCTCTCGCGCCACCTTTCGAGCGCTCCTTTCACATTTGGAATTCTTCCTATTCCGAAATATGATACAAATCAGGAAAGCTACAAGACTTGTCTTTCCTTCCCGTATACAATGTATATGATCTCCATCGCTGCTAACAATGCCAATACCGCCGCGGCAACCATTCAGCTTATGGCATACGAAAGCTACAAGAGCATTACTCCCGCACTTTTTGAGGAGTCGATGAAATCAAGATACGCCGATCAGAGCGACGATGCCCTTATCTTTGACTACATTCGCGAGGGCGTGGTTATCGACATTGGCAGACTGTTCACAAGACAGCTTGATAATCTTTCCTATACCATATTCAGAGGAGCGGTCAAGAACAGCAATGCCGGCGGATACGCCTCAACCGCGGCAAAATACACAAAGAACCTCAAGTCAAAGCTAAAAACAATAAATGAGAGCATTAATGCTCTAAATAATTGAGTGTATTGTTCGCCTAGTGGAAAGTTTTGATCGAACTTTTTTAAAAGTTCGCAGATTCTTAAGGCAGAGCCTTAAGCCGCCCTCCGCAGAGGGCGGAACATCCCTTGCGCTTCAAACAGACTGCGCCCCGCAGGCTGTTTGGAAGGAGTAAAACCACCCCTTGTGGGTGGTTTTACTCCTTCAGTTTTAGCGCCGGAAGTGCGCGGAATGGCAATGGAGATTTCATCTTCCTGCGGGTGCTCGGAGGTAATTTTGCGCCGCGACAGAGGCTTCGCCGATATCCTCATAATTTTGTGTTGGTAGATCGGGACCCATCCCCCACCCCCTTCCCGTGAACCGGGAAGGGGAGTTTTAGAGCGCATTCATTATTCTGCGGTTTGCCCACCATTTTGACCCAACAAGGTTTGAGAATGAAAATTTGCATGTTACACCACCAAATATGCAACTCGCGCGGATTGGGTTGACAGGGGCGCGCGTTTGCTGTATAATGGTGTCAGAAGGAGGCGATGGAATGAAGATCACAATAAACTACGATCCGAAAATCACCGAGACCGAGGTGGTGATCACCTGCCGCGAGCTGACGGCAGAGGTCAGGGAAATGATCTCGGCGGTCACGCTGGCGGATAATACCATAACGGGCACACTCGGCGACGAGACCTATTTTATCCCGCTCGGGGATATTCTGTATTTCGAATCGGTGGACAGAAAAGTGTTTTTCTATACCTCGGAGCAAACTTACGAAACTATGTCAAAAATGTACGCCATCGAGGAGAGGCTGGCGGACACATATTTTGCGCGCGTGGCGAAATCGTTTATAGTCAATCTCAAAAAGGTGAGGAGCATCAAGGCAGAGCGCGCAAGCCGCATGTGCCTGACGCTTCAAAACGGCGAAAAGCTGATCGTGTCAAGGCAGTATCTGGGTACGATCAAGGAGAAATTGGGGGTGTGAATTATGGATAAGATCAGAAAATTTGCTGAAAAGTATTTCCGCCTTGTCGGAGTAATTTCGTTGTTTATTGTGGTGACTTTCTCAATTTTCGATTTAGCTTCACCGGCAACAACGCTTCACATTTTGAGAATGATGATGGTTGCGTATGTGCCCACCACGGTATTTAACCTTTTGCTTTTTGAGAACGGACCTTACGAGTTGTCGATTAGACTAAGGTGGAATATTTATTCGGTTTTGCAAGGTTTGAATTTCGCTGTAATGTTAATTTTTTTCGGCTTCGAAAAATCATCCACGGGATGGGAAATCGTATTACATTCCATTTGGGTGGTTCTTTCTTATGTGATCGCATTTGCTGTTGGGTATTTCATTCTTAAGGCGATCCATAAAAGAAAGATCAAGAAGATCAACGAAAAGCTGAATGAACTCAACAAAGAATGATTATACCTTTGGGCGTTCGGATCATTGAATTTTCGCATTTCTGCGGGCTTGACACGGGTTTTTTGCGCAAAAATCCCCGTGTCAAGCCGTACTTGACAAAAAGAAAGCAGTTTTTGCTTTACTTTTGAGGCGTCTTGTGATATAATCAAACCGAAACAAAGCTGCAGATTTGTTAAGACAATACCGCACAATTTGTGACGGCACAATTGCACCATCAGAATTGTGCGGTATTGCCATAATTTGAAATTTTGGAGGAAGCAAAATGAGTATCGGTGAAAAGATCGCCTATTATAGAAAAAAGGCGGAAATGTCGCAGGAGGAGCTTGGAAATCAGCTTTTTGTGACGCGCCAGACCGTGAGCCAATGGGAAAACGATCAGACGATTCCCACCGTTGAAAACTTTATTCGTCTTTGCGAGCTTTTTAAGCTTACGATGAATGATTTTTTCGAGCAAGATGTAGCAGAAGCAAAAAATACCTCTGCAGAGGCAGAGGAACGGTATGTTTTTGAGTATAACGAAAGCGATATTGATAAGGTGTTGCTCAAGCTGTCGATCGGACCTTATTGCAGATCAGTTGTGCATTTGCTTGGGTTCGCAATGCTTTTATGGTATAGCTTTTATCGCAGCTTGCCGGTGACGATAATTACAGTTTTTTTCTGTTATTTTAGTATACATCTTACTAAATTGATCGGTTCCTTTATCGCTTACGGACGAAGTCGCAGACAACTTAAATCCAGGATGATGGGGCAAAGATATGTTTACGAGGTAGTGAACGGTGGAATCTATTGTTCGGTGTATTCGGCAAGCGGCGAATTGAGACTTTACGAGAGAATAGATTTGACCGATATCGAAAGAACATGGAATTCGCCGGAGCAATATATTTTTCAGTATAAACAGCGCAGATACATTATTATCAAGGAACAAGTTCCGTCGGATTCAAAATTAAAGCAATTGTTCGGCTTTTGATTGGAGAAAGCAGGATGAAAGAGCGTTTTTGGCGGTTTTCATTACTGGAATTCGCTGCGGCTGCTTGCGGGTAATTCCACGCCGGCACAGATCCCTCGCCTCGGCAACTGCATACCCACCCAACCCTCCCGCAAGCGGGAGGGCTTCATTTTATATCGCGAACTTTATTATTCTGCTTGCTGAATATCGAAAAAAAGCAAAACAATATCAATGTGCAATATTAAAACTATCATTGTAGGGACCGACGTCCTCGGCGGTCCGTGGGCATAAAAATATATATGTGTGTAAAATCAAGAAAACTATAATTCAATTATATTGATTTTATACAGAACAATACTATCATTGGGCTCGGACCGCCGGGGACGTCGGTCCCTACAGATTATAATATAATTTGTACTTCTTTTTGCAGATCACAAACTTTATTATTCCGCTTCCAAAATATAGACAAATAAAAATTTTTATGATATAATTATCAAAAAATACATCTCAAGTCCGAACCGAAATCAAATTATTGCGACTATACAAGCGAACGTTCAAAAGCATTCCGGAAAGCAGGAAAAATTATGACAAACGATGAAGTAATTCAGTATTATGACTATCTGATGCGCCTTGCAACATCAAAATGCGGCTCGCAAACCGATGCGGAGGATCTTGTGGGTGACACTATGCTTGCGGCTTTTGCTTATATGCACAAGGGCGGAACCATAGAGCATCCGAAAACATGGCTCACAAATACTCTTTTTTATAAGCACAACAGTAATCTGCGCAAAAAATATCGCGCGCCCGTTACGGTGTGTCTGGAAGATGCGGCAGATGTTGCGGGTCAAGAAGACGATGACTTTCTTGCCTCCGATGAAGCTTCAAAATTGCGCAAGGAGTTGAATCATCTCGGATTTATTACCCGCGAGGTGCTTGTTCGCTTTTATTTCGGCAATCAAAGCGTTGCGGATATTGCCGAAGGGCTCGGTATTCCCGAAGGTACTGTCAAAAGCCGCCTCTCCGCAGGTCGCAGTCAGATCAAGAAAGGACTTGAAACTATGGAAAACAAAGAAAATTACATTCCCGGAAAATTGGATATTACATTTGGCGGCGCGGAAGGACTGAACGGCGAACCTATGTCGCTTGTTGAGGGCGATCTGATAGTGCAGAATCTTTTGATACTTGCCTACGAAAAGCCCGTCACGATAAGCGAACTTTCAAAAGCGATCGCTATTCCCGCAGCATATATCGAGCCGATCGTCAAAAAGCTTGTCTGCGGTGAATTGATGGTGCAGACCGAAAGCGGCAAGGTATATACCGATTTCATTATAACAAAACCGCAGAAATCTCTCAAAAACTTCAAGCCGCAGCTCGATTTTTCGCATAAGCATTTTGAAAAGATATGGAGCATTCTCGATGAAATGTCGAAAAGAATCTCCGAAATGCCTTTTGTGCAAAATATGTGCTCCGAAGAAATAACAAAGCTTGACCGTTTTGCGGTTTTGAAGGCTCTTCAGGATTTTCAGCACTACGGTTCGGAAAAAATTGAAGCTCCAAAATTTCCGAGGCGTAAGGACGGCGGCAGATGGATCGCGCAAGGAATAGCTTTCGATGCGGGCTATAATATGAAAGAGTATAACGAAGCGTCCGAATACGCGATTCACGGCGGACTTCGAACAACAAAGGCAGTTTCAAATACCCCCGACGGACAGACAAAGCAGCTTTGGCTTTACGAATTTGACACAACCTTGTGGGACAGCCCGTATCGCTATGCGGGTATCTATGAGCTTTATTTTAAGCATATAGTTCCTCTTTTGTGGCATATTTATAACGGCGTACAGTCGGAAAATTCGGAAATACCAAATGAATTGATCGCAAATATTCCTGATTTGGTGCGTCTTGGTATGTTCAAAAAGGTTGAAGAAAAGCTCTGCGTTGCGATTCCCGTTTTGAAAAAGGAAGAATACGACGAGGTTTGTGCGGTTATTAAAGAGGCAACGGCAAAAATCAAATCTGAAATCGGAGATGAGTTCTTCGCGTTTACGACTTCTATGAAAACACCTGTCCCGAAGCACTTGACTTCCGTGCCCGAGCTTCTCAGATACCACGAGGCAACAAAATATTTTGTGATGTCGATCGTCCGCGAGGCATACCGTGAAGGATTGCATCTGAAAGACGTTGACTATTGCTGCCCGCCTGTGGTGTTCGTTTATGAATAAGTTGTGCGATAACCAAATACCCACCGTGGCTATCCCGCAAGCGAGCAATGCTGTCAACTTAAAAGGATCCCCTCGAAAAGAAGTACTAACATAGCTTTCCCCGGTGTCCCCTCATCACCCGCTACGTCAGAACCCCAAAAACGCGCAAGCGCGTTTCCGGGAACCCGACGGCGGGAGCTTCTCCCAGGAGAAGCCTAAGAGGTTGGTCGCGTTATGTTTGTTTTGAGCTTTAGCAAATATCATTGGGTAGAAATCGTCTATTGCCAAAAGGGAATAAATAGTACTATTTGTTGAATTATCAAATAGGAGCACCAATATAGGTAAACGTACTTAAAACTCAGGCTTCTCCTGGGAGAAGCTCCCGCCGCAGCGGGTGATGAGGGAACACCCAGAAAGCTTTGTTCGCACTTGCTTTTTTATAACTTTCTTAAGTTGACAGCATTGCCCGCAAGCGGGAGGGCTCGTTTTAGTATCAAACATCATATTTGGTGCTCTGAATATAGTAACTAAAAAGTTTAATATTACTTAACAAACCGTTATGCACATTCAAACGAGCGGATATTGCATTTGGGACAAATAAATGATATTATGTAATCGTACCGCAAAATTGGCTTTAAGGAGGTCTTCGCATGATACATATCGGCTCATTTGAGATCAAAACCGAGCTTTTCGTTTTGCTCGTGTCGCTTCTGCTGATGTCGGTTCAGCTTCTTTTGTGCTTCAAGGTGAAAAGGCTTTGGGTCCGTCTGATTCCTTTCGGATTGTTCGCGGGCGTGGCGGCTATATTGATTTTGGGTGCTTTCTTTCGTGTCTATAACGGGCTTGTCCTCTTTGCTTACGCGACCGATTCGGTTTTTTTGGCGCTTGTCTGCGCTTGCGGATGGGCGATCTGGTGGATAATTGATTCGCTCGTTGCGTTTATAAGAAGATCCACCAAGAAACAAGTCGTCACTCTGTTTTCTGTGATCGCGTCGGCAGTGCTGATCGTTGTGACGTCCGTGATACTTTTTAACCACACTTATCCCACCCATTACCCCTACAAGGACCGCGAGATCATCGGCAGCACGCCCGAGGAGATCGAAGCGAAGTACGGTGAATTTTGGGCATTATACCGCAACGAGGAGAATGTCCCGACATTTGCCGAATATATGATATGTGAGGATGCCACCGACTTTTTGGGAAATGACGAGTCGCTTTGGTATCATATATATTTCAAAGACGGCGTTGCTGTGAGTGTCCGGTTGCAGAAAGGCAGACCGGGAGGGTGACGGAGTCAATTTTGCCGCGAAAACTCATTTTGAAGGCATCAATATGCGATAATTATTTAGATAGAATATAAGGGCGATTCATTGTTCGGTTAATGAATTCGCCCTTATATTTATATTGTTTTTCACTTGTCAAAATCCTCAAACAGATCATCAATTGCGATTCTTAGTATTTTAGCAATCGTAAATATTTCGCGGTCGGTTGCGCCGCGCAGTTGACCTTCGAGTTTGGAATAGCTGGTTGGATTTATATCGCATCCCATTACCTGCATTTTGGCAACAAAATCTTTTTGTGTAATTCCTTGTTTTTTTCTTAACCGTTCAATATTCTTTCCGACAATATTGCTTGTTCCGTATGCTTTTTTTCTTGGTTTCATATTAAATTCTGCCTTTTTTTAAAATTATATACCTAAAACCACTTGACAAAATTCCAAAAAAGAATTATAATATAAATAATTCTAAAACGGAATAATAAATCCGTACAAAATCTATTTCAGTAAAGGAGAAAAAAATGAAAACTCTTTCACGTATTGTTATTGCATTGATCATCATCGCAATGACTCTTCCTATGGCTCTTGCTTGCGCAGAAACGGTCGAGCAAGAGGAAACTACCGCCGCTCCCGTTGCAACTCAAGCTCCGGTGGCAACTGAGGAGACGACAGTCGAAGAAACTTTGTTCGCTCCCAGCAACATTCCCGATGATCTCAAGTTTGAGGGAACTACCTTAAGCATTCTCCATTGGGATGATGCACATCTTGTTGAGTTCTTCGCGGAAGTGGAAAACGGTGAATCGGTCAACGATGCTATTTATTGGCGTAATGAAAAAATCGAGGATCAGTTTGGAATCAACCTTGAGTTCACGGGTATGAACGGCAACTACTCGAACAGAAAGAAATTTGTAAATGCTTGTGTGAATAATGTAATGTCGGGGGCTGATGTCTACGATATGTTCTGCGGTTATTCAATGACCGGTGCAAGCATTATGAGTGAGGGTATTTCTCAGGATCTGACAAATTATGATATTCTCGACCTCGATAGTCCCTGGTGGCCCGAGAGCCTTATTTCCAAGGCAAGGATCAAGGACGGTATATATTTCGTTTCGGGCGATATCTCGACCAACTTCCTTTATATGATGTATCTTTGCATCTTCAACAAGGATCTTTTTGCGTCGATAAAGCAGCAGGATGTATCTGTCCTTTATAACTTGGTTCACGATGGCGAGTGGACTATCGACAAATTGCTTGAGTATACCAATGATACATATCTCGATCTCGACGCTGACCAAGCTGTAAGTGAAGGGGATCGCTTCGGCATTACGGTAACCTCTGTACATAATGATTCCTTCTATACCGGTGCAGATCTTGAAAGCGTTTATGTAAATGCCGACGGTGATCTTGCAATGTCCGAAGATCTGTTTTCCGAAAGGACGGTCAATCTGCTCGAAAAGGTTTGTGATCTGATCCACAATTCCGGAAACGGTTACAACAATAAGGGTGTGGAGATCTTTGCGAATGGCACGGTTCTGTTTGTCGTTGACCGTCCGAATGTCATTGCCACCAACCTGACGAGTGTGGATTTCTCCTTCGGTATTTTGCCTATCCCGAAATACGATGCGGATCAGGACGGCTACAAGACCTGCCTCTCCTTCCCCTATACGGTATATATGATCTCAACCGCTTCGAAAAATGCCGAAGCAGCTGCGGCGACTATCGAGCTTATGGCATACGAGAACTATGTCAACGTCACGCCCGTACTCTTTGAGGAGACCATGAAGGCGAGATATGCGGATCAGAGTGATGATGCCTTTATGTTTGATTATATCCGCAAAGGCGTTGTTATTGATATAGGCAGACTGTTCTGTATACAGCTTGATAATATGTCGTATTCGATTTTCAGAACCGCTGTTAACAAAAATGCTGCGGGAAGCTATGCGTCCACCGCGGGGCAGTATACCAAGACTTTCAATATGATGTTGAAAGATATTAATAAGAGCCTTGATAAATTAAAGTAAAATCAAAAATGCGCGTGATACTCTTATCCGAGTATCACGCCGTTTTGATATATTAGAGGGTGAAGGAGCGCAATCCTTCCACTGAAGTGGAAAGATTGACTCCTTCCGAACAGCCGACGGGGCGTCGTCTGTTCGAAGCACCAGGGGAGCTTCGCGCTCTGCGGAGCGCGACTTAAGGCTCCGCCTTAAGAAACCGCAAACTTTTGAAAAAGTTTGATCAAAACTTTCCGCTGCTGTTGACTTTAATTTGATCGAAAATTTCCGCGTGCGGAAATTTACCTTCATTTTGCCGAAGGCAAATTATCATTCGGCGCAAGCCGATCATCATTCTCGCGCAAGCGAGATCATCATTCCGCCGAAGGCGGACAGTACGCATATAACCAAAAAATGCAAGCCAACCCGGCTTGCATTTTTTATATTTATGCCATTAATTTAACCATTACCGCCTTCTGCGCGTGCAGTCTGTTCTCGGCTTCCTCGAAGATCTCGGCGGCGTGTGCCTCAAAGACCTCGGCGGTGATCTCCTCCTCGCGGTGTGCGGGGAGACAGTGGAGCACGAGCGCATCGGGTTTCGCGTAGGTCATAACGGTCGAGTTGATCTGGTAGCCCTCAAACGCCTTGCGTCTGATAGCTGCCTCGCCCTCCTGACCCATCGACGCCCAAACATCGGTGTAGAGCGCGTCCGCGTCTGCGGCTGCCTCGGGGATCGACTCGGTGCAGAGGAATCTGCCGGTCGCCTCCGCCCATTTCATAATTTCCGCGTCGGGCTTGTAATCCGCGGGGCAAGCGATCGCAACCTTCATTCCTGCAAGGATGCAGCCGACGATGAGGGAGTTTGCCATATTGTTGCCGTCGCCGATGAAGCAGAGCTTCTTGCCCTCAAGATCGCCGCGAAGCTCGCGGATGGTCTGAAGGTCTGCAAGCACCTGGCAGGGGTGCGCGTAGTCGGTAAGTCCGTTGATTATCGGGATCGAGCCGAATTCTGCCATATCCTCGACCTCTTTCTGGTCGAAGGTACGGATCATAATGCCGTCAAGGTAGCGCGAAAGCACGCGGATGGTGTCTGCGGTCTCCTCGCCGCGGCCGATCTGCAGGTCGTTCGAGGAAAGGAAGAGCCCCTTGCCGCCAAGCTCGTGGATGCCCACCTCAAAGGAAACGCGGGTACGTGTCGAGGACTTGCGGAAGATCATACCGAGGGTCTTGCCCGCGAGATAGGGCTTCTTGATGCCCGCCTTGCGCTCGGCTTTGAGCTCGTCGGCGAGGTCAAGGATGGAGTAAAGTTCTTCTTTTGTAAGGTCGGAGAGTTTGAGAAGGTGTTTCATTATATTATTCCTTTCGGATTCATTCAAGAATTTCTGCGAGGATCGCGAGCGCCTCGTCGATCTGCTCGTAGGTGATGTTCAGCGGGGGCAGCAGACGAAGTTTGTCCTTTGCGGAGAGGAAGAGCACGCCGCGCTCGATTCCCGCCGCGATGATCTCGGGTGTGGGCTTTTCGGCTTTGATTCCGATCATAAGACCGAGTCCGCTGACCGAGAGCACGCCCTTGATTGATGCAAGTTTTTTGAATATATATTCACTCTTCGCGCGCACTTCGGCGAGGAAAGCCTCGTCGAGTCGGCTGATGACATTGAGCGCGCCCGCCGCGCAAGCGGGATTGCCGCCAAATGTCGAGCCGTGCGAGCCTGCCGAGAGGGTGTCCTTGACCTTTTCGCCGAGCATAACTGCTCCAATCGGGAGTCCGCCGCCAAGACCCTTTGCGGTCGAGACGATGTCGGGCTTGATGCCGAACTGTTCGAAAGCGTAAAGTGTGCCCGTGCGTCCGTTGCCCGTCTGGACTTCGTCGACGATGAGGAGGATATCCTTCTCATCGCAAGCCTTCGCGATTGAGGAAACGTAGCCCTTATCAAGCGGATTTACGCCGCCTTCGCCCTGAACGAGCTCGATCATAACGGCGCAGACGTCGTCGGTCATTGCGGCAAGCATCGCCTCGGTGTCATTCGCGTGGACGTGGCAAAATCCCTCGGTGAAGGGCATAAAGGTGGTGTGGAAAACATCCTGACCCGTTGCCGCGAGGGTGGTGATGGTTCTGCCGTGGAAGGAGTTGACGAGTGTGACGATCTTCGCGCGGCCTTCGCCGTATTTGTCGAAGGAGTATTTACGCGCCGCCTTGATCGCGCCCTCGTTCGCCTCCGCTCCCGAGTTGCCGAAGAAGACGCGGCACATTCCGGTTCTCTCGCAAAGGAGTTCTGCGAGCTTCGCGCAGGGGGAGGTATAGTAGAGGTTTGAGGTGTGGGAGTAGGAGTTTAGCTGAGCGGTGACAGCCGCGATCCACTCGTCATCGGCGTAGCCGAAGGTGTTGGTCGCGATGCCGGAGCCCATATCGATGTATTTTTTGCCGTTCGCGTCAAAAGCCACCGCACCCTTGCCCGCGACGATCTCGACGGGGAAGCGGCGGTAAGTCTGCGCGACGTATTTGGAGTCAAGTTCGAATGTATTCATTTTCCACCTATCAAAAAAGACGAAAAGTTTTTGAAGATTCTTAAGGAACTTTTTTCAAAAAGTTCCTTAAGCAGAGCTCGAGACGGAGTCTCGAACTAATGCGAGCGCAAGCTCGCCTGATCTTGCTTCAAAAAGACGAAGTTTACTTCGGCTTTTTGGACAGAGTCGATACTTCCCGATTGTAGGGAAGTGTCGGCTCTGTCACCCTTTTGGTGAGTAAATTCAGAAGGGGAGTGAAGGAGCGCAATCCTTCCCTGAAGGAAAGGATTGACTCCTTCCGAACAGCCTGCGGGGCGCAGTCTGTTCGAAGCGCAGGGGGAGTGAGCAAGCGAAGCTTGCGGGGTTGCCGATGGCAACCGTTTCGACCTCTGCGGAGGTCGACTTAAGGAACTTTTTGAAAAAAGTTCCTTAAGAAACCTCAAAAACTTTCCGCTGCGCTTTTTCGATTGTTAAGCTAAGACCATAGTTCCAAGTCCCTCATCAGTCAAAATTTCGATGAGAATTGAGTGCGGGACTCTGCCGTCGATGATGAAGACGCGCTTTACGCCGCCTTTGACAAGATCCGCACAGCCGGTGACTTTCGGGATCATACCGCCCGAGATCGTGCCGTCAGCGATCATCTTGTCAATGTCGTCAAGATGGATCTGCGAAATGAGAGTCGAGGGATCGTCCTTATCGGCAAGAATGCCGGGGGTGTCGGTAAGCGAGATGAATGCCTCGGCGCCGAGGGCAGCGGCGATCTCGCCCGCCATAGTGTCGGCGTTGATGTTGTAGATCTCGCCCGCCTTGTCGCAGGCGACGCTTGAAATTACGGGAATGTAGCCCTTTTCGAGAACGTCGGTGATCAGTCCCGTGTTGACCTTCGTGATCTCGCCGACGTAGCCGAGCGCGGGGTCGAGCTCCTTGACGTGGATCATATTCGCGTCGATGCCCGAAAGTCCGACGGCAAGTCCGCCAACCGAGCCGATCAGTCCGACCAGACCCTTGTTGACCTTGCCCGCAAGCACCATCGTTGCGACCTTCGCGGTCTCGGCGTCGGTCACGCGCAAGCCGTTCTCAAATTTGCTCTCGATATTCATTCTCTTGAGCGTTTCGGTCAGCGCGGGTCCGCCGCCGTGAACAAGGACGACCTTCACGCCGATCAGATTCAGAAGCGCAACGTCGCGCATAACGTCCTCTTTGAGGCTCTCGTCAACCATCGAGGAGCCGCCGTATTTGATGACGATGATCTTGTCGGTGTATTTTTTGATATAGGGAAGCGCCTCGACCAGCACTTTTGCGCGGTCGGCGTTGGAAATATTCATCATGTTCTGTAATCTCCGTTGATCTTGACGTAGTCGTATGTCAGGTCACAGCCCCACGCGGTTGCGGATTCGTCGCCCATTCCGAGGGTGATGTTGACCTGAATTTCGTCGCAAAGAAGGATCTCCTTTGCCTTTTCCTCCGAGAAATCAACGCCTGCGCCGCCGCGGCAGACCTCGATCTCGCCCGCCTTCGATGCGAATTTCACGCCGATGGTGTTGACATCGACCTTCGCGCCCGAGTAGCCGATCGCGCAGAGGACGCGTCCCCAGTTTGCGTCGGCGCCAAACATTGCCGCCTTGAAGAGGCTCGAGCAGATGACGGATTTTGCGACGGTACGCGCGGTCTGCTTGTCCGCCGCGCCGTTTACGTTGCATTCGAGAAGCTTCGTCGCGCCCTCGCCGTCCGCCGCGATGGCACGGCAGAGCTTCGAGGTTACTGCGAAAAGTGCTTCCTTGAAGGTAGCAAAATCGGGCGAATTTTCGTCGATCTCCTTGTTGCCCGCCATACCGTTTGCCATGACGGAAAGCATATCGTTCGTCGAGGTGTCGCCGTCGACGGAGATCATATTGAAGGAGTTCTGAACGTCCTCTTTGAGTGCAATATTCAGCGCGTTCGGGGTGATCGCAACGTCGGAGGTGACGAAAACGAGCATCGTCGCCATATTCGGATGGATCATTCCCGAGCCCTTTGCGATACCGCCGATGCGGCACTTCTTGCCGTCGAGCTCAAATTCGACCGCAACGCTCTTGAGCTTGGTGTCGGTGGTCATAATGCCCCAAGCCGCCTCGTCCGAGCCCTCGTAGGAAAGCGAGGAAACGAGCTCGTCCATACCCGCCGCGATGGGAGTTACGTCGAGCTTCTGACCGATAACGCCGGTTGAAGCGACGATGACGTCCTTCGCGGGGATTCCGGTTGCCTTGTAGACGAGATCGCACATAGTTTCCGCGATCTGAATGCCGTCGGCGTTGCAGGTGTTGGCGTTGCCGCTGTTGCAGATCACGGCGCGTGCGCAGCCGTCGGCGAGGTTCGCGCGGGTGACCTTGATGGGCGCGCCGCAGACGAGGTTGGTGGTGTATACTGCCGCCGCCGAGCACTTGCGGTCGCTGACGATGAGGGAAAGATCCTTCTTCGTCTTGTTCTTGCGGATGCCGCAATGAATGCCCGAGGCGCGGAAGCCCTTCGCGGCACAAACGCCGCCTTCAATGTAATTTATCATAATTTGAGTCCTTTCACGGGGCTTGCCCCGATTGCTATATTCATATTTTGGATGGCTGCGCCCGATGCGCCCTTGCCGAGGTTGCAGAATAATGCATAAATATTCATTGTGTATTCATTTCCCGAAACGATGAGGCGCATCGAGTCGAGTCCCGAAAGCGAGTTCGAGAAGATCAGCCCGTCGGGAGTGCCCTTCTCGCAGAGGGGAGCGACCGAGATGATCTCGCTGCCCGCGTAGTGCTCCGAGTAGAGCGCGTGCATTTCTTCGAGGGTCAGCTTCTTCTGCGCGAGCCTCATCTGGATGGGCACGCAAACGCACATTCCCGAGTAGAAATCCGAAACGATCGGGTTGAACGCGGGGGCAAAATCGAGCGAGCAGACCGACTTGATCTCGGGCAGATGCTTATGCGAAGCGGTCAGAGCATATTGGCAAGGCGAGTCGAATTTTCCGTCGCGTCCGTCAGCCTCGTAATCGGCGATCATTTTCTTTCCGCCGCCCGAATAACCCGTCAGGCTGTGGATGGCGAAAGGATAGGCGGCGTCAAGGATTCCGTGCGATACGAGGGGGTAGAGGATCGCGATCGCGCCGCTTGCGTGACAGCCGGGATTTGCGATGCGCTTCGAGCTTTTGATCTTCTCCGCGTGAGCCGCCGAAAGCTCGGGAAAACCGTAAGCCCAATCGGGGTTCGTGCGGTGCGCGGTCGAACAGTCTATGATAACGGTGGAGTCGTTTTTACAAAGCGTCACAGCCTCGCGCGCCGCATCGTCGGGCAGGCAAAGGAAGGTGACGTCGGAGGACGAGATCGCCTCGCTCCGCGCGGCGGCGTCCTTGCGTAATTCCTCGGGAAGAGTGATGAGCGTTATATCCTCACGCGAGGCAAGCCGCTCGTGGATGCGCAGTCCCGTAGTCCCCGCGCTCCCGTCAATGAATACTTTTTTCATAAAATTTATCTCCAAAAAGAAAATCTATCTCATTATAAATATGTAGAATATTATACTACAAAATTCAGTAAAGGTCAATAGGTTTTGTGAATATTTTTGCGAGAAAAATGAATAAATAATCATTTTTGCAAAGATAAAAGTATTACAAAAGGCATATAAAGCAATAAACAACAAAACGGCAACCGAAAGAGGTTGCCGTTTGTTGATAAATTTACGTTATGCCCCAAGATTACCGCGTACAGGTACGCTTTGCTCATAAAGGGTCTCGGGTGCAATATCAATATCTCCGTCATTCCACACGGGAACACCGTAATCGATATATACTCCTTTGAACACATTTATATCAGCGAGAGGAGCGAATGCGGGTTGCGATAAAAGAGGGGTCAAATCGAATACTTTGGCTTCACCTGTGTTAAAACGAAGCCACAGTCTGTGGTTTTCAAGCGGGCGAACCCCGTTTACTTTCAGCATAGGCTTTTCTTCGCCTGCGTAAGCGATACCATTTTTGATATACATACTGTAAGCTCCTTTCTGATGATCAACGAAGAGGATCGATCTTTCCGAATTCCTTGCCTTGAATGGCATTATTCCACGCGCGGAAAAGCTCATCTTCATGAATAAGCGCCCATGCTTGCACAAGCTTTAATTGCTTTACCGGAAGGCTGCCTGCAAGCAATTCACCGTCAATACCGACGGATGCTTCGTATTCTGCAAAATAAACGTGAAAATGCGGCTTGTGGTGTTGACTGTTATCGTTATAAATCATCTTGATTATGATGTTGTAAAATCTGCATAATTCAGGCTTAACGATATCCCCCGGAAATATTCTGTATAATTATTATAGCATAAGTTTTTTTGTTAGTCAATATCTATTTTTTATTTATTCTATCCGTATTTTGCCTATAATATTACGCATCCGAATATTTCTCCATCATCTCCCTCGCTCTCTTTACAAACTCCTTATATCTCTCGTCATCGCGGGCGGAGTTGAACCATTCCCAGCCTTTTTTGGCGGTCATTGCGTTGTAATAGCGGGCGGGAGAGGAGACATTGATCCACCAGGCTTCTCCGTAGTGTTCGCGGGTGCCGTCGGGGAGGTGAAGAGTGCCGTGATCGCCCTTTTCGATCTTGATGCCGCCGTAGATCTCCTTGTCGCCGACGTCAAGAAGCGTGCCGTCCGCGATCGCGAACCATTTCGGCGCAAGCTCGAAGGCGCGCTCGAGATATGCGTATGCCTCGTCCTTGAGCTCGGGTTTCTTGCATCCGAATGTGGTGCAAGCCGCCATAAAGTGCATTTCGGCATAAATACCCAGCCACGCGGGCGCGATCTCGCCGCTTTCGTCGGTGAGCATATTTTCGATCATCTTGAGGCGATATTTTGCCCAAGCAACGCCTCTCGGCGCGCATTTCCAGGATCTGCTGTTACGCGAAAGGAAGTGCAGCATCAGATGGAGGTTGTTTGCGGAATTACGCAGGCGCGCTTCGGGGAGCTTCTTTTCGTCCCAGATGCGCTCCTCGATGACCTCGCGCTCGACGAATTCGTATTCCGTCGTCGGAGCGGGGATGTTGCGGATGCCCGTCATATCCTCAAAAATGTTGATCTCGCCGTCATCGTTGCGGATATAGGTGTATTCCACAGCGCCGTAATAGCCGTCGGTGAGGTCGAGCGCCTCGTAGAAACGAACAAGTCCGTCTTCGAAGGGCATATATCCTTTTCCCACGCCCTCATAGGACGAAAGCTCATAGATCGCCTTCATTCCGCCTGCATAATCGTTGACGGTGCGGACGATTCCGATGCCCTCGGCGAAGTAATATTCCTTGTTTCCGCCGCGGTAGGAGTGACCCGCGTCCATACCCTCGATCTTGAGCGAGAGCTTGAGGCAGTTTTCAAATGTACCCGCCTTTGTGGTGACGCTTCCGCCGTCCTCGACCGACATCGTGGTCTTGATCGGCATACGGTTGTAAAGCGAATATTCGATCACGGGCGTCGCGCCGACGACCCAGGTGTCCGACCAAAGGCATTTTGTCGCATCCTGAAGAATTCCGTACATGTGGTTGAAAAGCAGGGCATCCTCGGCGGCATTTCCGTTTCCGTATTTCCATTCAAAGGAGAAGCGGCTGTCGTGCGTCAGATGATAATCCCCGTTCTTTTCGTGCAGGGCGGATTTTACAAAGAAATTCCAATGTCCCGTGACCTTGGTGCCGGGGTTGAACTCGGGATCGGTGTCAAGGATCCTCCTTGCGACCTTCGCGGCAACACGGCTGTGCAGCTTTTCCATCGGAGTTACTGCAAGCTTTTCGGCAAGCTCGATCTGGCGGTAAACGTCCTCGATCTTGCAGTTGTCCTTTTCGTCATAGCTGCAATAATCGTTGCGGACGCACTCGATCATCTCAAGCCAAGAGGATTCGTCATAGCCGAAGCGCTCGCTTTCATCGTAGGTTGCAATGATGGCGCATTCGCCGTCAAAGTGCTTGACCTCGTAGCATTCAAAAGTCTTGAGGTATTCGGGATCAGTATCAAGCGCGTATTCCCACTTGTTGCCGACCGCAAGCGGAATCAGACCCTCACCGCCCTTGATCTCAAACGAGGTGAGAGAGACCGTGTCGCTGATGCCGTCGAGTCTGCGCTCGTGTTTGACGATGCCGACGCCTTCCTTGTAATAGACCCTCAGATAGAGCGTGCCCTCCCACCAGTGATAGATCTTTGACTCCCAAACGCGGCAGCCGTCGAAAACGCCCGCGGGAGTTTCGACGCGTTCGCTATCACAAAGATAGGTGAGCGTTGAGCCGTCGGTGGCGGTGTAGCACTCGCCGAGGGCAAGATCCTTGAAGAAATAGCCGTCGCACGAGCCTGCGATCTCGAACAACATCGACCGCGTATCGCCTCCCGAGCGCAGGTAACCTTCTCCGTAGCCGTCGCGGTTCCAGAATCGCGGTACGCCGTCGATAATTTTTATCTTATCCGCACCGTTGCCGACAGCGTAAGTCTTTTTGTTGGCGTTTCCGTATTTTTCCGCCATTTTGCCGAGCACGGTGAGCATACCTTCGGCGAGCGAGCGGACGGTATCGGATGCGGGGGCAAGCTCGAGTGCTTTTTCGAGCGACGCGCGGCTTTCCTCGTATTCCTTTTTCTCCATATACTTCTCGCCGAGGCGGTAGTGCTCATAAGCCAGCGCACCGACAAATCCCGCTTTTTCAAGCGCGGGGATCTGCACGTCGCGCATAAACTCGATCTGCTTCTGACCGCTGTACTCCCCATCCTCGCGGGTGAGGATAAAGCGCATTATTTCGTCATTCTTACCGATCAGCGCCGCTTCCTTGATGCGGGCGAAGAGTTCCTCGTTCTTTTTGCCGGGGAGCCACCACCAGCCGCGCGCGAGGACGTCGGCGAGGGCGTGGTATTTATCCTTGCATTCGGGAAGGTTTTCGACCTCGGCGAGGACGCCCGCATAGACCTCCGCGAAGCCGCTCTTGTCGCTCATGATCTGCCAGAGCTTGATTTCATCAACCTTCTTTATTACTCTCTCGACGAGAGTGTCGTTTGCCTTTTCATTCATAGCACAAAGTTCCTTTCTCAGCTTTTTTCTGCCTTCGTGGAGCTGGGATTTGACGGTGCCGACCGAGATCGCCATCTTTTCCGCGATTTCGGCGACCGAAAGCTCCTCGAAGTAATGAAGAGTGATCACGCGGCGCACCTTCTCGGGAAGCGAGAGGACGGTGCGGTGAAGCTCTTCCTTTTCCTCGGAGATCGCGTAAAGCGAGGCGGGGTCCTGCTCGTAGTCGGTGACGTCCGCGTATTTTTCGATGTCCTCGATGGGGGCAAAGGGACGGTATCGGCGCACGGTGTTTTTCGCGCTGAACATTGCGATCTTGCACACCCAAGCGAGGAATTTTGCGGGTTCGGAGAGGGTATCGAGCTTCATCCACGCGGTGACGAATGCATCCTGCGAGGCGTCCTCCGCCATAAAGTGATTGTGCGTGACCGATGCCGCCGCCGCGATGACGGCGTTCTGATGCCGCACCACAAGCGCCTCAAATGCTTCCTTTTCGCCCGCAAGCGTCAAAAGCACCAGCGTTTCGTCGTTTTGATTTCTGTAATTCACTTCGCGTTCTCCTTTCGTTGTTGCCTTATTGAACGTTCATTTAGTAGTGTCAAGAGAACGCCCGAAGGTTGGGAAGGTTGAGAAAATTTTTCAAAAAACTTTGTGTAAGGATATTATAGCATAGATTTTGGGGTTTGTCTATAAACTAAGCAAAAAACGGCTCGATTGAGCCGTTTCATATTATCTGGCAACAAACCCCGATTTTTGAGGAAAACTCGGATCGTTTCTTGTGAGTGAGAGCAATCTGCAGGCGGCACCTTCGGGATGGTTTCTGCCCGCTTCCCATGATTCAACGGTCTTGACCGAGACTCCCATATATTTTGCAAACAAAACCTGTGTAAGACCGGTGTTGTTTCGTATTTCCTTGATCTCTTGCGCGGTAAATGTATCGACGGGAGCTATAGTTATTGTAGTTTTTCTTGCTTTTAGGTTGCCTTTTTCGTATTCGATCGCTTGTTCAAGTCCAAGCTTGATATCTTCAAAAATACTGCTCATACCATTTTCTCCTTTTTATCCCATTATACCCTATTTAATAGGGGTTGTTAATAGCCTTTCGAAAAAATGTCATATTTTCCTTCCCGCCGCCGTATTAATTATTGAATAAATTTTGCGAGGTGAAACTATGCGAAGAAGAATTTTAGTATTTTTGATCGGTTTTTGTTTGTTTTTGGCTTGCGCGGTAATGCCGTCGATGGCGGTGGGGGAGGAAGCGGAGGCGCTTCTTTCGCCGGGGCTCTCTGTGATCGCGGCGCGGTGCGAGATGGTCGTGTCCGGCGTGCCGGGCGGGGAGGTCGTGTTTACGCGCGATGATTTTGCCCGCGCGGTGGGGTACGTGCCCGAGAGCATCAAGGTCACCAGCCGCCCCGACTGCGCGGTCGGTCAGCTCACTGTCGGCAGCGTTGTCGTGCCCGAGGGGCAGGTGCTTTCGCGCGCGAGCCTTGACAAAATGGCGTTCATGCCGAGCGGACTTCCCGCAGCGGAGGATACCATGTTTTGCTTCACCGCCGACGGCTCGCCCTACGAATACCTTTGCGTCGTAAGGCTGACCGATGCGGGTGAGGCGAACTCCGCGCCGACTTTAGAGTGTGCCACGGCGGCGTCGCTTTCAGCACGTGTGCCCGAGGGAGGCATCTGCGGCGGCACTCTCGCGGCGAGCGACCCCGAGGGTGACGAGCTCGTTTTCGAGATCACTTCCTACCCTCGCCACGGCAGCGTGATCCTCTCCGACCGCGCGAGCGGACGCTACCTCTACCGCCCGAGCGCGGGCTACACGGGCAGGGATTCCTTTTCCTACACCGTCCGCGACGAATGGGGCAACTACGCGGGTGAGGCGGAGGTCAAGGTGACGGTCAGCCGTCTTTCCTCGCCCGATTATGCCGATATGGCGGGCAGTGCCGAGACTTTCGCGCGGATCTGCGAGGCCGAGGGGCTGATGAGCGGCACTGCTTATGGTGATGGTAGCTATTTTTACCCCGAAAAGGGTATGACCCGCGCCGAATTTACCGTGACTCTGCTGACCGCGGCGGGTATCGCGCCCGAGGGTGAGTCCGATTTTGCCGATAATGACGAAATTCCCACATCGGCGCGCGGATTTGTCGCTAAAGCAAGCGAACTTGGACTTTCGAACGGCTGGATCAAGGGCGGCGAGCAGGTTTTCGAGCCAAACCGCGAGATCACGCTTGCCGAGGCGGCGAAAATGACCGCGCGCCTGCTTGGACTTGAATACGAGGGAGCAGTCGAGGTCTCACTCGGCGGCGCGAATTACGCGCGTTACGAGATCGCGGCGCTCTGCTCGGCGGGGCTCGGAAACGCCTTTGAGGACGCTTCGGCAAACGAAATTCTGAACCGTGCCGAAGCAGCGGAGATACTTTGCGGAGTCCTCACCATCGCGCGTGCGGGAGGTATCGGAAATGAATAACAATCCCTATCCCAACCTCACCTACATCCCCTACGACCGCGGCCGTGCGGTCGAATATGCGCGGCGTTGGGCGCTCGAGCGCAATCCGATCTTCGAGGATTACACGGGCATCGGCGGTGACTGTACGAATTTTGTGTCGCAGGCGATCTTCGCGGGCACCTGCGTGCAGAATTACACGCCCGAGTACGGCTGGTACTTCATCTCGCCCGAACAGCGCGCGCCCGCCTGGACGAGTGTGGAATATTTCTATGATTTCATAACGGGCGCGCCCGATTTCTCCGCCGTAAACGGCGGCACGGGACCCTTCGGATACCCGATCCCCCTCGACCGCGTGCGTCCGGGCGACGTCATCCAGCTTGCCGACGAGGCGGAGGATTTTTATCACACCCTGATCGTTTCGATGGTCGACGGCGGCGAGATCTACATCTGCGCCCACTCGGACGACGCCCTCGACCGCCCGCTTTCGAGCTACAACAACGCCTCCGAGCGCGCCATAATGATCGCGGGCGCGCGAACAAGACCCGTCTACCCCTGTTTCGACCAACTCATAGGAGGCGAAACCGAGCCGATGGAGTGATAACGCCCGAGGCAAAAACACTTGCATATCGCAGATGATATGCAAGTGTTTTTTACGTGGAATGCAAATGAAAAGTATCGATCAGTCTAGAAAAAACTTGATTTTTCGATAGCTTTGTAGTATAATGAATGTGTATAATGCTTTTTTGCGGGTGATGATATGAAAAAATGTATATTATTTATGCTTATTATGCTTCTTCTGATATGCGGATGTGCAGATAAGCGTTCTTATGAATATTATACGCAAGAGATCACTTATTCCGAGTCTGCCGTGCAATACGGTTTTCGTGTCGATATGGCTTGTACCGAAACCAAATACGCCCGGTATTATTTTGAACAAACCGTAGATGAGGCTGAAAGAACACTTTGCATAGAAGCAACCGACAAAATTCTCGAAAAGCAAACCGCGCTTGGTTTTCTGCCCGAGATCTACATCTTTACCGAGGAGAGATACCCCGATACCTCTGTTTTTGAAAACAAGTTATATACATCGGTGCAGGATTGGCAGACAGTTGAATTCACAACCAAAGTATTGCTCACCGCTTATGGCGCATACAGCCATTACGGATTGGCATACGGCTATGCTAATGTGATCTGTGACGAACAGATCACGGACAGCGCATTCAGGATGCCTGTTTCAACCGATGTTTGCGATCTGAACTTGTTGTGCTTTGACACCGCATTTGCTTCCGATAGTGATATTGCAACGGCAAAATCGATCGCGTGTGATTTTGTTCAAGCTTATATTGCCGCCAATGGTGAATCGGCAATGCAAGAATTGCTGTCCGACTCGAAAACTTCAAACGGCGCAAGATCCGTCCGCGATGCTTTGGCAGATTATTATAAAGATAACGGCTTGGATTATGTACCTTCCGATCTTCGTTACGGTTACGGCGGTCATTCTTTTGACTATATCGTTTCCGCCGACCTTGGTGTTTTTTATATCAAAAAAGATTGGGTTGATATGCATGCGGAATACAATCCGTTGATAACCGACGGCTTTTTGCATTCCGATTATGCAGAAACCAAAGCATTTTTTGAAACGAATCTCAAGCAAATGAAGCAATATCAAGATCTTTTTGCGCTTGATACCTATGATAATGACTTGAGTATTGTTTTTGAGAATACTACCTTGCCTCAAACCTCTTTTTATCAAAGCAATATCCATACGATATACCTCAAAAACGTTGACTCGCTAATGCATGAATATATCCACGCATTAACGCAACCCGAATATCCCATGACGCTTTGGGAAGCAGAGGGCTTTGCAAGATACTTTTCCTACTATTACGATCTCTACGGAATAGCATTTTTGAACCAAGATTACAATAATTCCGCCGACACCCCCGAGCTAAAGTACATTCACGAGTATTTAGCCACAATAAACAGACCGATAGATATGGCAAAGGACTTTATGGAGCTTGAAAATATAGCCGTATATAGCAGAAGCCTTACTGACCCCAATAAGAGCTATGCAACCGGTTCTTCGTTTGTGCAGTATTTGGTAAAACAGTATGGCGAAGAGGCTGTCATCAACTCCATTTACGGAAATGGCGATCCACTGCCAAAATCCTATGCCGAATTGGTAAAAGAATGGAACGAATTTATTGAAGATAATTATAGCAATTACAGTAAATACAAATAGGGCGTTAGATGTCTGATCGATAAACTTGAATTTGACGAAGGTGTGAATGATGAAAACATTATATATGATTGGCGGCACGATGGGAGTGGGAAAAACAACTGTGTGCCAACAGCTAAAACGAGATTTACAGAATAGCGTATTTCTTGACGGAGATTGGTGTTGGGATGCAAGTCCGTTCCAAGTAACCGATGAAACAAAAGCAATGGTGACGAATAATA
>JAFQGP010000122.1 GCA_017415485.1 Clostridia bacterium
TAAAGACCTTCAAGGTTACCGTTGTTGGTGCAGCCCCATACCTTGTACCAGCCTGCGTTGCCGGAAGTACCAACGTTACCGAAGATACCGCCAACGTCAGTGCTTGCAGTACCGCCGCCGACTGTACCGTCCTTAGCGATGTAGGTATCTTCAAGCTTGATGTTACCGTTGTTTACGCAGCTGAATGCCTCGCCGCCGTTCATACCCTTAGTATAACCGGTACGGGAGATAAAGCCGGCTGCAACGCCGCCGTTACCCTTAAGATAGATATCGCCGTTGTTTACACAGTTGTAAAGGTGAACAAGGTCGATGATACCTGCGAAACCGCCGGCTCTCTGCTTCTCGTCTGCGGTGGAGTCGATGTAGATCTTACCGTTGTTTACACAGTCGATGAACCAGCACTCTGCGGGAATACCGAGGGTAGAGTTGTTCTTGATATCTGCGGAGAAGCCACCGATATGCTTACCGTTACCCATAACGGTTACGTTTGCATTGTTGGTGACCTTGGTTGCCTTGTAGCCTCTGGAGGAGGTAAGGCAGAATGCTGCTGCATCAGCGTCGGTGTAGTAGATCTCGCCCTTGATGGTGAGGTTCGATACTTCGCCGGAGAAGTCAGCAAAGATGGGGTTGGTTACGGTGATGGTCTTGCCGTTACCATCAAGAATGCCCCAGAAAGGCTCTGCATATGTGCCTGCAAGAGTGATGTCTGCTGCGAGATAGTACTTCGCGGTGGGCTCAGTAGCATCTGCGGCGGTGGAAACCATAGCCATAAATTCGTCTGCGGTATTGATTGCAGTACCTTCGGGAGCTGCCGATGCGGGAATTACAAAGGAGCAAGCGGAGAGGAGCATCATAACGCAAAGGATGAATGAGAGTGTCTTACGCATAATTAATACCTCTTTCGATAAATTTTTCATACCGTGGCAATCGATATGTTCGGCGTTATTATATACCATTTTTTCTTTTTTGTCAAGTCTTCCGAAGCTTTTTCGGAATTATACCCAAATTCAACATCTGCCATTTGTGCACTATCACAATGGTAGATTTTACCCCATTTAAACGCCTTCCACACGCCTTTATAATGGTATATTTAGCCCTATTTAAACGCTCTCTATACGCATTTACAAGGGTTGATTTTGTCATATTTAAACGCCCGCTATGCATCTGCGCAGCGGGCGTTAATATTTACTTCAGTTTTTCAAAAACCTTCATATCCGTTCTTGACCAGGTTATCGGGGTGATCGAAACATATCCCATATTGACCGCATCAAGGTCGACCTCCTTATTGCCCGTCAGCTCAAAGCAGACATAGGAGTGGGGCATATACATATCGTCACCGATAGGCTCGTATTCATCCGAAAAACGGACTCCGCCCTGGCGGGTTATCTCGATCCCCAGGACCTCCTTCGTGGGGAAATTGACGTTCCATGTCTTGCAGAACGAGAACAGATCTTTCTCGACGAAATAATCGTAAACCCTGTCAAAATTTGCCTTGGCAGTCTCAAGCCCCTTTTTGCTTGCGGACACGGCAATTCCGTTGATCCCGTGCATTGCCGCCTCGGTGACCGCACCGGCGGTGCCCGAATAGTTGATATCGTGACCAAGGTTCTGACCCTTGTTTACACCCGAAAGGACAAGATCGAATTTTTTGCCCAGACCCAGCACAGCAAAGCGCACACAGTCCGCAGGAGTGGAATAAACGGAATATGCCTCAACCGCACCGGGATATTCAACCTTTTCAACCTTGAAAGCCTCGCGAAGCTCAACGCTCACGCTCTTTCCGCTCTTTTCCACGTTGGGCGCAAAAACGCTGACATCGCCGAGCTTCTGCGCCCAATCCACAAGCGCGCGTATACCCTCGGCTCCGATTCCGTCATCGTTTGTGATAAGTATTCTCATATCCATCCCTCATTACTTTCTTTGTATTCTTTCAATTTTTGATCGGCTTCATCGAGAAGCTTGCGGATCTCGCTCTTCTTCAGAAGTGTAGCGCCGCTCGCGCAAGCGTGCCCTCCGCCGCGGTATTTTTCTGCTATATCATTGATAGTCACAAATCTCGAACGCAGACGCACGCGTATAGTGCCGTCGGAGTTGTCGATAAAGGCGATCCAGATAAGGCTGTCGCGTATCGAATCCATATAGGAAACGCTCGCGCTCGCTTTCTCGGCGGTCAACGCAAACCGCTCCTGCATCTTTGATGTGACGTGAATATAAGCCACGCCGTTTTCGGTTATCTTCATCTTATTATATACGTGCGCTTTGAACCTGAGCTGGTCAAAATCATCGATATAAAGATTTGCATAAAGGCGATCGGTATTGATGCCAACTTCAAGTATCGCGCCGGCTGCTCGCATAGTGTCACCCGAAACACTGCGGAAACGGAATCTGCCCGAATCGGTGACCATTCCCGTATAGATGAGAGTCGCCGCGCGCTCGTTGATCTTGAGCTGATCCTTGAACTCAAGATAAAACCTCGAGATCATTTCACACGTGGACGAGCTGTGCTCCTCGACCCAGTTGATCGAGCCGTAATCCTCGACAGGGATATGGTGGTCGATCTTGACGATCTCGCGGCAGAGCTTGTATTTCTGATTTGATATTCTCTCTGATGTTGCCGTATCAACGACCACGGCAAGCGCATCTGCATAAAGCGAATCGTCAACGCTCTCCTCTTCGATATCAAGGAAGGCGAGGTAATCGCATTTTTGCCAATCGACGACGCGCACGTCCTTTTCGGGGAAGCTGAGGCGCAATATCTCGCAAAGTCCCTTCGACGAGCCGACGCAGTCACCGTCGGGGCGGATGTGTCGGAAGATGAATATGCGGTCATATTCCTTGATCTTTTCAAGGACCGCGCTCATAAGTTCTCTGCTCATTCTCCCACCTCCACAAGCTTATCGAGATCGGCAAGCATCTTCATTGCCTCTTCCCTGTCGGCAACAGTCGCGCCACTTGCCTTTTTATGACCGCCGCCGCCGTACTTCACTGCGATGGGGTTGATGTTATATTTGCTCGAGCGTATCTCGCAAAGAACGCCCTCTTCGGTTTCGGTAAAGTTGACCCAAACGTCAACGCCGCGGATCTCCGCCATAGTTCCGACCATTCCGCGCGAGATCGCAAACGTATCTGCACCCGTCGCCTTCGCCTCTTCGAGCGTTGTATAGATATAGGCAACCTTGTTAGCTGTAAATCTTATCTTCAGCACAAATTCAGCCTTGAGCCTGATATGCGCAAAATCGTCTGCATAAAGATTGCGGTAAATATCGTTAGTGTCAAATTCCTGTTCAAAAAGATACGCCGCGATGCGGAAGGTCTGCGATGATGTGGAATCATAGCGGAATCTGCCCGAATCGGTGATCATACCCGTATAAAGAGTTTTTGCCGCGAGAGAAGTCAAACGGAGACCGCTCTCCTTCGCGAACGCCGCAACAAGCCCCGCACAGCTTTCATAAGATGTGTCGGTCAGCTCGATATCCGCGATCTTTTCGCAGAAAATATGGTGGTCGATGCGGACGGTCTTCGCCGCAAGTGTATATCTTTCATCGCTGATAAGCGCCTTTGCAGAGGTATCGAGAATGATGGCAAGCGCGCCCTCATATACCTCGTCGCCGATTTCATCCATCTTTGAGTGCGCCATAAACGAGTATCTCTTCGCGTGATCGCCGACGGTGTAGACCTTCTTTTCGGGGAAGTTTTCCTCGATGATGAGGCGCAGACCGATCTGGCTTCCCAGCGCATCTCCATCGGGATTCGAATGGCGATGAATAATTATTTTATCATAACGCAGGATCTCCTGCAGAATTTCCTTAAACATCAATCAAAATATCCTTTGTATTCTACTTTATAATCGCTTTCGGGGAAAAGGTGACGATGCAATTCAATGAAGTAATTGTCGGTCATCCCTGCTATATAGTCAACAACGATCTGGTTCGGCTCGCTGTCCTCATAAGGAACAACGCGCTTGTAGTAAGACTTGTTGATATAGTCAATGTGGTGCGTAAAGATCGGCGACTCCCGATCATCACGCAGAAGGTCATCGAGCAGGCGCATATAAATATCGCGCATCATCGGCTTTGCGGTAATATCAAGCTTCGCGCGAGTTGCGGCACTTTCGTAGATCAGATTATAATTATCCCTCTTCGACGCCTTCAGCGCCTTGAAATGCTTCGAATCGAGCTTGATATAGGGCTTGCCGTAGCTGTTTTCAATGATATTTACCACGAGATTGTTGATGATCTCGGCATTGATCGAGCCGATATCTTCATTCACAAATGCATCCTCCGACACAACTTTGGCGCGCGCGGCGTCCTGGCGATCCTTTCCGAGATACGCGATTATATCCGCAAGACGAACAACGCATCCCTCAAGAGTTGTAGGGAACTGTGTGGACGCAAACTTGCGGTCAGTATAACAACGCTCTATTATCGCATCGAACTCGCCAAATCCGGAGATCTCCTGCGGAACATATTCCTCAAGCTCCATCTCACCATCGTGAAACGCTATGCCAGATAGTGTTTCAAGGCTGATATTCAGCGGAAACTGACAATCAAGCACGCGCACCGAGTGGATATTGTGCATAAAATGCCTTCCCGTGTGAGCATAGTACAAGCCGTCAAGATATGCCTCTCCCGTGTGACCAAAGGGCGGATGTCCCATATCGTGACCGAGCGCGATCGCTTCGATCAGATCGAGATTAAGATTCAGCGCAGCACCGATCGTTCTCGAAATTCGCGAAACGAGCTGAACGTGCAGGCTACGGCGCGTGATATCGTCATTTTTGATCAAGGAAAAGACCTGGGTTTTATCCGTATACCTATTATAATAGGGGCAATGCAATATCTTGTCGATATCGTGGACAAAGGGCGGCCGCCATACGCTTCCGACATCCTTTTTCAGGCTGTTACGCCTGGTAATATTTGAGTTTTCAAAACCCATTCTTTCAAAGCTGCCCGTTCTCTTCTCCGCCTCGATTCGGCGGGAAAGCGCGTCGGACAGCGATTCGTATTTTAACATTATTTCACCGTTTTACTTTATTTTAATTGTAGACGCCCAATCGATGAAGTCGGATCTCAACTCAGAATAGTCCTTAACCTCGCAACCGAACTCAAAAAGGAAAAAGCTTTCGTCGCCCTTGACAAAGACAGTCATATAGCTTCTGATATCACCGGAGTTTGACTCGGCTTGATCCTCAACAAAGAACAGCCCCGACTCCGATACAATATGCGCCTCCTTAGCAAAGTGACCGCTCGATTGCAGCACACCAAGGAACTGCTCCGCGTCCATCGCCTCGATCGTTACGTGATCAGCGTAACCGTACTCGTAAACAGCAACCGAGCAATCCTTCGAGCCAAAATAGTAGACCCCGTCTTCATATTTATCGCTGAAATTTGTTGTGAGAGTGATCTCAAATCCGTCACTGATAAAGCTTTTAGGCTGAACAAACAAGCTGTCCGCGGAGATGATCGCGCCGAAAACGATACCGATGATAACCGCAGCAGCAGTCAGAGCCAACCCCTTTCTGTTTTCGCGTGCTCGGTTAGAAAGCGTTTCTTCATCAGTCACACCGTTGAAGCGGAAGGGATTGCCAAGACCCGGGTTATAGATGTTTTTTCCAACAAGCTCAACGTCTGTGTCGCCGGGAGAAATAAAGATCTTGTCTCCGCAATAATTTTTCATCACTTTCGACTCGCAAATTACGAAAAGATGTCGAGCTTCTTCGGAAATTGCAAAATCGATCGTTTCACCATTCGCAAGATCACCAATAAGTCGGCAAGGAATACCGTCAAGATCAACGTTGCCGCGCGCTTGATCCTCTATATAGACCTGCAGAACGGTAAAACATCCCGCAAAGCGTTTTTCTCTTGTCAAATATACCCTTCTCATAATTCAACCTCCAAGCGTCCTTCTTAAAAGTATATCATAATATTGAATGAAAGTCAATTCAAAATTCAAAAATTATAAAAAAGGTCCCCGCCGCCCCGTTTGGGCGGCAGGGTTTTTTCAAAAGGAAGATGATTAATCTCTCTTCTTCATAATTAATGCGGTACCAAGGATCGCAATAAGAGCGATGCCCATGGATACTGCCGAACCGCAACCGGGATCTTCAACATCAGGCTCGGTTGTTACATCGGGATCAGTAACCTCGGGAGCAGAGGTACCGGGAGTCGACTCGGTGGTAACATCGGGTTCCGAAGTACCGGGAGTAGGCTCGGTTGTGGTATCAACAGGTGTAGTGGTCACTACAGGCTCCTCGGTAGTCTCGGGAGGAGTAGTGGTTACAACACCCGTCGCAGGGATGCTTTCGGTGATCTTATTAGCGCAAAGAATGCAGAGGCGCTCACGCAGACCTTCAGTGGTAGCGGTGGGCTCCTTAACAGTATTCCAGCTTCCGTATACGTGGTCACCGGGAGTTCTCTTATAACCGCAAATATTACAATCTGCATCGCAGTTATTTTCAAAAGTATGTTCAGCAAAATCCTTCTTTTCGGAGCAACCGGAGCATGCGTACCAGTGGCCGGTATTATCGGAAGACCAAGTACCTACCCAATGATGAGTGTGACCGATCGCAGGAGCAAGCAGAGCATTACATACTGTACAGATCTGTGCAGTAGTCTCTGTGGGCTCGGGGCCGGGAGTATGCTTGGGTGCAGGGATCGCCTGCTGAACGCGGCTGATCTCTTTCTTACATACGGAACAGTATACAACGGAATCATATGTTCCGTTCGCACCGCAGTTTACGGGTTCTTTTCTGTTTTCCTCAACAGCCTTTGCAGGGGTGTGGGGAATAATTTCTGTTGTCTTGGTTTCAGACGAAAGAACTTTATTACATGTAGCGCAACGAACAACGCTTACATATGATCCGCCCTTTGTACAGGTGGCTGCGACAACATTCTCAGTTACGGGATTCATCTCAATGTGATCGGCGATAGGAAGTTCACTCGTCTTCTTATCCATCTGAATTCCGCAAACCTTGCACTTGTAAATTTCAACTATCGAACCTTTTTTAAGACAAGTTGCATCTGTAACAGTAACTTCAGGGGTTCCGGCTACGTGGTCACCCTTTTCGCCAGTCTTTTTAGTGCGGCTTACTTCTTTTGAACAAAGTGTGCAATAAACAACAGAATCATATGTTCCGGCATTCTTACAATCGCCTGCTTTTTCATTTTCCTTTACAGCAGTGCCGGGTGTGTGTTTATCATTAGGGGGAACTACTATTGTCTTAGAAGATATCACATTTGAGCATACTGTGCATCTTACAACTTCATCGTATGAACCGACGTTTGTGCAAGTTGCAGGTACTTCATTTTCTTTTTTTGCGGTGCCGGGAACGCATTTGTGATCTGCGTCCATAACCTTAATTGTTGTTGAGGCATTATTGATTTTGAAATCTTTTGCCGAAACGCCGTCAACCTTCTTGACTATATTGCTTTGTGTAGTATTTACATCAACTACAGTAGATGTGCCGCTTGCAACCCCTTCGTTCGCCTTAAACTTAAGAGTGATCAACTTTCCTGTATTGGTGTAGATCTTGGGGCTTGCTTGCGAGATAACGTCAAAGGAACCAATTACTATGATAATTTTTCCTTGATCTGCTTTAACGCTTGAATTTACAGTAATGAGACTTTTGTCAAAAATACTTGTGTCTGTAGAATAGTCTACGTAGGTCAGAACCGAAGAATCATACGTGACTACGGCTTTTAACCAGCAAATACCGGTATTCTCGGTAACCTCTACTATAATTGTAAACTCGGTATTTGCAGATACAGTGGGAGCCGAAGCCCCCACTGCATAAGTCAGTTTATTCGATTCAGCGGATGCTGACAACGATAGAGCAACTACGAGACACAATGTAAAGAATATCGAAATAACCTTTTTCATTGTTTCTCCTTATTAAGTTAGTTGCAGAATAGTTAATTATTCCTGGCTTGCCCAGAACTGATCGGGATCGATTCTGCCGGTGAAAGCAGCCATCTCAGAAACGGTATCAATTACGCCGTTACCGTTGAAATCACAGTAAGAGTCGTAAATGAGGAGACCGTTTTCATCATACTTGTAGGTACGATCCTTCTCTTCTTCTACAGGAGGATGAATGATATCCTCGATGTTGGTCTCGCCAACAATGTAGGAGTAGAGGAGTGCAAGGTCGCCATCAACGGTAAGCTGACCGTCGCCGTCAATATCAGCAACTACATCGTACTCATCAGTTACGATGAGGTAGTAGAGCTCGAATGCGTCGAACATAGTGGTAGCATTGTCCTTGTCAAGGTCTGCAAGGGTGGTAATAGCTACTTCACAGTTAGCGAAATCGTTGTACATAGAAGCGATCTTTCTACCGTTGGAACCGATAACAAGCTCTTCAACCTCGCCATAGTGAACTTCACCGATAGCGAACTGAGCTGCCTTAACCATGTTGTTAGCAGGAGCAACCTTGAACTCGAGAACTACGAGCTCGGAAGCGCCCTTGATAGCCTCGCCAGCAATGCTGCTGAGAGCTACGTTAACAAGACCGGTAGGAACATACTGGGTGAGACCGTTGCCCATGTCAACCTTTTCGGTAGGAGCATAAGCGGTGCCGGTGAATGCAGCGTTAACGATCTTGGAGCCTACGAACTCAACTGCGTTGTAGTCATACTCAACAGCGAAGTTTGCGCCCCAAACATCAACACCCTTGAGGGAGTCGATGGTAACGGTTACGAAGATGGAAGCGCCGGGGCCGTAAACAGCGTCATCAGTATCGAGAGTGAACTCAACACCGGTGCCGGGGCATGCCTCTTCAACGAGATCGGTAAGAGCTTCGCCACATGCTGCGCAAGCCCAGTAGTATGCACCTGCGTGTGCATAGTCTTCCTTAGTACCAACGAGCTTAACATCGTCGATCCAGGGGAAGAGGCTCTCCTTAGCAAGGAGATCATCGTGATACTTGTCAGCATCAACGGTTACGAAGGAATCAGCGTCGATCTTGTACTCGCCGCACTTGTCGCAGTACTCAGCAAGGTAACCTGCGCTTACACAGGTAGCGGTGCTCTCTGCGGACTTCTGCCAGTTGTGTGCACCGAAGGTGTACTTGCTAGCGTAAGAAGGATCGTTGTTGTAGTAATCTGCACAGATTACACAGATAGGATCGTCGTTACAGCTGTTAACGTCGATGAGCTGACCCTTAGCGTTTACGTGACCGCCCTTTGCAGGAACGTAGTCCTTAACGAACTCGTAAACACATGCTTCACACTCTACGAGGTGGAAGTAAGGCTTGGTGTGATCAAGAACAGTGTAGGAGTATTCCTTCTGAGTCTCAGACTTCTTGAATTCAACGGTGCTTGCACCAACAACGCCGGTAGCAAGTTCGCCGGAAGCCTTGAGGTAAAGACCGCGGTGGTTGCTGGATGTTTCCATCTTCTTAACGTTTACGTAAGAAGGCCACTCAACCCAGTTATCGTTGGAATAAATGAAGGAAACATTACCATTAGCATCTACATTAACTGTTACCTTTGCGGAGAGATATGTAGTGGTAAGGTCAACAGAAACAGCACCCTTCTTGTAGCCAATGCCGGTCTCATTGAAGTTAACTCTAACTTCCTTACCGCCATTGGAATAGATGAGGTTGATCTCGAGAACTGCGCAGTCCTCACAGTATCTGATCTCGGGGAGACCGGTGGTGTTGCAGGTTGCAGCAACGCCTTCGAGAAGAGTTACGTACTTGTGGAGAGTAGGAACATACTTTTCCTTGCAAGTAGCGTCGGTGTAACAGGTGTTACACTTTGTACACTGCCAGTAGCCGTTCTTGTCGCCGCATGCGCCGGGAACATAAACTACAGTGTCAGAACAAGGAAGCTTGGTGGGAGCCTCGGTGTGAGCCTTGCCTGCTGCATCAAGCCAGTAGGTTACATTACATACGTTACACTTGTAAGTATCGTAAGAACCGGGAGTTGTACAAGTTGCAGGCTTGCCTGCCTTCTTGTTGGTGAGGGTATGAGGATTGGTCTGACCCTTGATCCAAACGTAGGTGTTGCAATCGTTGCAAATATATACGCTGGTAGCGGGGGTCTGGCAGGTTGCGGGAGTGGAAAGTCCGGGAATGGGAGTGCCAAACACAAGTGCCTGGATTTCAGCTACGGTCTTGCCTGCATATGCGCCAAGGCCCTCATAACCCTGGATGCCCTTGCTGGTATCAACAACGAGCTCGCCCTTGGAATTGAGCTTCCAATAGGTCATTACGAGACCGTGATACTCAAGAGCCTCGGTTACGCTGTCAAAGGAGGTCTTGATGGTGGTATCAGGAACATCGGTGTAAGCAACTGCGGGAGCATAGTTACACTTTGTACACTTAACCCACTGTCTGGTGGTCCACTGAGGAAGAACAACGCCGTCAACGGTGAGACCAACAGTCATATAGTTGTGAGCAGTCTTGTAAGGCTTAAGATCGTGCATTACGGGCTGAACGATCTCGGTATAGCCAGCGCCATACTTTGCACAGCCGTTTGCACACATCTTGTAAACATAAGACATACCGGTGCAGTAGATGTCAGGGTTTACATTGCCGATGTGAGTGGGCTGGTTGTTGATGATCCAATTGTGATTATCAACATTAATGTTGCCCTGCTCTGCAGGAGTATTAAGGAGAGAGTAGTACTGACCGTTGATCAGAGTCTTCTGAACAGGGCAGTTCTCCTTGCTACAGTACTGGAACTTGAGAGCAGGAGAAGTACAGGTTGCAGGAAGTGTTACAGTAACCTTAGTGTGACCTGCTGCGCTAGAATCGGTACCGTAAATGTACTGACCGCAGTCTACACACTGAGTTACATACTGACCCTTGGTGGTACAGTTGGGGAATACATAGTAAGTCCATTCGCTCGATGCAGGCTTAACGTGACCCTGAGTCTGGTAAGTAGTGCAACGTGCGCAGTAGTAGGACTCGCCGCAATCGAGTTCGCCATTCTTGTTAGCGTCAACGATAGTGGTCTTAACATGACCCCACTTGGAGATAGAAGCATGCTCCTTGAAGTTTCCGTCGTCATCGGAGTCATCAAGAACAGTCCAAACGTGGTCATTCATATCCTTGTGGTTCTCAATGCAAGGAAGAGGAGTAGTCTTATTCGCATAGGACTCCTTGCCAGCAGTCTTGCATACCCAGTGAGCATTACAGTCAGGGCACTTAACAACAAGATAAGCACCAGCAGCATCGCAGGTAGGAACCTTTGCAGCCTGAACTACTGTAGCCTTGTTCTTATCAGTATGAGAAGCATGGTCACATGCAGGAGTATCAACAGTTACCTTCTTGGTAGCGCCGCACTCGCAGGTGAAGATAGCCATACCGCTATACTTCTTGCCACCCTTCCAGTAGGGCTCGGTCTCCATCTCGGAGAATTCCCAAGTGTGAGCAACATCCTCGGTGAGAACGCCAGCCTCTTCATCAATGTAGCCCTCTGCGCCACAGAGAGTACAAGTGTAGAGCTTCTCGCAGCCAACACCGGAGGTGTAAACGAGATTATGAACAGAGGTGGAGTTGTAGTCAATGGTCTTGTAACCATCTTCGCCATACTCCTCACCACAAACAGTACAAATGAGGTACTGAATGCCGTTGGTCTTGTATACACAGCTTGCAGCGATATCGCTTGCTGCGTACTCAGGATTAGACTTCCAAGTATGTTCTGCCTTGGGAGTCAAATTGTCCACAAAAGAATCGCCGCAGGTCTTACAAACATATTCCGTGTAACCAACAGTTTCGCAGGTGGAGGGAACAGTCTTAACCTTGTCGAATTCGCAGTTTGTGGTTGTGTGTACGGCAGGGCACTTGGTGATAGCCGCGAACGCAGACGCAGGTACGAGCGACAGAACCATGATTGTTGCCAACACAAACGCAAAAATCTTTTTCATGTTTTCTTTCCTTTCGAAAAAATGTTTTTTGGAGTTCGTCATGCCATGCTTTCGACAAGATATTGTGTCTTGTTTTACGACTCGACACAATGCTCGCCGCCCCCGTATACCAAGCGTCAATTGATACACTTCGGCATAGCATAACATCACGTATCATATTTTACACTACTTTTTGGTTTTTGTCAATACCTTTTGAAAAAATAATTGGGAATTTTAAAAAATTTTTGGGAGGTTTTCTTATGGTAAAACGCTAATTGTTTATTATTGGCATATTTTTTATTTTATTACAATTATTTTTTGAGCTGCTTTTTCGCTATGTACCGACGTTATGACGAGAACGGGTACTTGAGGGCTGCTGCGACTCTATCGTAGCTGTGTCGTAGTGTATTTATTAATATGGAAGAATATCGAAATGACACTGCGTGGAGCAGTCTGCTTCACACAACGTTCACTTGTTTTTTCATCTTAAAACATTGACTTTACTTATTTATTATGTTATAATATTTGTATAAAATCATAGAGGGAGGTAGAAATATGTCGGATCAGGTCTGCAAGCGGACTGCCGCGATGCTTGCGGCGGTAATGCTGCTCGCTTTTTTGATGCTTTCGCCGCTATCGGAACTTTACGGCGAACACGATCACAGCTGTTGCACAAATCACTGTCTTGTCTGCTTTGTATCAAACGCACTGGCTGAGCTTCGCATATCTTTGCGCGGTGTTCTCTGCGCTATCGCTATCATCCTCTTTATATATGTGTGCGAGGCTATGAGGACCTGCGAGCTCTTTGCCGCTTTCTCCACGCCTGTTGCGCTAAAAACAAAGATAACGTCATAAGCACCTTTGAAATTCACGCAAAAACCATCAATCGAATTTCAAAGGAGAACATAAATGATCAAAACTACCAATCTTTCAAAGCACTTTCAGAACGAGACCGCGATCGACTACCGCGATCTTGTGTTCGAGGACGGCAAGTCCTATATGCTCCTCGGAGCGTCGGGATGCGGAAAATCCACCTTGCTTAATATGATCGCGGGCATCCTCTCGCCCGAGACCGGATCCATCGAGATCGGCGGCGAGGAGATGACTTCCAGATCGCAAAAAGAAAAGGACAAATTCCGCATTAATAAGATAGGATACATTTTTCAGGATTTCAAGCTCATTCCCGAGATGACGGTCATTGACAACATCAACATTCTGAAGCTCGAGAAGGTCGACACCTCCGCGGCGGACGAAGTGCTTGAGTCGCTCGGCATTCTTGACAAGAAAAACAAGAAGGTCAAGCATCTTTCGGGCGGCGAGAAGCAAAGAGTCGCTATCGCGCGCGCTATCGTCAAGAAGCCAGACATTATCCTTGCGGACGAACCGACGGGAAACCTCAATTTCGCAATCGGCGAGGCTGTCATCAAGCAGCTTATTGAGATCTCGAAGGGCAAGACGCTGATCGCGGTCACGCACGACGAGCGTCTTGGCAAATATTTCGACTGCACCATCGATATGAACGAAGTAACGGGAGGCAGAAGAGATGTTTAAGTTTGCGATAAAGAATATGGCGATCAAGAAGGTAAAGATCGTCCTCATAGTTATTTCGATAGTCATTTCCGCCTCAGTTGCACTTCTTGCTTACAACATTTCCGAGCAGGTAGACGACGGCTTCAAGAGCACGGCGGAGTATTACGACATCATCATCGGTCCCGCGGGCAGCTCGACGCAGCTTGCGATGAACACGATGTTCTTCACCGACAAGCCGCTCGGAACGATCTCCTACGAATACGTTGAGGAGCTCCGTGCCGATATGCGGATCAACGCGGCAGTTCCCTTCACGATGGGCGACTCCTATAACGGTGCCAAGATCGTCGGAACCGAGCCCTTCTTCCTTGAAAACAAGACTCTTGCCGAAGGCGAGATGTTCGGCGAAAAGTTCGAATGCGTTCTCGGCTCGGCTGTGGCAAAGAAATACGGGCTTTCTCTCGGCGACGAGCTCATCACGTCGCACGGACTCGCCGAGGGCGGTCACGCGCACGAATCGAATCCGCTCCGCGTTGTCGGAATCCTCAAGCAGACGAACACCTCCTACGATAACGTGATCTTCACCGCGGTCGAGACAGTCTGGGCTACGCACGATCACGGCGGCGAGGAAGAACACGCCGAAGAAGAGCACGTTCACGATGAGACCTGCGATCACGAACACGAGGAACACGGCGAGATCTGCGCGATACTCGTCAAGACCAAGAGCTTCAATCACTACAACGCCGTCAAGACCGAATACGGTGCTGACTCGAAGCTTCTCGTCATCAACCCCTCCGAGGTCCTGCGCGAGGTGCTTGAAAACGTGGATATGAGCTCAAAGATAGTTTACATCCTCTGTGTCATTATATTAATAATGAACATTTTCATCATTTCGGTCATCACCCTGCTCAATATGTACGACTCGAAAAAGGAGATCTCGCTGATGCGTCTGATCGGAATCGGCATGAGCAAGATCAATCTGCTTTACATTCTTCAAAACGGCATCATCGGTCTTATCTCAACCATACTCGCGTTTGCGACCTCGAGACTTTGCCTGATCCTTATGGGCGAATTCGTGGCTTCGATGGGTATCGTTCTCAACAGCGCGAGGGTGTATCCCCTTGAACTTGCCATTATGGCGCTTATATTCACGATCAGCGTAATTCCCACCGTGGTCTGCACGCTCAATATGTCAAGAAAGGACGGACTTTCCGACTGATGAAAAGGACGTTTGCATTCATTTTAGCTATTATTTTCGTCGTTATGCCTCTCGCATCCTGCGAGAAAGGCGGCGCGGGAAGCGGTCAGCTTCTCTCCTTCTCCCAGGCGCAAAGCATCGAGGAGATGGAAAAGCTTGACGGCAAGGAGGTCACCATCATCGGTTATATGTCAACGCTTTCCCCGATCTCGGGCGAGTTCATGTATCTGATGAACCTTCCTTATCAGAGCTGTCCCTTCTGCGTGCCGAACACGACGCAGCTCGCCAACACCATGGCGGTGTACGCTAAATCTGCGGAGGGATTTGAGTTCACTGATCGTGCGATCCAGGTAACAGGAATTCTCGAATTCGGAGATTACACCGACGAATTCGGCTACGAATACAATTACCGCATCAAGGACGCAACCTACACGATCCTCAACACCGACGATCTTGATCCCAAGATCAAGCTCTGGCAGCAGCTCGCTTCGACGGACGTCATCGCAGAGATCTATCAGATGTACGAATACATCAACTTCCTCTGCTTCTGGCCGACCTACACGGCGCAGTTTGAGGGCGGCTCGGATTACCTCTACCCCGAGGATGCGATCTATTTCTATCAGACCGACGGTGCGCAGTACAATTACGGCTATCAGCCCGGTTATTTCGACAGCCTTATCGCGAAAGTCGAAAGCGTAAGCAAGACCGATTTCACCGCGCTCGTTGAAAACATCCGCAAGGCGGAGGCTCTCGCCGCAGAAGCCATCGCAGAGATCGAGGCCGGTAATTATACTCAGGTCGCAGAATATTCCGCACAGTTCAATGACGGCAGAGCTCAGTACACGATGAACCGGGCAAGCGAATTCGAAGCTAAAATGCAGGCAACCTATCAGGAGTTTGCAGAATGGCTTGCGACGTGGGAGCTTTAAGTCGCTTCGCGACAGTGAAAAGTGTAAAGTGAAAAGTGACAAGTTATGGTAGATTTTCTCGCTTTGCTCGGAAATCGGATTGCATAATAAATTTGTTCAGCTTTGATAATATACTGTTCAGCAATAAATCATTGCTCCGGTAAATAAAAAGTCTCGGGATTTAGTGAAGTATGACTTCATTAAATCCCGAGATTTTTTATTTTGCTGTTGCAATTTTAAGCTTAAACAAAGAATTATCAAAAATTGATAAAATTATTCAACAATGTTTTTCGAGCTAAGCGAGAAAAACTTCCGAAACTTTTCACTTCCAACTTTACACTTTTCACTACGTCAATCATCGTAGTGCTTCAACCACTCCACCATCTGCTCGAGCGACTCGAACTTTACGTTTTCGTTGCTGATCTTGAAGCGCTGGGGCTTGTTCATCACGAGTCCGTTTACGTAGTCGAGCTGGCGGGGTTCGTATTCCTCGTTCTCACGCTGACGGGTGAAGCCGCGGTATCTCCAATTCGGTGCGTCGGCATCCTTGCGCCAGGGGCGGTTGTCCCAGTAATATCCGCGGAAGGGGTCGCGCTGCTCGCACATACGGTCAAGGATCGCATCGTGCAGGCGGTCGCGCTCGGCGGCGTATTCTTCGGAATCAATGAGGTTATTGAGCTCGTAAGGATCCTTTTCGAGATCGTAGAACTCGTCATCGGAGAGCAGATTGATCGCAAGCTTGTATCTGCCGTCGGTCACGGCGCGCATCGGCTGGAAGCCGCCGTAGTGGTCGTGGTCCTGCTCGAAGCGGGTGAACTCGTAGAATACAAGCTCGGGCGCCTCGGCATTTGTGTCGCGGCAGGCATCAAGGATGCTCTCGCCCTGAAGAACTTTAGGGATCGGGAGTCCATAGAACTCCATAATTGTGGGGCAGACGCTGATATGCGAAACGGGACGCTTTGAGTATACCGTGCCGCGCTCGCCCTCGGGGTGACGGACGATGAAGGGGATTCGCGCAACATCATCGTAAGCCGCGGGACCCTTTGCAAAAAGGCAATGCGACTGGAGAAGGTCGCCGTGGTCGGAGGTATACATTATCATTGCACTGTCGGGAACGCATTTGACGACCTCGCCGATGAGGTAGTCGGCATAAGAATTGCAGCCGAAAAAGTAAGGCTGCTTGATCTTGACAGCATCGCGATCCTTTTCCGCATTGCCCTTCTCCGCCGCCCAGACTTTCTGATGCTCGGGCTTACCCTCAAGTGTATCCCATACCGCGGGATTCTTGGGAAACTCATAATCCTTATACATACTTGCATAGGGTTCGGGGCAAAGGCAAGGACCGTGGGGCTCGTCAAAGGAAACCACAAGGAAGTAATCCTCATTCTTGTACTTCTCCATAAAGTCGAGCGCACGCTTCAGCACACGCGAGCCGTATGTAAAGTCCTCCGGGATATTTTCAAAATCCATCGCTTTTTTCGCGCGCGACTTTACGCGCTCGTCTTCGGTGAGCTCCTCGAGGTAGCGGCGCATATCGTACCAATATTCTTCCTCCCAACCATCGGGGCAGAAGCCGTTGCCGAAATAATCGGTGCCATCGAGATGCCACTTGCCGATATACGCGCACTTGATCCCGTTGTCGGAAAGTCGTTGACCGATCGTTTTAACGTTGTCGCCGAGAGCCATACCGTTCGCCCACGAGCCGTTCCACGAGGGATAAGTACCCGTAAAGAGTCCCGCACGCGCCGGACCGCAGACGGGCTGGGTCGTATACGCGCGCTCAAAGCGAACGCCGTCCGCCGCAAGCGCATCAAGGCAAGGCGTCGAAAGCCCCGTCTCGCGGTAACAGTTCACCATATCCCAACGCTGTGTGTCGGTCATTATAAATACCATTTGCTTTTTGTCAGCCATTTTAACCTCCGAAATAGTTGTATTATTGCTTATATTATATCACACATCTTCGCTTTTTGCAATATTTTTACCTCAAATACAGTTTTTTATCAAAAACTATTGACATTTAATTCATTTTATGGTATAATACAATCGCTTGATTAGGAGGATTAAAATGAGGAT
Organism: Clostridia bacterium; assembly: GCA_017415485.1. Taxonomy (GTDB): domain Bacteria; phylum Bacillota; class Clostridia; order Oscillospirales; family CAG-272; genus CAG-390. The sequence goes on from JAFQGP010000122.1 coordinate 17,557, forward strand.
CAATTTTGAAAGAATTAAATACTCGCCGTTCGGAAAAAAGATTTTCGGCATCATGATTCCCACCTTGATTCCGCTGTCTTTCGGATGCCTTCTTTCGTTTTTTGTTATTTGGCTCTGTGTCAACGCGGGCGGAAAAATGTATATTTTAGCTGCTCTTTACGCCATACTGCTCGGTTTCTGCGTCTACGCGGGATATAAAACGATCTCGGATAAGCTCTTTCAGGCAAAGCTGATATCCGCAATGACCGACGAGGAGCACAACGAGCTTGTTAAAGAATATAAAAAATTCAAGGAAAACAACGATATTACCCTTGGCTGTATGACAAGCTACGGCATCATCCTTGACGAGCAGATATGCCCCTGGGATATAATCAAAGAGATCGAATTCACGCCAAGTTGGCAGGCACAAAGAGGAAAACTCCGTTATGTGGTTTCCACTACTGTTAAGCTCCATATCGTTTACGGCAAACACCGTCGCATCATCAAGGAAGATATTTGCAACTACCCCGCAGACATCTCCGAAGACATACAGCAGTTCAAGTCCGCAATTTCCAAGTACACCGACCGCGAAATAAAAATCAACAACAGATACTATCACACAAATTTTTAAGGAATTAAAATGAAGATCAACTTTGAAAGAATCAGATACTCGCCTTTTGGCAAGCGGATAACAAACCGCTTCAAGGGTTCAATAATAATGAACGCAATGATGCTGCCCTTGATGGTTTTCTTATCCCTTATCTTTTTCGCGCCTTCGGTTTGGCTTGGTATTTGTATGATACCGATAACCGTCGGCGTACCGATCTTCTTAATATATGCATCAACAAAGGAAGCACTTCTCGGGGCAGAAATCCTCTCCGCAATGACCGATGAAGAACACAACAAGCTCGTACTCGAATATAAAAAATACGAAGAGCGCAACATTATCCGTTACGGGCATCTGACCTCATACGGACTCATTCTAAATGCTAATATTCTGCCTTGGGGAAATATTAAAGCAATCGAATTCGTCCCGGGTGAATACCGTTATGTATACAGAAAGTACGGCAGTCATATGAAATACTATCCTGCCAAGATAAAGGTCACGTTACTTTTCGGCGCAAAGAAGATTACCGAAACAAAATCTCTCGACAACGAAGACTACGACCTTTCCGACGAGATCGCACTTTTTCTCGAATCAATTCCCAAGTACACCGAACACAAATTTGAAGTAACCAACGGGTATTATTACGCCAAATAAAACACAAAAATGACTGAATCCGCGGATTCAGTCATTTTTGTGTTCATTTAAGTATAAACTTATCCTCTTCGGTCAGCTCCAGATCATCTATGACACGCTCAAACTTCTTGCGTGCGTTATCCAATCCCGCGGGGTGGTGAGCGTCGCTTCCGAGATAGAATTTACAGCCCTCCTCCTTGGCAATTCTGAACGGGCGGAGAACCGTGTCGCGCTCCTCGTCCGGATACGACATATTGATCTCGATGCCCACTCCGAGACTTGCCGCCTTTGCGAAAATGCGGTGCATATCCGCCTCGGCAATAGAATCGAGTGTCTCAAGATACTTTGCGCGGTCGCCCTTCCATATAAGTCCGCAGACCAGGTGAGCGATGCCGATCTTATGGAACGGCAGATCCATCGAAAGGAGCGCATCGAGCTTATCTACCCAAACCTGTGCGCGAGTCTGCGGTGTTGCAAGGTGCTCCTCCGCGATCGTAAATTTTTCCATATGGAAGTGCGTGGTAGGGATAACGATGAAAGCAAGCTCCTCCATTCTCTCGCGCGAGCAGCCGACAGTCATATTTTTGTCCATCTCGGTCTCGCAACCGAAAAGGAACTTGACCTTGTCGCTCTGCGGCAGAGGCTTTGCTTGACAGATGTGGGGATAGTCCTGCGCCGAATACCACTTTGACGCGCCGGGTACGGTTTCGTCCCAGAAATGGTCGGCAAGAACAATGGTGTGAAGTCCCTCGTCCTCGGCATATTTCAGAATACGCTCATTGTTCTGCTCGGGATCGCGCGAGCAGGACGAGATCTGCGAATGAATGTGAAAATCGTGGTCAAATACGTACTTCATTGATGTATTCCTCAGCTTTCTAAAAATTCAATATAATATTTCCAGTCCTCGCGGCTCTGGTAATGGCTGCCTTTGCGGATGTGGTAGCCAACGTCACCGCCGACGATGGGCTTTCCGCATTCGGGCATTTTGCCGTTATGTATGAATCCGACTCCGCCATGCTTTTTGTAAAACTCGCCCGCCAAAGTGCAGGAGAGGAATTCGTTTTTCGGGCAAGCCCAGGCGTCGCCCTCGGCGCTTGCAACGTAAACGCGGTGCGGATAGTTCGCGGCAACGAGGAAATGTTGATCAAATGGCATCGCGTCCTCGTTATCCGAGTATTTATAGTATTTTTCACAGAACCAATAGGGGAAGCGGTCAACGATCTTTTTGACGGTCTCGCCGTCGTTATCCCTTGCGATCGACGCGCCCGAGCAACCCGAATCGTTCGAGATGCCGCAATAGAATCGCTCGTCGAGCATACCCGCAAGCAGTGCGGTCTTTCCGAGACGGGAATGACCCGTGACCGAAATTCGGCTAGGATCTATCGAGTCAAGAGTCAGCGCATAATCAAGCACTCGCATAGCCGCCCAAGCCCAAAGACCGATCTTTCCGCAAGAATCGGGATCGCGCTTGCCCTCGGGATACACAAGTCCCGCAAGACCGTCCGTGAAATTGCCGTCGTCGGACGTTACTTCCTTGTAGCAGAATGAAAGAACGGCATATCCCGCGTCAATGATCTCCTCGGTCGGCTGATATTTGTCGGGAACCTCGGGGCGGAAATTGATGTGGACAAAGGCGGGGACGGGCGTATCCTTCTTCGGGATCGCAACGCGGATGGGGAAGGAAAAACTTCCGAAATCGCATTCGCAAACGAGGTTATAGATTTCAAGATCTGCCTTTCCCGCGCAGAATTTTTTGTCGCGCTCGACAAGCTCTGCCTTGACCGAGAGCGGTGCGGCAGGCAGATAGCCGTATTCCTCGCGCAGAAGAAGATCGACTATCTCGCTTTTTTCGTAGTTACAAACGTTCGGGATCATTTTGCGCCCCCGATATAATCAAGCGCGAGGCGAAGCTTCTTGTCCTGTGCCGCGAAGGTCAGCTTGCAATGGCCGCGATTCGGGATGATCTCAAGCTCGATGTCCTGTCCGCACGCCTTCATCGCCTCGACGAACTTCATCGAATGGCGTTCAAGGTTGACCGACTTATCCTTGTCGCAATGGAAGATATAATACTTGACCTTCGGCATCTCGGGCGCGAGATGGAAGGGCGAATAACGCTTCAGAATGTCATTCAGCTCGCCTTCTTCATTCCAGAACGCGCTGTAGATCGTTCTCGGCAGATCGGGACGCTCGGTGAAGTGGTACACAAGATCGCAAACGGGGCAGTTCGAGATGCACGCCACGGGAGTGCGCTTCGCGTATCTCGTGTAAACGAGCGAAGCAAGCCCGCCCATACTCTGCCCCATCGACACAACGGGCGTATCTTCGGGCAGGTCGTATTTTTCAAACAGAACGTCAACGATCTCATCTGTGTAAGCAATCGCCTGCGCGTTCATCCAGGACCAGGGGTTGTTGTAGGGATGCACGTAAAGCACACCTTCCTCGCCGTAATAAACACCCTCGTTGGTGTCATCGTCATATATATCCTTGTTGTTCAGTCCGCAAAAATATATGACAATGCCCTTGATGGGCTTTTTGCAGACCTTGTCGTTAACGTAAGCAAAACTGCGTATGGTTTCGTAGGTGATTATTTTATTCATATCCATTCTCCTCTATTTCAATTTCCAAAACGATCGCCTCATTTGAAAGCTCGTCGATCGGGATGCCGGTGATGTGTAGGTATTCGTGCTCTGCTCTTCCCGTTTTTCCGTTGAAGAATTCGGGCAGACGCTCGAAAGCAAACGCAAGGTCTGCGCCCGTATTCAAAAGGCGAACGCGCTTCGGCGTGTGCGGGAAAAATTTAATATCCACCGCGGATGACGATGCGCTATTATATAAATGGAAGTAAAGTTTGCCGTTCTTGCGGTTGACGATGCAGCTGTCGTGCCTTACCGAGTAGTCAAAGGAGTCGCCCTCGGCAGACTCAAGGCAACCCTCCATACGGTTGTACCAATCGCCGATTCGTCGCAAACGGCTCGCGTATTCTTCGGTTATCTCTCCAAGACCGTCGGGACCGACGTTGAGAAGATAGCTTCCGCCCATCGCCATAATTCGGTCGATCGAGGAAACGAGGTGACGATAGGAATAAAAATCCTCATTCTCGCGGTATCCCCAACTCTGTCGTCCGAGAGAATTGCAAGCCTCGGTCATTCTTGTGAATCTCTCACCCTCCGCCGCGCGGTATTCGCGTTCGGGAGTTGAAAAATCGCCCTTATCCCAACCGCGGTCGTTGATAAGTATGCCGGGCTGCAAGCTTCTCGCAAGCTCATTGAGCGAAGGATCGTCGATCTTCGGCGGGATGTCCCAGAAAAGGGTGTATATCTTGCCGTAATTCGTCAGAAGCTCGGTGATCTGGTTCTTGATATACTCGCGGTAGCCCTCGGTATCGACTGTCTCCTTATCGACCGCCTTCCACTGATGCGTCGAATTCGGGTTGTAGCCGAGCGGATGGTTCCAGTCGGGATTCGAATAGTAAAGTCCGAGGAGCATTCCGTGTTTTTCGCAGGCATCGGCAAGCATTTTGAGCACATCCTTGCCGTAGGGCGTGTTCATTACGTTATAATCGGTATATTTCGTATCCCACATACAAAAGCCGTCGTGGTGCTTTGCCGTAAAGCAGATATACTTCATCCCCGCCTCTTTTGCAAGGATGACCCACTTTTCGGGATCGTAGTTTACGGGATCAAAGGTCTCCTTCAGAGCCTCGTATCTTTCTCTGTCCCAATCGAAGCGCGCGTAGACCTGCTCCTGCACGCCTGTCTGCGCATAGATGCCCCAATGGACGAACATTCCGAATTTGTTGTCAAAAATCATTTCGTCACCTCATCTGAATTGCTTGAGCAGTTCGTATGCGTTCTTTACCGAGGTTTCAAAATCGGGCACGTGGCGGCATTCAAGGCTCATTCTGCCCTCGTAGCCTGTATTTTTGAGATATTCGATTTTGGGAGCGATCTCATCAAGATCGTCAACGGTGGGAGTATATCTGTCCGCCCTTGCAATATGGGAATGAACAAGGAAGCCCTTTGTGCCGTCAAGCGTTTCGATCGGCTCACCGTTGACGGCGTGGTGATAAAGGTCTATCATCGCAAGCACGTTCGGATGCGCCACCTTCTTTGCGATGTCCATACCGTCCGCAAAGGTGATAATGAAATTCGTTTCACCTGCATTCAGCGGCTCGACCGTTACGGCAATTCCGTATTTCGCGCCTACCTCGCCGCAGATACGAAGAACTTCGGCGAACTGTGCCTCTGCCTCATCTTTGGTATATCCCTCGCGGATATTTCTTGCCTTTGACGAGCCGATAACAACGACCCTCAGACCGAGCTCCGCACCGCGCGCAAAGCCCTTTTCACAGTATGCGCGAACGTTTTTCTTTATCTCTTCAAAATCATCCTTGGAATATAGCACGAAGTCGCCCGGGAAAAAGCCGTTTGCCGCCTCAACGTCGAGCCCCGACTCCGCCCTCATTTTCTTCATTTCCTCAAATTCCCCGTCACTTGCAAGAGTGATCTTCGAAAAATTTCCCTCAACGTAATCGTATCCCGCCGCGGCAACGATGCCCCAGCGGTCATGGGAAGAACAAACACCAATTTTCATTACTTCACCTCACGGCAATATTGATAGTTTAATTATAGCATAAAGAGGGGGAGTTGTCAACGAAATAGTGGAAAGTGAAAAGTGGAAAGTGAAAAGTTTCGGTACTTTTTTCGCGATGCTCAAAAAGTATTTTATTATAATTAATTCCGTGCCACGCACGGAATTATTCCTTCACTTTTCACTTTCCACTTTACACTTTTCACTGAAAAAAGCCCCTTTCGGGGCTTTTTTCAGTGGTGACAATGTTCGCAATTTGCGCAATCGTGGAAGAGTTTGCAATCGTAGATTATGCCGTTTTTGTCGTAGTAATCCTTGACTGCGGACTTGACTGCTTCTTCTGCAAGGACGGAGCAGTGTATCTTCTGCGCGGGAAGACCGTCGAGAGCTTCTGTAACTGCCTTGTTGGTGAGCTGGAGCGCCTCGCTGATGGGCTTGCCCTTGATCATTTCGGTAGCCATCGAGCTCGATGCGATCGCGGAGCCGCAGCCGAAGGTCTCGAACTTGACGTCAACGATGACGTCGTTCTCGATCTTGAGATATATCTTCATAATATCTCCGCACTTTGCGTTGCCGACCTCGCCGACGCCGTCAGCATTCTCGATAACGCCGACGTTGCGGGGGTTGCGGAAATGATCCATTACCTTTTCGCTGTATAATGCCATTTTAGTTTCCTCATTTCAAAATAAATTCTTTTTTGCCCGATTCAAGATCGCGCCATACGGGCGACATTCCGCGAAGGAGCGAAACGACATCACGCACTGCCTCGATGATGTATTCGACCTCTTCCTCGGTGTTTTCCTCACAGAGTGAGAGACGGAGCGAGCCGTGAGCGACCTCGTGAGGTCTGCCGAGAGCGAGAAGCACGTGGCTGGGGTCGAGCGAGCCCGACGTGCAGGCAGAGCCCGAGGATGCCGCGATGCCCTTGTCGTCAAGGAGCAACAGGAGCGATTCGCCCTCGATGCCCTCGAAGCAGACGTTTACGTTTCCGGGCAGACGCTTTTCCGCGTCGCCGTTGAGTATCGAATGTGGGATCGAGCAAAGGCCCTCGATGAGTCTGTCTCGCAGCTTACAAAGCTTCGCGGAATTTGCCTCGATCTTGTCGCAAGCCTCGTCAAATGCCGCCGCCATACCCATGATGGCGGGGATATTTTCGGTTCCCGCACGCTTTCCTCTTTCCTGCGCGCCGCCGTAGATGAGATTCTGCAGTATGATGCCCTTCTTCGCGTAAAGTACGCCGATCCCCTTGGGTCCGTGGAACTTATGTGCCGAAAGCGAGAGCATATCGATGTTTTCTTTGACAACGTCAATTTCAAGATGTCCCGCCGCCTGAACTGCGTCGGTGTGGAAGAGCACGCCCGCCTCGCGGCAAACGGCACCGATCTCTGCGATGGGCTGAACGGTTCCGATCTCGTTGTTTGCGTACATAACGGTGACAAGGCAAGTGTCGGGGCGGATCGCCGCGCGTACTTCGTCAGCCGTAACGATCCCGTTATCGTGAATGTCAAGGAGAGTCACCTCAAAGCCCTGTTTTTCGAGTGCTTCGAGAGCGTGAAGCACCGCGTGGTGCTCAAAGGCAGTCGAAACGATATGCTTTTTGCCCTTCTTCTCTCCCATTTTTGCGGCGGTGATTATCGCCTGGTTGTCCGCCTCGCTGCCGCCCGACGTGAAGATGATCTCACGCGCGGAGCATCCGAGACGCTTTGCGATCCTCTCCCTTGCTTCCGAAAGAGCCTCGGCTGCCGCCTGACCGTCGCTGTGGAGGCTGGAGGGGTTGCCGTAGATCTCGCTCATATAGGGGAGCATCGCTTCTATTGCCGCGCGGCTCATCTTCGTCGTCGCGGCGTTGTCTGCGTATATTTTCATATTTTAACCTCTGTTATTTTCTTTGGGCGCTTTTTGCCCATAATATTATACACCAAGTGCGCGCCCCTTGTCAATGAGAAAATAACCAATATTATATAAAAATGAAGAAAAAGTGTGTCCGGAACTATATTTTCTTTAGCAAATAATTGTAAAAATCCTCTGCATATATTGATTTCGGTATTCTTCCGTGCAGCTCTACGATCAGATCTCTCTCGCATATCGGATCAGAGATCGAAACGAGCTTTAGATTCTTGTTATGCAGCTTGCCCCAAGAATATTCCGGCCAGAACGCGATACCAGCGCCCATACTGATTATATTTTGCACCGCGATGGGCGAGTCGGATTCGAATATTATCTTGGGATAAAAGCCTGCAACGGAGCAAAACTTATTGCATATTGCGCCGAAAAGGCGGGTGCTTGAAAGCATGATAAAGCTTTCGTCCTTTACCGAACCGAGCTCAACCGAAGAAAAGTCCGCGTACTTCGAGTCCTTGGGAACAGCAAGGTATATTTTTTCCTTTTTAACACAGCGTTGCAGATAGTTTTTTGAGCCGTCCGTGTTGATCCCGTTGGTGGTTATCAGAATATCGCAGTCGTACTTCAATTCGTTCTGCTCGAAATCAAAGATGACGTCGGGATTCTTCTGCTTGTAATCCATGATCGTATTGATAACGAAGGAGGAGGCTGCAAGTATGTTCAGTTTTACCGTTTTTGTGACCGCTTGCTTGAGCTGCTGCATTTCCGAGGCGAGATTATCGAACTCGGGTAACAATACTTCGAGTCTTTCTTGCAGATATCTTCCGAACTCTGTCAAAGCAATTTTTCGCCCCTCGCGCTTAAACAGCGGTACTCCAAGCTCATCCTCGAGCAAATGAATAGCCTGAGTCAATGACGGTTGCGCGATGTGAAGGGCTTCGGCGGCGCGAGTTATATGCTCAAGTTGCGCCGTCACGTAGAAATATTTAAGCTTCTGTATATCCATAATCGCTCCTATTTATAGGTTATACCTATTGATTATATAAATATTATATATTTTACTTTTGGCTTTGTCAAGTGTATAATAATAACAAAGAACAAAAGGAGGCAAAAATACATGCAAATTTTCGAAATCATCATGCTTATATGCTTTGGCTTGTCCTGGCCGATCTCGGTCTACAAAAGCATAAAATCTAAATCAACCAAGGGCAAAAGCGCGGTATTTATCATTGCGATAATTATCGGGTATATCTCGGGAATCATAGGCAAATTCGTAAATCATCAAATAAGCTATGTAGTGATACTCTATTGTATCAATCTGGTCGTTGTATCGGCAGACCTTTGCCTGTATTTCTACAACTCCAAGCGCGAAAAGGCCGCTCTGCAATAAGGTAATGTTCGGAGGAATGTTATGAAAGAAAATGTACGTGTTAAAGCAGATGCTATGAAAATGATAAACGACATATCGATGAAGGGCGAGATCGTTGTTTTCGGTTCTACATATATGTCGGAATTTCCGCTCTATGAGCTTGTGAACAAATGCACGTTCGAGCACGCCATATACAACAGAAGTATATCGGGGCTGACGGTCAACGAGGCTTTGAAGATTGTTGACGATTGCGTTATAAGCATACGGCCGTGCAAGCTCTTTTTGTCCCTCGGAGAAGAAGACGAAGGTGATCACGATGCAATAAATCGGTATACGCATTTGGTTTCGTATATTCGCTCAAAGCTTCCCGATTGCAGCCTCTATCTGATAGGATTGACGGGAACAGGACAATTCGCAGAAGAATTCAACAAGAACATTAAGTCTCTTTGCGACAGCAAAAAGGTCAGATACATAGATTTTGTATCAAGGCAAGCATCCGAAGCGGCATTATACAAGGCAAGGTTTAAGCAACTCAGCTGCTTCTTTCGCAGCAAACCCGTAACCTCAAGCGAGGCATTCACTATTTCCTCTATTTGATACGCTCATAAAAGAACTGCTTCACCAAGAACGGTGAAGCAGATTTTTATTATAAAATACAAACAATAGTACCGTTTTTCTCCTCAATCGGAATAAGCACTGGCACCTCCTCGCGCTCGGGCGAGGGCTTGTTCGGGGAATGAATACAAAGATACTTCTGCCCCTCGAGCGAGGTGAAGATCATACCGTGACCGCCATCATATTTGCCCGTCATTGAACGCGAAAAGATCGGTGTTTCCTCCTGTATCCACTCGCCGTCAACGCGGCCGTTTGAGCTTTTTGCAACTCCGACCGCATAGCCGTGATCGTCAAAATTCGACCAGAGCATAATTAGTCCGCCGTCCTCGGTGTCGTACATAAAGCAACCGTCGGTCACGCCTCTGCCGCCTGCCCATTTGGGGTCGTCGGCACGGAAGAGCTCGATCGGCTCGGAGATGAAATGGGTCAGGTCGTCCGAAAGCTTTGCCGCCGCCATTCTGCCGATGCGGTCCTCGGTGCAGGTCCACTCGTGGACGAAGACCATCCAGGGCTGACCCTCGCGGTCAACGTAAAATGTCGCGTCGATGCAATCCCAATCGGGGCGTGTGATATGGCCGTTCGTGATCTCGACAAAGGGTCCCTCGGGCGAATCGGAACGCAGGATCGTGCTTCCGCGGTGGTTGGTTTCCTCCGAGAAATAGGTCGTGAACATATAAAACGCGCCCTTATACTTATGAACCTCGGGCGCCCAGCGATTCTTGATCGCGTGCGGCGGGTTGACGTAGATCTGCGGCAGGCGCGTCCACTCGCCGTCGAGCTTTCCGCTCACATTTTTGAAGCAAGCGTAGACCGTGTCGTTCCAATCCGTCATATCCGGCACGCCGGTGCCGTAAGCGTAATAAACTCCGTTTTCAACGAGAATAAAAGGGTCGCGAAGCTTTTTGATACTTGTTTCGATCATCTCAGAGCCCTCACTTTATAAGTCTGAACACCTGATAAGCCGCCGCGCGGAGGTTTGAATACGCATTATCGCGGTCAAGCGCCTCGTCGAGCGTGGTGATCCCTCGGATTATCGGGAAAAAGGCGTCGATCCCGTGATTGTTGCACTCCTCGGCATCGGCTGTGACGCATCCGGCAAAGGCAACGACGCGCTTGCCGTGCTTTTTCGCAAGTTTGGCAACTCCGATCGGAGCCTTACCCATTGCGGTCTGGAAGTCGATCCTTCCCTCGCCCGTCACAACGACGTCGGCGTCCGCGATGTGCTTTTCGAGCTCTGTTTCATCAAGAATAATTCCGATTCCCGATTCGAGCGACGCGTTCATAAAGGTCTTGAAGGCAAAGCCGAGACCTCCCGCCGCGCCCGCACCGGGGTAGTTAGGGTCGGCATTCGGGAACGCCGATTTCGCGGTTTCGGCATATTTTCCAAGCCATCCGTCCATAATTTTTACCGATTCGGGCGTCGCGCCCTTCTGCGGACCGTAAACGGCACTGCATCCGCGCTCGCCGCAAAGGGGATTGTTGACGTCGCAGGCAACGCGGAAGCTACACTCGCGAAGCTCGGGAATGACGTTTCCCGCGGAAACCGAAGCAAGAGCCTCAAGCCCTCTCGCACCCAAAGCGATCTTTTCGCCGTTTTTATCAAGGAATTCAAATCCAAGCGCCGAAAGCATACCCGTTCCGCCGTCGTTGGTCGCGCTTCCGCCGATTCCGACGATGAAGGAGCGGCATCCGCGGCGGATCGCATCGAGGATCAGCTCGCCGACGCCGTAAGTCGTTGTAAACAAGGGATCGCGCAACTCCGCGGGAACAAGCGGGAGACCCGCCGCCTGAGCCATCTCGATAACGGCGGTCGAGCCCTTGACTATGCAGTATTTTGCCTTGACCGGCTCGCAGAGCGGCCCCGTGACCTCGGCTTCGATCATCTCGCCGCCAAGACCTATCGCAAGCGCATCTACCGTGCCCTCGCCGCCGTCGGCAAGAGGACGGATGACGACTTTTGCGGATCCATCCGCTTTCAGCACGCCCTCGCGCACCGCCTCGCCCGCCTCGAGCGAGGAAAGACTTCCCTTAAAGGAATCTATTGCAATTACAACCTTCATTTTGTCACCATAACCGAAACGCCGTCGGGGATCGCCGCGATCTTCGCGCCCTCGCCGACCATGCCTTTCGCCTTTTCTATTGCCTGCGCCAGCGAATGAGCGGGGATCATGTGCATCTTTTCAACCACGTCATCGGGCATTTCCGAGACGTAGATAACGCGCGCGTGACCGAGGATCCGCAGAAGGATCTGCGTCTGCCATTGATCGGGCACGGTCTCATCGCGTCCGCGCGAGAGGAATTCGCGCATTGTTTTGCGGATATCGGGTTCGTCGGCAAGCTGATGATAGAAATGATCGCCGCCGATGCCGTCGCCCGAGCGGGCAAGCATAATGATGACGCCGCCCTTCCTGACGGTCGCCTCCGCCGCAGTCATACCCTTGACAGCCTGATAAACGTTCTGATCGAGCGGATAACCGCCGTTTGTCGTGATGACGATGTCAGATTCGACCGCCTTCGCACCGCAGAGCGAGAAAAGGAAGTCGGTTCCCTGCTTGTGAGCCGCCTCGGGCTCGCCCGCAACGGCATAGATCACGTTTTTCTCCGAATCAAGAACGACATTGACAATATACGCAAGTTTCGCCGTTTTTGCCGCCCAGAGCATATCCGCGTGAATGGGATTGCCCTCAAGAATGCCCGTCCGCGCGCGCGGATGGGCGATGAATTCCGAGCAATGGTTGGCAAGCACGGTCTTTCTTCCCGCAACGCCCGGGAGCACGCTCTTGCGCCCGCCCGAGAATCCCGCAAAGAAATGCGGCTCGATGAAGCCCTCCGAAACGAGCAGATCGGCTTCGTATGCAAGGCGGTTGATCTCGCACTGCCCGCCCGAAGGAAGAGTTCCGATATTCACGAGCATATCGCGGTCGTCGCAATCGTGGATGTGGATCTTTTCGTTTTTGACGATCTCCTCGCCGAATTTTTGGGTAAGCTCGTCCTTTGTCGTTCCTCGATGGCATCCCGTGGCGATCAGGATCGTGATCTCCGCATCGGGACTGCCCGCACGGATCTGTGCGAGCATCGGGGGTATGATCAGCTTGCTCGGCACGGGACGAGTGTGGTCGCTGGCAATTATAACGACCTTTTTCTTGCCCCTTGCAAGCTCCGAAAGCTTCTGCGAGCCGATCGGGTCCGCCATCGCGCGGCGAACAAGCTCCGCGCCGTCCGCATCGGGAACGTACTCATTTATCGAAGGCTCAAGCACGGCGCAAAGCTCGCCGCCGAAAGTATGGCATATTTTCTCTTTACCGTAAGGAAATTTTACTGTCTTCATTTTTTGTATACCTTTTCAACAACTTTCATAATGATGGGGATCAGAATGAGCTGAATGATGATTCCGGGAAGCGCATCGACAAATCCGCCTGCGATAAATGCCGCGAAGGTGAAGGATTTTCCGCCAAGTCCGAGAAGGACGGCTTTTGCCGCTCCCCAAACGACACGACCCGCGATCATGGCAGAGACAAGCGAAACATAGACTGCCGCGGTGTTTTTCTTTTTGAAAAGCAGATAGACTAACCCTATAACACAGCCGTAAGCCGCAAGCTCAAGCGCCATCCAGACCGCATTCGGATAGATCGGCGGCATACCGAAGGTCACCGAGCGCAAAAAAGGAAGCATAAGCCCGATAGCCCCGCCAAAGAAGGGCCCGCATATCAGCCCGCAGAGCATGACAGGCAGATGCATCGGAAGCAGCGTGTCGCCGATCTCCTTGATCTGCATCGTCAGAGTCGGCAAGACCATACCGATGGCAAGAAACATCGCAGATAAGATCAGTTTGCGTAAATTCTTATTTTTCATTGTGCGCACCTTTGTTTTGTGATGACTATAGTATATCAAATCCGAGCAGAAATGTCAAGTTTTTTATTGACAAAAAGAAAAGAGGACAACGAGGATAAGACAACAGTTGACAAAAAACACAAAGCGTGATATAATTAAAAAAACTTATTGATCTATAATATGGAACGGTAAAGTATATGCTTACGTTTTTACTATTAATTACAGATGAGCAAAAAAGCGAACTGGTTGAAAAATTATATATAGAATATCATGAAGATATGATTCGTTTGGCGAAGTACAAATTAAGAAAAGCTAAAATGCATAATGTTTCGTACAACGCAGAAGATGCGGTACAGAGTGCTCTGTTAAAAATAACGCAATACATAGATACGTTCGATTTTGAAGCTCATCGCAGTGAAACCAAACCTTATATTTTAGCAATCGTATCGAATGAGGTGAATAAGATTGTATCCGAATACGTTTATTGGGAAGATTTAGATGACCATATAGACCTGATCGATAAGGAACAATTCTTTGAAGAATTGCATATTCGTGACCGCTATGATCAAGTAATTGATGTTATGAAGAATATGTCTGACATATACGGCATAACACTTTTGCTTTATTTTTGCGAGGAGAGATCACCCAAAGAAATCGCAGAAATAATGGATGTTCCGGAAAAAACAGTATACACACGTATAGCGCGTGGCAGAGCATTGCTGTTGAGTAAATTGAAAGAGGAGGGGATCAAATGACAGCGGAAAAGCAATTGTTCAAAAGCGCAATATTAGAAGCTTTATCGCAAAAGTATGAGCAAGAATTGGCTGAATGCCGGGAAGACGCCAAATGCTCAAAAGAGCACTACCTCCGTATCAGTGAGATCACAGGTATTCCTCTGGCACGAGTTATGGGCAAACGAAGAAGCCTCCGAAGAACGTTTGTTGCTGTATTGATCGCGGCAGCTTTGTTATTGGCGGGATGCACTGCGTATGTTTACCGCAATGCGATCAAAGATTTTTTTGAAGAAGTTTATGATACTCACATCAAGGTCTCCTATTCGGGTGAACAAACCGATAATGAGTTATACATTAAAGAATTTTATTCTCTTTCATATGTTCCCGAAGGTTATCAATTAGTCAGAGAAGTAAAAAATGAAGTTTGTGTCCGATATATATGGGAATCAAAGAGCGGAGATACTTTGGTTTTTCAGCAATCACTTATAAATGAATCCGATTTCTTTTTGGATTCAGATACCGAAGATATGCAATGCATAGAATATAACGGTGTATTTGTTTACCTCAGATCAGTCGATAACCTATGGATATATTTGTGGAATGACGGAAAATACGGAATGTACATTGACAGTGATCAAAAGCTTTCGGATGATGAATTAGAAAAAATAATCGATGGTATTGTGATTTTGGAATAAAATTATGCAAATATAAGACAAAACGAATATTAGAGTCAGTACATTGGTATTGGCTCTTTTTTCTTAACAAATTCACGCCTTATTCAAGTCATTTGTTAATAAATTGTAAACGTTTGAAATTTTTGAAGAATTTCGGAAGAATTTCTTATTCTGATATATAGAGGCGGTAAAGTAATTTTTTAATTACTATTGAAGCTCTCACTAAAAGAAAGGAAAAAAGAACAATGAAAAAAACTTCAAGAAAACTTTTCGCAACAATTATGGCAGTAATACTATTCTGCACCGCTTACTTGCCGCTGCTGACAGTTACGAGCTATGCTGCGGATGGTGATTTTGGCATTTCTCCGTATCTTGTGAACTGCAACAGCTGTATATGCACCTTTTCAGCGGCTAATGGAGGACAGGCACAAGTAAGCGTTACATATAATGCCAAAAGTGATGTCTTTACTTATGCCAAGCTAACCGTAAAAATCCAAAAAAGATTTTTGGGACTTTTTTGGTCAACTGTAGATATAGGTGAACCCGACAACGAATGGGTCGCTTACTGTTATGATGTCTATGGTAATTTCTACAACTCATTCCCCCTTGAAAGCACCGGAACGTACAGAGCCGTTTTTACGGTTGAATTTTACGGAACAAGCGGAGAGGTAGATGTTATCGAGGATACGATCGAGTCTGCTTACGAATGATCAGTATAGTTATATTTAATTAAAATGGTCGAAAAGACCAAAAAAATATTTTATTTCATAGAAGGTTGTTCATTATGAAAACAATCACGTTCAAAACCCTGTCCATCCTGCTTGCCGCTGTACTTTTGGTGGCAGCCCTGCCCGTAACAGCATTTGCGAATAATGTGTATGCTTTTATTGATCCCGGTCATACTACTCACTTATTTGAAGAATATGTATGGACAGAATGCGAATTCTTTTCAGTTGATTGGCATGAAATAGCAACACATACGACTAAACAATGCTCGGTATGTGGAATATTAAGCGATGATGAAGTGGTAAGGTATCATATGGAAAAGCATGATGATGTTATTGAGGATAGTGATTATATTTATGAATATGATTCAAATGAGTATCATAACAGAATAGAATGTACAGTTATAACTTATCGATGTTGCGGAAATATTATGCTGACTATACCAGATTATAGTACTGCGGTGCTTGAAGAACATGAAATCCACCCTTCTGTTGATCAGGAATGTGAAATACAAGGACCTTGTATTCACTGCGACGAAACAATCTATTGGTAATGATTCAAACACAGATCAACACGAATAGCGCATCAAATTTTTGATGCGCTATTCGAATAATTTGTTCATTATTCTATGTACGAAAGGAAATGAAGCAATGATTTTTAAAAGCATAAAGCGCATAAAACGGGCGCCTGTTTCTGCAATTGCGATTATGCTGTTCGCCGTTATAATTTCTATGATTATTTGCGCATTGCAAGCGTCAAATGATGAGGAAATGCGGCATTATGAGGAAGCTTACCAAGCGGTTCCGATCAAATTCTCAATCACGCATCCTTTTTATAAGGGAGAATCTCTGGGGCGGGGATCAAACCTGCCGATGTGGGCTCTTGATCTGTTTACCGATAAAAATGACGTAGAAATAATTGACGTATCTGCTGCGAAGGATGATCAGGAGAAGAGTAAAATAATTTTGAATGCCATAATAGGTAATACAGAACTAACTGAGATCTCCTTGAAAGAATATGCAAAAGACCTTCAAGTCAAATTGTCAACTGCTTTCAGCACAGTCAACGGCAAAAGGTACACCGGCGCGACAGGCACGACTATGCTGATTGGTATGACCTCGATCTACAGCGACAAGCAGCTCCTTCCGGAATACGGATGTGAGATCACGTGGTATGAAGGATATGACGAAAGCATTTTCGCGAGTGACGAGGCGGTTTGCCTTATTCCCGAGAGCAAAGCCACGACGAAACATTATGATAACGGAAACGGCAAAGCGGTTTTGTATTTTGAGTATTCTGCCATTATGCATATAAACGGCGTAGCGACCGAGGTTGAGAGCGGTGAATACGAATGTACACTTAAGATTGTCGGCACCTATACCGCCGGAGATGAGTTAAGCATCTACTGCCCGTTTTCGATCGTAGAACAGGTATACGAAGGACTCGGAAAAGAACCGAGAATTGATTCCATAAGCGCAACGATCGCGGATAACAGACGTTTGGATGAATTCATGGAA
This sequence comes from Clostridia bacterium, assembly GCA_017415485.1. Taxonomy (GTDB): domain Bacteria; phylum Bacillota; class Clostridia; order Oscillospirales; family CAG-272; genus CAG-390. The sequence goes on from JAFQGP010000122.1 coordinate 34,674, forward strand.
AAAGCAAATATGTTTTTCATGGATCCTTCGCAGAAAGATGAAGAAATCCCATGGGGGATTGCTTTGATCGACCGCGCAAAGAGAGAATATATTTGTGATAATTATCGTTATGCTATAGACATAAATGACGATAATCTGTTCGACCTCGCAGCCATCCTTGAAGAAAGCATCAAATTCAACCGCACGGTGACGGTGTTTGTCGTGATCCTTTCGGTCATTTCGGGCTTCCTCGTCGGTTTCCTTATGGTTCGCCGCCGCAAGAGAGATATTATGCTGATGCGCATGGTCGGCGAATCAAACGCGAGAGTATACGCCGGTTTTGCGCTTGAGCAGATGATCTGCATCATCCTCGGCATAGTGATCGGCGGCGCGTATTATAAGTGGAACCCGATAAACAACCTCGCGATATTCGCCGTCGCCTACTTCATCGCCCTCAGCCTCGCACTTGCGATATTTATGAGTAAAAAACTTATCAAGAACATCAAGGAGGATGAATAAATGAGTATTTCGCTTAACAACGTATCTTACAGTTACAAAGGTAAATATCAGACCGTCCGCGCGGTGGACGGCGTGTCCTATGATTTCGAGCCCGGAAAGTGCTATGCCATCATCGGCAAGTCGGGCTCGGGAAAA
>JAFQGP010000011.1 GCA_017415485.1 Clostridia bacterium
GATCCTCTACGTGCTGCTGGGCGGCATGAAGGGCACCACCTGGGTGCAGATCATCAAGGCCACGCTGCTGATGCTGTGCGCCGCGATGATCACGATCTTCCTGCTCGGCAAGTTCGGGCAATTATGCGGGAGATATGATGGATAATATGGAGATCGCACCCGAAAAAGGCGAACCCTCGGGCGGAGTTTCCTATGCTCCCGATGCATCCATCCCCAATACTCCGAATGAAACGCAAACCACCCGCAAGATCATCCGTACATTCACCGTTCACGGCGAGACCAAGGAATATGACGTAGCGGTTTCTGCGATCAATTCTTCGATCGCGGCATACGGTGGCTACGTCAGCGAATCCCGAGTCACGGGCCCGTCTTATAGCTATTCGGGCAAGGGCTACAGCCGCGAGGCATACTTCGTCATCAAGATCCCCGCTGAAAAACTCGACGCCTTTATCTCGCAGATCGGCGGTTCCTTGAACGTCACGACAAGCTCCTCGACACAGCAGGACGTCAGCGAGGCATATTACAGCATTGAGGCGAGAATGAAGACTCTTGAAACCGAGCGCGAAAGCCTGCTTGCAATGATGGCGTCGATCGACACCGCCAAGGACTACGATTTCTGGTACACCCTCCAGAAGAAGATCTCCGAAACCGAGCAGCAGATCGCCGAATACGCCGCTATCCTCAAATCCTACGACGGACAGGTAGCATATTCAACCGTCAATCTGACCGTCAGCGAAGTCGTCGAGTACACTCCCATCAAGGACGATGAACCCACCTTCGGCGAAAGAATAGCCGAGGCATTCGTAGATAGCTGGACCGACTTCGGCGAGGGCTGCATGGACTTTGCAGTATTCCTTGTTTCAGCACTTCCCACCCTCCTCATTTTCCCCGGCATCCCCGCGGTGATAGTTGTTATCGTTATTGTTGTCAATAGGAAGAATAAGAAGAAAAAGCAGGAAGAAAATAAGTAAATAGTAAAGGATCTCCCGAGGGAGATCCTTTGCTTTATATTATATCGCATCCAACCGGCGTATTGATGATCTTTGCAAACTCCTCCGCCGTCTTTGACTGCGGGAGAGCCCACATGACCTTGGCGATCACGGTTTCGGTCGTCATGCTGTAAGCTTCGGGGAGCTCGTATTTCTGCTTGATGCGGAGTCCGACCTGATAGATCGACATGTCGCTGCCCTCGTGAGGCACCTGCGTGGTGATAACGATCCGCACGCCCTTTTCGATAAGCATTTCGATCTTGTCCGCAAATTCGTCGTTGTCGTAGTAGGGAAGACCGCCGACGCCGAAGCTTTCGATAATAACTGCGTGTGCACGCTCGGCGACGTAGTCGAAAATATCCGCGCTCATACCCGGCGTGAGCTTGATGAGCATCACGTTTGTGTCGATCTCGTTATAAAACCTCGTGGGCTCGGAGAATTTTTCCTTGATGTAGTATCTCATAGCACCGCCGCGGATAAATCCGATCTCGGGGTAATCGACGCTTGAAAAAGCATTCGCACTTCTCGTTCTGTTCTTTCTCGCTCTCGGTGCGCAGATGATCTTGCCATCGAAAACAACGTGAATTCCGCAGGCGTCATCGTCTGCGGCGTAAATGAATGCGTCGCGCAGATTCTCTCGTGCGTCGGTGTCGCGGCTCTCCATAGGCGTCTGTGCGCCGGTCAGCACGATTGGCTTCTGGCTGTTCTGAATGAGAAAATGGAGCAGGGAAGCGGCATATGCCATCGTGTCTGTGCCGTGCGTGATAACAAAACCGTCGTAATTGAAATATTCTTCGCGGATCTTTCCCGCCAACTTCAGCCAATATTCCGGTCGCATATTTGTGCTGTCAAGATTGAAAAGAGAGGTAACGCTCACGCGGCAAACGTCGCGCACCTCGGGAATGTGCTCAAGCAGACGCTCACCCGAAACTGTTGGAACAAGACCGTCCGCGCCCGCGGCGGATGCGATTGTTCCGCCCGTTGTGATAAGGAGTATATGCTTCATTTTTGTCGTCCTTTAGGTTTAATAATATAATTATACCACTCTTTTGCCGTCCTGACAAGTATTTTACACAAAAAGACTTGACAAAACGCAAAAAATAGTACATAATTATATTATTATGCAATTAAGAAAGAGAGGGCGGAGAAGATGCAGATCGATCTTGGCGGCAATGTGCTGCCCGGCTTTGTCGGTGGCTCAAAGGATGTCGAAATATGCGCCGACATACTCCGTACACTTTATTCCGCGGGCGTTGCGGCTGCCGTGCTGACTCCGCGCTATTACCCCGCAAAAATGAGCGTCGCGGAATTCACCACGCTTCGTGAGCAGATCCTTTACACCCTTTCGGAGAATATGCCGAAAAAGTGCCCCGTGCTCTATCTCGGAAGTGAGGTCTATCTTGACGAGCGGTTGAAGTACATATCCGATATCGGCTCACTTGCGATTTACGGCACACGAACGATAATCGTCGATATGCCCGAGGGCATCTGGGAAACCAACCTGCTCGATACTCTTTATGCCATCAAAATGGCAGATTACGAGATCCTGATCTCGCACATCGACCGTTGCCCCGAGGGATACGTAAAGGATCTATTCAAGCTTGGATATAAGGGCATCATTGATGCATCCGCGCTCCTCGGCGTGACCAATCTCTTGCGCCGCAAACGCTTGTTTGATTGGATCGACGGCGGAAACATAGTCGGTGTGGCAAGCAATTTCGCCTCCGACGAAAAACGAGCACACGAAAAAATTATGAAACTGCATTCAATTCTCGGCGGCAGAGCCGCAACTCTTGCCGAATCGAGCGCACACTATCTTGCGGGAGCAATTAAAATCACAAAATAAACGGAGGCAACAATGGCAAATACCGAGCTTATCACAAGCGTATATACCCGAATCAAAGAGAATATCGGAAAGGTGATCGTCGGCAAGACCGAGACCATAGATATGATCTGCGTCGCACTTCTTGCGGGCGGTCACGTTCTTCTTGAGGACGTTCCCGGCACGGGCAAGACGGTGCTTATCAAATCCCTCGCCGCGAGCGTGGGCTGCGATTTCAAGCGCATTCAGTTCACCCCCGACCTTCTCCCCTCCGACATCACCGGTATCAACTTTTTCAATATGAAATCATCCGAGTTCGAATTCGTTCCCGGTCCCGTTTTCACCAACATTCTTCTCGCCGACGAGATCAACCGCGCAACTCCGAAAACGCAGTCGGGTCTGCTTGAGTGTATGGAGGAGCGTCAGGCAACCATCGACGGCAAAACAATGCGCCTCTCCGATCCCTTTATGGTTATCGCAACGCAGAACCCCGTCGAAACTCTCGGCACATTCCCTCTCCCCGAAGCACAGCTTGACAGATTCCTTATGAAGGGAAGAATGGAATACCCCTCCCACGCCGAAAACGTGGGCATTCTGGCGCGTTTTGATAAGGCGAGCCCTCTTGATGAGCTCGAAGCCGTTGTCAGCGAGGAGGAGCTCTGCGAGGCTATCAAGGCGCTCCCCGAGATCTACATCTGCCCCGAGCTTATGGAGTACATCTCCTACATAGTCGAAGCGACAAGATCATACCCCCACGTGGTTCTCGGCGTCAGCCCCCGTGGCGCGCTTGCGCTGATGAAGGCGGCAAAGGGATACGCCGCAATTGCGGGACGTTCTTACGTTCTTCCCGACGACATTCAGCGCGCCGCCCATCCCGTTCTCGAGCACCGCATAATGCTCGAATCCGCCGCAAGGATCAGAAAGAACGCGGTCGGCGAGATCGTTGAAAATATCATCAAATCGACCCGCGTCCCCACCGAAGCGGTCTTTGAAAATCTCTGATGAACTCCGTAGTTGACGTTTTTCTCCGACTGCTTGCAGGGCTTATCGAAGGCTTCGTCAAGTTCCTTCAATCCCCCGTGTTCCCTTATGTTTTTTGGACTCTTGTTGTGGCGCTTGTGCTGTGGATCTTGTGGAAGATCTACCTCCGCCTGCGCGAAAAGAATCTGAAAAACATCTCGTATTCTCGTGAATTCACCGAAAAGGGAGTCTATGCGGGTGACGAAGTCGAGCTGATCGAAACCGTGGTCAATAACGGTTTCTTCCCGCTTCTTGCAGTCGATATTGAAGCATATCTCTATAACGAGCTCCGCCTTTCGGGCTTTGAGCCGCCCAAAAAGGACGGAATGCAGTATTTTATCAGCCGCTTCAACCTTTGGCCCTATATGCGCATCCGACGCCGTCACAAGCTGACTTGCCTCAGGCGTGGGCATTATAAGCTCCAAAGCGCGATAGTGCGCAAAAAACTCGGCGAGGAGGTCTTCGAGTGCCCCGCCGATATATACGTTTATCCGCGCCCCTTCGAGATCGATCCCGCGCTCCCCGCAGTCAGTATGATGCAGGGTGAGGAGCGAGCGCTTCGCCAGCTCTTTGCCGATCCTTTCTCGCTTTCGGGTGTCCGAGACTATCGCTTCGGCGATCCCGTTTCGCAGATCAATTTCAAAGCAAGCGCCAAGACCTGGCTCGGTTCGCGCAGAAGTGCAACTCCGCTGATGGTCAACGACCGCGATTTTTGCGCCGCACGCCGCCTTTGCGTGTTTATGGACTACCACCTCGAGCGCGACTGCGGCATCGACGGCGAGGAATACGAACGCCTCACCGAGCTCGCCCTTTCCTATTCCGCGTACATCATCAGACAAGCGATCTATGACGGTTACGGCGTCGGCTATTTCGCCAACTGCAAGGGTCAGGACGGCACGATGATGCAAAGATTCCCTCTTGAGGGCGGAGAGCCGCATATGCTTGATATTTTCAAGACAATGGCATCAATGCGCGCTGCCGACGGAGGCTCTTTCCCCGCGCTTCTTGACGAACTTCTTGAAACGGGAGAAAACAGCGCGGAGATCCTGATCTTCGTCCTCTGTCAGACCCCCGAGACCGACGCCCGCGCGTTCGAGCTTGAGCGCAGAGGCAACGGCGTCCGCGTGTATTCGCTCCCCGAACTCTTTTTCAGCGAGGAGGCGGAAAATGAATAAGCTAAAAGGAATCATAACTGCACTCAAAGAATCACGCGGCTTTTCACCGATCCGCGTCGTGCTCACGATCATCTACACCTTTTCCGTCTTTTACGGCGCGCTGATCTTCACGCTTTCGATAGGGAATTACGTCCTCCAAGGCATCGCGCTTGTAATGTTCGGCGGCGGACTGTGGCTCGGCTGGAAGTCACTCAAAAAGATGTTCGACCGCAAAATGCGCGAAAAAATATCAAAAATTACCTCGCGCATATCAAAAGCTATATCGCAATTCTTTGACAAGATCGTTAAACGAGTTGCCAAAAAACTCGGCATCGAGCGCAAGCGTGTCAAAGGAGAGGACGAGCGCGATTTCGTCTTCAAGGAGCGAATCGGCTCAAAACGCCGCCGCAACAAGATGAAGAATCCTCACCCGTGGAACGACGCCGACAACGCCACCCGCATCCGCTACATCTTCACCGAATTCATGTTCGGCAAGATCCGCGAGGGTTACCGCATCGCCCCAAAATACACCCCCGCCAAAATGGAGCGCGACCTCGCGCACGAAGACCTCGAACATACCCTCTTCGATACCTACACCGCAGCCCGCTACTCCGGCGGCACCGAACCCATCACCAACGAAACCGTCGAAGAGCTCGACGAACTGGTGGATAAGAAGAGGAAGAAGAAAAGAGGCTAAACGTTAAGACTTGTTCATGTTTGTCGTTTTTTGATATAATTTTCAATATAATATGATCGAGCTGACCTCTTTCGTAGCTTCCGCGGTGAAAGGAGTCAGCTCAACTTTATTTTTATCGAACTCTTAAAAATGCCTATAATATTCAGTTCCAACCACAAAACATAGAATCAATGCACCAAGAGTGACGATTTCAGAGGAAAAACGGATTTATTTATACAATTTATATTTCAAACGAAGATTATCGGCTATCATCGCAATGAACTCGCTGTTTGTGGGCTTGCCGCGGTCGTTTTGAATGGTGTAACCGAAATAGGAATTCAGCGTTTCAACGTCGCCGCGATCCCAGGCGACCTCGATAGCGTGGCGGATCGCTCTTTCAACGCGCGAGGTCGTTGTCTGATATTTCTTCGCGACGGTGGGGTAGAGGACCTTCGTCACAGAATTGATTACATCGCTGTCGCGTATTGTGAGCAGGATCGCCGTGCGGAGATACTGATAGCCCTTTATGTGCGCGGGCACGCCGATCTGATGGATGATCTTTGTGACTTGCGTTTCAATGTCGGGCGTTCCCGATTCACGAACAGCGCGGTCGCGTCCAAGACTTTGCAGATGCTCGGCAAGGCTTGCGGGGTCGATGGGCTTGAGCAGGCAAAGCGCCGCGCCCGCATTCATTGCATCGACGAAAATGTTCTGACTTGAGATCGAAGAGGTCACGATAAAGAGAGGAGGGAGCGCACCGCCAAAGTCAATGGCACGGCTTTGACGGAGGATACCGATGCCGTCAAGCTTTGAAAGCCAGACGTCAACTATAACAATGTCATAATTCCCGCCCGCAATGCGGTCAATGACGCCCTCGCCGTTCTGCACCTCATCTATTCTGTGAAAGCCCGATCTGCGAAGCCCATCGGCAAGTCTGCGGCGGTCATTATCGTTTTCATCTGCAATAAGTATCTTGATAATCTTTTCCATACGTTTTTATTCCTCCAAATGGATAATTTTTACAGTAATATTTTACCATAAATCTCCAAATTTTGCAATAGGGTAAGCAGAAAAAGATTGCACAAAAATATGCCGTCGCATTTGTGCAGAATTACCACAAATTACCATAGAAAACACAAAATATAGTGTTTATCCTCGACTTTTGTCGGAATATATTGTAAAACCCCGTCGGAGCAGAGCACCGACGGGCCGAATATTATTCTTCTTCGTATTTGATTTCGGGCTTCAGCTTTGCCATACGGCGCAGCCAGGCAACTTCATCGTCGCGCAGCTTTCTCCAAGTGCCGGGCGCGATGCCGTTGACAGAGATAGGACCGATCTTTACACGGCGAAGACGTGTGACGGTAAGTCCCGCTGCCTCACACATCTTGCGAATCTGTCTGTTTCTACCTTCGAAGATCACAAAGTTGAGGCGCGCACCGTCATTTTGTGTATCAAGCACTTCGACCTCCGCGGGAGTGATCTTGTAACCGTCGATAACAAGCGCGGAGCGAAGGATCTCAAGCGCCTTTTCGTCAACCTTGCCCTTGACGCTGACCTTGTACTCCTTCGGAATATGGTGGCGTGGGTGCATCATAAGGTTAGCGAATTCGCCGTCATCGGTCATCAGCAGAAGACCCTCGGATTGCATATCAAGGCGTCCGATGGGGTAAAGTCTGCCGCCCGCGTCCTCAACAAGCTCGGTGACGATCTTTCTGCCTTGCTCATCCGAAGCCGTGCAAACGTATCCGCGGGGCTTGTTGAGAGCAATAACCCTCTTGGCAACGTTCTTCTTGAAAACGATGCCTCTGCCGTTCCAGACGACCTTGTCAACGCCCGGCATGACCTTGTCTCCGATCTTAGCGATCTGCCCGTTGAGCTTAACGTGCCCCGCCTCGATCTCGCGTTCTGCGGCACGGCGCGAAAGCACTCCGCAGTCGGTAAAATATTTTTGAAGTCTGATCTTTTCCATTATATTATTTGAAGACTCAAGAAAAGAGCCTTTCCCAAAATCCTTTTTCTTTTTTCTTTGCCGCAGCGTATGCGGTCACAAGCTGTATGCGTGCGATCTCCTTGCCCTCGCAAGTGAAGATGATCTCCCCCGCCTCCTGCCCGCGCGACACCGGTGCGGGAAGGGAAGTGATGCTTTCTATCTTGTAATCGATTTTTGTACCTATTCTCGGGAGAGTTACGTAAACTTCATCCGATAAAGTTGTTCTCACGCGCGATTGTTCGCCGCCGATTACTGCTATCTCGGGTAGCTCAATGCCCGTATATTCGCAAAGCTTAACCTGCTCGTAGGCTTCAAAGCCCGCCTCCAGCATCACAGTGTGGTCGTGCCAATCGTTACCGTCATCGAGTGTTACTGCAATGAGGCGCAATCCGTCGCGCTCAGCCGCAGAAACAAGACACCTGCCGTTTGACTTGGTGTACCCCGTTTTGACGCCTATGCAGCCTTCGATCGACTTAAGCAGCCGATTGTGATTGATAAGCAAACGCACTCCGCCCTCGGGCGCGGCAACTGTCATTTTATATGTAGAGAATATTTTCCGCAAAGCCTCGTTTTCGAGCGCCGCCGCGGCAATGATTCCAAGCTCGCGCGCTGTTGTATAGTGCTCTTCGTGGTCAAGCCCGTGCGGGTTTGTAAAATGAGTATCAACAAGCCCAAGCTCCGCGCATTTCTCATTCATAAGCGCTGCAAAGCCCTCAATGCTTCCGCCAACCGCAATAGCGACCGCCGTTGCGGCATCGTTTGCAGATTCAAGCAGAGTACAGCAAAGCAATTCCTCAAGCGTAAAGACTTCGCCCTCTGTCAGATAGACGGATGAGCCTTCGATCCCAACAGCTTCTTTAGGTACGGTTATCTTTGCCGATAGCGGCATTTTCTCCGCCGCAACGAGAGCGGTCATGACCTTTGTCGTGCTTGCGGGGCCTCTCCTCTTGTCTGCGTTTTGAGCCCACAAAGTGCGAATACTCGGTCCGCTTGCATCAAGAAGCACCGCAGAGCCCGCCGATGTCGCTATATCAAGCGGAACAGTCGGCAGGTTTTCTTCTGCGGTATGATATTCGGGTACACCCGAAACGGGAAAAGCCCGAGCGGGCAATAAAGTCAGGGTGCACAGCAGTAAAGCGATAAGCTTGCGCGGGATATTCATTTTTCACCTCGAAATATATTCTTATGAAAATATATTTCGAAGGTGTGAAAGATATGCTTATTCTTCGTCGGTATCGGGCTCCGCATCCTTTGCGAAGAATGCCTTGATCTTTGCAATGATCTCGGGAGCGCGCTCAACAACGTCGGCAACCTGCTCGATAGGGCCGCTCTTGTATTCCATACCAACGTTGATCATGTCAACGTTTCCGTCGGGCGAAACAACAAGGAAACCAACGGGAACAACGGAAAGACCGGTGCCTCCGCCTCCGCCAAAATTCTGAAGACGAGCGCGTACAGCCTCCTCGCTCTTGCCTGCATAGTCAAGACCGCCCGAAGCAAAGCCGAGAGATACCTTCGATACGGGAATGATGGTGGTTCCCTGAGGGGTGTTGATGGGATTGCCGATAACGGTGTTTGCGTCAACCATAGAACGTATATTTTCGAGGGACGCGGCGATGATTTCCTGAAGCTTGTTTTCGTTTGCCATAGCTTTAGATCCTATCATATATCAATCAAATAATGTTTTACAAATGTTTGATGAGCCTGAAGCCCGTGCGGAAGAGAATGTCGAAGAGCTGCCATACACAGATCGAAAATCCGATCTCAACGTCTATCTGCATCTTTTCGGAAAGATAGTCGGCGTGAATGTCAACGTCGGTTTTCGCCGGATGGCGAAGAGTAGAGGTTGAGTCAAGAAGAGCGGCAATGCACGCCACAGAGGGAGCAATGGCGCCGTAAAGGATCGCCGTTGATGCAGCATCCCCCGTTGCGACTCCGATATGCAACCGTGCAATACGAACGCGAAGATGCTTTGCAAAGCGCAAAACGGCAACCGCAACAAGATCGCGCACCATATCGATGATATCACCGATCGGCTTTTTGGGCTTTGCCTTGCCCGCCGCCTTGTCAGCCTTCTTCTTTTCCTTGTCAGCCTCTTGTTTCTTTTTCTTTTCTGCTTTCTTTTTTGCTTTTTTAAGAGCTTTTTCTTTTTCTGCCGCCTCGTATTTTGCGCGGTTCTTGCGCGAGTAGGCGGAGATCTTTACTTTCTTTTTTTTCTTCGGAAGAATCTTTATCGGTATGCCGAGCACCCGAACGGTCAGGGCGAATTCATCCGAATATGCAATTAAAACCTCGGCACGCAGCGATGCTATAAAGGCGAAAAACAGCAATATGCCGCCGATGATGTAGAGCGCGATCAGATGTATCACCTGCCTTACTTGTTGTTAAGTAGAATTATTCCTCGTCGGGAACGTAAAGCTCCTCTGTTTCTTCCTCGGCCGTCTCTTCGGAATCTTCTTCATCAACGTCGATGGAAAGCTGTTCGTTTTCCTCCTCTGCCTCAAGAAGGGCGTCAGCCGCGCCGCGGAGCGCACCGCCCTCGGGAAGCTCGCCGAGGTTGTTGAGTCCGAAGACTCGCAAAAATTTCTCCGTGGTTGCGAGAAGTGTAGGTCTTCCGGGGGCATCAAGTCTGCCGCAGGGTTCGATAAGCTCTTTATCTATAAGCGAACCTACCGCGTAAGCCGAATCAACGCCTCGCACCGTGTCGATAAAGGAACGTGTTACGGGCTGGTTGTATGCGACGATGGCAAGCACCTCGAGCGCGGAGTTCGAGAGATTACCGCCTCTGCGAATGCCGAGAGCTATGCGGACGTAGGGAATATAATCCTCGCGCGAGCAAAGCTGGCAGGTGTCGGGGAAGAGGAGCATCATAATGCCGCCGTCGGTGTTGGAATTGTATTTTTCCGCAAGATGCTCTGCGATCCTTTTTGCATCGCCCGGCGTCAGCTCGAGCGCCTCGCCGATCTTGTCATAGCTGACGGGATGACCCGCCGCAAAGAGTATTGCCTCAAGTGCGCCCTCTATCTTGCGAATTTCCGAAAGTTTATTTTCCTGTTCCATTTTGTTTACCTTTATATTATTCATTGTAGCCGTCGATCTCAAGGTCGTCGGGAAGCTCGGTGCCGAATTCGGGATTCGCCTTGAATCTCGTCCCAATTCCGCGCGGGTTGCCGAATTCATCGAGCTCTTCAACAAGAAGCACACGCTTCATTTTTATAAGCTCAAGCACACCGATGAAGATCGCAACAAGCTCGGGGCGCGTGTCAGCCTCGTCAAGAAGCTCGCCGAGAGAAGGCCTTGAATCAAGATCCTTGAAATGCTTCATAATGCCCATGATTTTGATGCGGACGGGCACTATCGGGCGCGCTACGATCGGGCGCACAAGTCCTGTCGAGATCGCTTCGGTATCGCGATATTCGGCAAGAACGCGACGCATCGCGGGAACGAGAACGGCAGCATCGTAGTCCTTGACGTATGTTTTGTCGGGTGAAATATCCTCCGAATCCTTTGCCATACGACCGCTATACTGCGCGTAACGCTTTCCAAGCTCACCCGCAACGCTTTTTGCCGCCTCAAGACGCGCAAGAGCATCGGCAAGCTTTGCACGGGGGTCTTCCTCTTCCTCGTCTTCCTCACGCGGCAGAAGCATCTTGCTCTTGATGAGCATAAGATCGCTCGCCATAACGAGAAATTCGACCGCAAGCTCCATATCGAGCTTTTGCGCCTTTGCGATATATTCAATGTATTGCTCGCAGATGAGGGCGATCGGAATGTCCTCGATCTGCATTTTGTTCTTTTTGATCAGCGAGAGAAGCAGGTCGAGGGGACCTTCAAATTTCTCAAGCTTGTATGAAATGATTTCTTCCATAAATATCCTCAGAAGATCGGGATGAGCCCGACAAGCCAATACATGCCGTCAAGTATCAGTCCCGAGATGAAGTCAAGCGGTACGGAAAGGATACCGAAATAAAACAGAGCAAGAATGCCGATCATAATGTATCTTTCGTACTGCATAACCTTGAAGTACCACTTTGTCGGCAGGAAAATGTAGAAAAATCTCGAGCCGTCGAAGGGGGGCACGGGGAGAAGGTTAAATACCGCAAGATACACATTCAGTCGCGCTCCCATAGAAAAGAATATGAGAACGAGCTGAGAGATGATAAAAGCACGCTCGGTCATTGAGCTTCCGAAACCCACAATGAGGTAGATCACGTATTGCGCGACGTAATAAAGAATGACGAAGCACAGACCGAGAAGCAGGTTGCTTATCGGTCCCGCAATGGCGGAAAACGCCATACCCTTGCGAGGATTCTTGAAGTTTCTTGTCACTATCGGCACGGGCTTTGCCCATCCGTAGCCGAAAACGAGCATACAGACAAAGCCTATCGGATCAAGATGCTTCAACGGATTGAGAGTGAGTCTGCCGAGATTATACGCAGTACGGTCGCCAAGCTTCATAGCCATCCAACCATGCGCGCATTCGTGAACGGTCAGCGAAAATAGGATTATCGGCAAGGAAAGGGCGAGCGAGATAAAATACCCCTGCATTCCTTCCAAGCCATTGGTAATAAGATATCTGAACATTTTAGTTTATTTTTGCGATGTGACCGCGAAGAATAACTTCCAAAGCTGCTCCTTGCCCTCGCCCGATTTTGCCGAGAAGGGGATGATCTCGGTTCCCTCGGGAATAGCCTCGTGGTTGTGAAGGAGCTCAAGAGCCTTTGCGCGGTTTGTTTTGTTGGGTTTGTCTGCTTTCGATGCAACGATGACGAAGGGGATCTCCATCTGCGCGAGATAGTTGATCATCATCAGGTCATCCTGTGTGGGTCCGACTTCGAGGTCAACAAGCTGAACCGCGAGCTTGAGACGGTCGAAATTCGGATTGTTGGTGAAATAGCCGTCCGTCAGCGCAGACCAACGCTTGCGCTCGTGCTCGGGACGCTTTGCAAATCCGTAGCCGGGAAGGTCGACGAGCATTATCTTGTTGTCAACGTTATAGAAATTGACGGTGATGGTCTTACCGGGAGCAGAGCTGACTCTTGCGAGCGACTTTCTACCGAGCATGGTGTTGATCAGCGAGCTTTTGCCAACGTTTGATCTGCCCGAAAAAACTATCTGCGGGATCGCGCGGCCGGGAAACTGATCGATCCTGCCCGCGGTTATCTCAAGATTTGAATTCTGAATATTAATTGCCATGTTTTTTGCCTCTTATGGTCGTGATGTCTGCCGCGGGATTTTTGATGATAACGCCCGAAAGCGCGTTCCGGAATCCGTCATCAGCCTTGTCGTTCTCGGAGAATATCTCATCCGAAGGTGTTGATACAAGCGCGTGGGAGAGAACATCATCCGCGGTGCGGCAGGTGATGAATTTTATGTTAGCGCGAACCTCTTCATCCACTTCCTCAAGGTTTACTTCGTTGTCTGCGGGGATGAGCACGGTCTTGATGCCCGCGGCATATGCGGCCATCGTCTTCTCGCGGAGTCCGCCGATGGCAAGAACTCTGCCGGTGAGCGTGACCTCTCCTGTCATAGCCACATCGTGACGAACGGGAATGCCCGAAAGAGCCGAGCAGAGCGCGGTCGTCATAGTGACGCCCGCCGAAGGGCCATCCTTGGGCACCGCACCCTCGGGAACGTGGATATGTATATCCTTGGTCTTGTAGAAATCGGAGGGGATACCGTAGCGCGCCGCGATCGAGCGGATATATGTGAGAGCCGCCTTTGCGGATTCCTTCATAACGTCACCGAGAGAACCCGTAAGCTCAAGCTTGCCCGTTCCCTCGAGAACGGCAACCTCGACTTTGAGCATATCTCCGCCAACTTCGGTGTATGCCAGACCGTTTACAACGCCGACAAGATCATCCTTCGCCGAAAGCTCGGGGAGGATCTTTCTGCCTCCGAGATAGGAAGCAATATCATTTTTATCAATGCTGACGCGCTTGACGCTGCCTTCGGATTCAACGATCTTCTTTGCAGCCTTACGGCAAAGCTCCGCGATGGTGCGCTCAAGGTTACGAACGCCTGCCTCACGGGTGTAGCAATCAATGATCTCGTAAATGGCATCGTCGGTCATTCTGAACTTGCGTCCGTCAAGCCCGTGACGCTTCGACTGCTTCGGGAGCAGGTGATTTCGTGCTATCGAAAGCTTTTCGCGGCGCGTGTAGCTTGAAAGCTCAATGACCTCCATTCGGTCGAGAAGAGGACGCGGGATGGTATCAAGAGTATTTGCCGTGGTGATAAACAGACATTCCGAAAGGTCGAAATCAAGCTCTATGAAATGGTCGCGGAAGGTCTTGTTCTGCTCAGGGTCAAGAACCTCGAGAAGTGCCGATGCGGGGTCGCCGCGAGAATCCGACGTGAGTTTGTCGATCTCGTCAAGCAGCATAAGAGGATTCTTGACACCGACCTTTTCCATTGCCGCCATAATGCGTCCGGGCATTGAGGCAACATATGTCTTTCTGTGACCGCGGATGTCGGATTCATCGTGGATACCGCCAAGAGAAACGCGGATATATTTGCGGTTCATCGCGTTTGCGATAGAAGCCGCGATAGATGTCTTACCGGTGCCGGGAGGGCCGACAAGACAAATGATCTGATTCTTAAGATCGGGCGAAAGCTGCTTGACGGCAAGGTACTCAAGAATACGCTCCTTGACCTTCTTCATACCGTCGTGATCGGCATCAAGGATCTTCTTTGCCGCCGCAACGCTTACGCGGTCGTTTGTTCTCTTGTTCCAGGGAAGCTCGAGAACAGTTTCGATATAGTTGCGAAGAACAGCAGCCTCGGCAGAGCCGAAGGGGGTCTTCGAAAGTCGGTCGTTTTCCTTAAAGAGCTTCTCGCGGACTTCATCGGGGAGGTCTGCGTTTCTGATCTTTGCTGTGCAATCATCGGGATCGTCCTCGTTCATACCAAGCTCATCCTCAATGATCTTGAGCTGCTCGCGAAGGTAATATTCGCGCTGACCCTGAACGATCCTGCCCCTTGCCTTTTCCTGGATCTCGTGCTCATAGCGCATCAGATCGCATTCGCTTTTAAGTACGCTTATAAGAAGCTCACAACGGTCAAAGGGATCAAATTCTTCAAGTATCGCCTGCTTATCGGTCTGACGGACGAGAACCGCAGATGCGATAAAATCGCAGAGAAGAGAGGGATCGACCATATTTGATGCCTCGGTACGGATAGCACTTGAAGCTTTTCCGACGAATTCGAGCATTTCTTCGAGCGCATCAAGAAGCTTGCGGCAATATGCCTCGCCGCGGACTCCGCCGTTGTCGGCGAGAGAGATCTCTTTTGCGATCAGAGTGGCAGTTGCAATTTTGCCCGTGCGTCTGTAATCAATGACCGATGCACGTGCGCGGCATTCGCAAAGCAAATGAATGCTTCCGTCATTCTTGACGCTCTGCCTGATCTTTGCAACGGTTCCGACGCGGCAGAGATTGTCGGGAAATTCGTTCTCCGCCAGTTCACCGTCCTCGGAAACGAGGAAGACCATCATACCTGCCCCGGCAGCGGCTTCAACAGCGGCAATAGCCTCCTTGCTGTCGGATTCAAAATCTATCGGAAAGGGCGGAAATGCGACCGCATCGCCCAAGGGGACTACGGGAAGAGTGAGTTTATCGATTCTTTCAGTGTATTGCGACATTTATTTATCCTTTCGGTACGCGCAGAGTGCTTAAAACCGCAAACGCGCAAATTATGTGATTATATTATTATAATATTATAGCATACATTTTGAAAAAAATCTATATGTTATTGCAATATTTATTGAAAAAAGTGAAAATTAGATGTTTCCGGCTTTTCAAGTGCTGACGGCGCTTTTCGTGATTTTGCCCTAAATAGGTTTTGGCTTTTTGTAACATTTGACGTGTCGCACCACTTGTCGTTGTGAAAATGCACTAAAAACGGTGCACTTTTGAACCCAAAATTCTACATTGTTGCTTTTGCACGAAAATTTGTGCGAATATTCGTCATTTTTAACATTTACTTTTCGCCGAAAATGTAGTATAATGTCGGTACGCAACGCAATAGCGTCGCGGCCTCGAATGCACAACGGTCACCTTTTTCTGCGGAGTATCAAGCTTATGATATCTTTTTTTACGCGGGGATCGGTCGCCGTTGTTGCTTTTTATATGATTTTGGCAGCATTGAAGGATGCTGCTTTTTTGTATTTTTTCTCAAACGAGCTAAAATTTATCAACAAATTATTGACAAGTAATTAAAAAATATGTATAATATTAATATCAACCAATGTGTTTGTTGAAATTTTGATTTTGAGAGGTCTGTTATGAAAAAAGCTACTTTGAGATTTACTTCACTCATTTTGATCGGTTTTATTCTTTTGACTTCATGTGTATTTGCATCCTGTGCCGACACCGGCAAAGAGAATGAGCAAACGTCCGCTACCCCTGCGGCAACCGAAAATACTCCCGATACCGCCGCGGCGACAGAGGAGGATACAACTCCAGTCTTCCCCGAGGCAAATTACGGCGGAGATTCTTTCGTCATTATTTCCCGCAGCCCTTCTGCCTCCTCGTATCCCGCGTTTTATATCGGAACCGAGGAACCCACCGACGTTATGAGCTCTGCCGTGTATACCAGAAATACCAACACGGAAGAAAAATACGGCATCAAGATCGAGCAGGTGGCTTCTGACAGTATATCGACGAGCGTTAAAAACGGAGTCGATGCCGGTATGCTTGATTTCGACGTTATCCTCAATCAGAGAGAAAGCCTTGCTTCTCTTGCCACGAGCGGCTACCTTTATGATTTTAACGAACTGGGACTCGATTTTACAAATCCTTGGTGGGATGCAAACTGCGCCGAGGGCTATGAGATGGGCGGCAAGCTCTTCATCATGGCAAACGATACCAGCGTCAGCAACCTTGCGGGCGCAAGATTCTTCTTCTTCAACAAGAATCTTATCAAGGATTATCAGCTCACGAGCCCTCATACTTATATTCAGGAAAACAACTGGACACTCGATAATTTCCTCAGCCTCGTCAATGCGGTTTACACCGATGACGGCGACGGCGAAAGAACCGGCTCGGACGTTTACGGCCTTCTTATGGAAACGGGTGCCACAAACGGCAACGCCATCCATATGCTCATCGGTTGCGGCATCAAGTTCTCGGAAAAGGACGCAGACGGCCATCTGATCGTTAACCCCGACCTTGAAAAGATCGACAATATCTTCGCAAAGCTTTCCTCAGTACTGAAGGGCAATACTTGCCTTGACTACAGTGCGGCATCGAACGGCGCGGACTATTCCGATTTCGGCAACAAGTATAACTATTGCAGAAATCTTTTCGCGCAGGATCACTTCCTCTTCGTTCAGGCCAATATGGCTGTTACCAATCAGGTAAGTGATATGGAAGGCGACGGCTACGGCATTGCCCCCAACCCGAAGTTCTCCGCAGATCAGGAGTCCTATTACCATAAGATGGATAAGCTTTCGAATATCTGGGGCATCCCGAATTCTGAAAAGCTTGATTACGGTATGATCGCAAACGTTATGGATTATTGGGCTTATGAATCAAGCCGTACCGTAATGCCCGCATATTACGAGATCACCGTCAAGACCAGACGTACCAACGACCCCTATGACATCGAAATGCTCGACGTTGTAAAGGCGACCATCTGCTATGACATTTCGGAAGTTTTCGGAATCGACGTTACCTCCGCGCTTTGGAACGGCTATGCCAACAACTCGCTTTCCTCCGCCTGGGCAACACAGAGCAAGGCGGTAAAGAGACAGCTTACGTCGTTTAATGATACGATAGATAAGCTGGGGTAAAAGAGTGCAGAGTGCAGAGTGCAGAGTTAAGGATGATTTCCTCGCGTTGCTCGGAAATCGGCTATTGTGATAATTTAATTTGGTGTTGATGATCCATTATTAAGTGGTTGAGTTAGACCCAAATCAAAAAATCTCGGATATTGAGAAGTTCGCTTCAAAATATCCGAGATTTTCAATTTACTTGTTATAACTTTTGCATTACACAAAATTTTATCAGCACAGCACAAAATTATTGATCTTATTTTCGCTTCAGCGAAAATATTCCTTCATTCTGCACTCTGCACTCTGCATTCTGCACTTATTTTATCTTCCCATCCCTCAAGTCTCTCATATTCTGAGTAAGCTCTTCGGGCGTGATGGGATTTTCGGGATCGCGGTTCTTTGCCTTTGCGGGAACCTCATACATAAGAGGACCTTCATATCCGCGTGCAACGAGAGTGTCAACGATGTCGTTCCACTTGTTGATGCCTGTGCCGGGAAGAGTGTGTCTTTCGTCAAGAACACCGTTTTCATCGCGGTAATAGTCGGAAATATGTATCGAAAGGAGCTCAAGTCCCGCATCGGCTACGTTGTTGATGTAATCAACGTTGTCCTCGATAAGATTGTGGTTTGTATCGAAGATAACGCCTGCGCCCGTGCCCTTGACAAGCTCGATCATTTCATCCGATGTTCTGGTAAGGCAGGTCCTGGGGAGGTTTTCAACTGCAAGGCGAACTTCGTTTTCCTTTGCGACCTCTGCGAGTTCGATGATCGCTTCGCGGGAAAGACGAAGTCTTTCGGGACGATCCTCGTCTGCAATCGGCTCGGAAGAGGGATGAAGTACGATTACCTTCACTCCTGCGCGAGCAGCGGCTTCGATAAGTGTGCGGTTGGTTACAATGGTAATAGCGCGCAGTTCTTTGTCTGCATTCGAAATGTCAAGCTTGCGCGAGAAGGGAAGATGGAAGGACCAAGGCTCGAGCCCGCTCTTTCTGACGGTCTCAAGGATCTTTTCCGCATTCTTCGGGAAGTCGCAGTTTCTCATATAGAAAATGTAGTTTCCCGTGTATTCAAGGTAATCAAGTCCCGCTTTAGCAAGAGGAGCAAGAGCTTCCTCTGCAAGACTTCCGGTAAAACAGCTCGAAGAGCCGATTTTCATTTCTTCACGTTTCATATTTAATTCTCCTTAATATATGATTGGTAATAACCGTTATTATTGTATCATCGAGCGCCGCACTTGTCAAGTAATTTCGGAAAAAAGAAAAATATTTTGGATAATTGAAAAAATATTTCAAAAACCTATTGACAAATGCGCAGAGGTGTGGTATAATTTATCGGCAATAAAGAAGAACTCTCCGTTCTCACCCTGCCGCAAGGGCGCGCAGGTGTTAATAATTTCAAGCTGTTCCTCTTCGGGAGCAGTATGATCTTGTGCGGCACGGAGTTTCTTCGTGTCATTTTTTATTTTCGGAGGTGAGCTGTTATAGCTGCAAAAGAATTACTCGTAAACGAGAGCATCAAGGCTAAAGAAGTACGAGTTATCGGACCCGACGGTGAGCAGATCGGTATTATGTCTTCCGACAACGCCCTTCGCACCGCATACGACAAGGGTCTCGACCTTGTCCTCATTTCCCCCAATGCACAGCCCCCTGTATGTCGCATAGTTGACTACGGCCGCTACCGCTATGAGCAGGAAAAGAGAGAGAAGGAAGCAAAGAAAAAGCAGAATATCATCGAGGTCAAGGAGGTACAGCTTTCCTGCCGTATCGAAAACCACGACTTCGAAACCAAGGTCAAGCATGCAATGCGCTTCCTCGGTGAAGGCAATAAGGTCAAGGCCGTATTGCGTTTCCGCGGACGTGAGATGAGCCATCAGGAGATCGGTAAGGAGATCCTTGAGCGTTTCCGTGAAGCTGTAAGCGAGGCGGGAACAGTCGATAAGACTCCCAATCTCGAGGGCAAGCTGATGACCATGATAGTAAACCCCATTAAGAAATAAGTCAACCTGCCGCAAGCGCGGCTCGCTCGGCGAAAGCCGAATAAAAGAAAAAATAATTTATCACAGGAGATACAAAAATGGGAAAAGTTAAGACACACAAGGCCTCTGCAAAGCGTTTCTCGGTAACCGGAAACGGCAAGGTAAAGATGGGACACTCGCATCACCGTCATAAGCTCGGTCTGAAGGATCAGAAGAGAAAGAGACATCTTCGTACCGGCGAGTATGTAAACGGCAAGATGGCTGCGAACATCCGCGCACTCATTCAGAAGTAATCGGATACCGCGAAAGAATTTTAGGAGGAAAGAATTATGGCAAGAATTAAGGGCGCGATGATGACGCGCAAGAGAAGAAATAAAGTCCTCAAGGCCGCTAAGGGTTACTGGGGCTCAAAGAGCAAGCACTTTAAGATGGCTAAGCAGGCCGTTATGAAGAGCGGTAACTACGCTTTCATCGGTCGCAAGCTCAAGAAGAGAGATTTCCGTCGCCTTTGGATCACCCGTATCTCGGCTGAGGCTAAGGTTAACGGTATGAACTACTCCACCTTTATGCACGGACTCAAGAAGGCTGGCATCGAGCTCAACCGCAAGATGCTCGCAGAGCTCGCTGTAAGCGATAAGGCTGGTTTTGCTGCTCTCGTTGAGAAGGCAAAGGCTGCCCTCTAAGCACTAAATTAATAGGGGCTGTATGCAAATTTTGTTTGCGACAGCCCCTGTTTCGGTATTTTTACGTTGTAAAATTTGATAAAATTCGACAAATCAGGAGGAGATCCGAATGCCTTTCGCTAAGGAAATCATCACCTCAAGACAAAATCCCACGGTCGTCAAGCTCTGTGCCCTCCTTGATAAAAAGGAACGCAGAAAGACCCGACTTTTTCGCATTGACGGTCATAAGCTCGTAAGCGAAGCCATTGATTGCGGTGCACATATCGACCTTGTTGCGATCTGCTCCGAAAAGGCAGACCGCTTGTTGCCGCTTGCCGAAAAGAGTGGCGCAAAAACAGTACTGCTTTCTCCCGAGGTCTTTTCGAAGATCACAGAGGAAAAGGCTCCCGACGGAATCATCGCCGTTGTGAAATATATCGATGAGATACATAAAGAACTTTCTTTGTCCGAGATACCCGAACTTGCGTCTTCGGATAAAAGAATTATGGCTTTCGAATCCTTGCGTGACCCCGGAAACCTCGGAACCGTCATTCGTTCGGCTTCCGCATTCGGGGTAGACACGCTTCTTCTGTCCGCCGACTGCGCGGATATATATAACCCCAAAACGCTTCGCGGCGCAATGGGCGCAATTTTCTCCCGCGAAATACTTTTCTGCGATGACCTTCCGGCGGCGCTCGCCCGCTTTTCCTGCGAGGGAAGAAGAGTGCTTGCGGCAATTCTCGACAGCGAGGCGGTGTCGGTCGAAAAGTCGGCTCTCACCGAAAGGGATATAGTCCTCATCGGCAACGAGGGCCACGGCCTCAGCCGCGCGGCAGTCGATGCATCCGACCTGTCGGTCATATTGCCCATCAATACCGGCAAGGGCGTAGAATCGCTCAACGCCGCAACGGCGGCATCGGTGTTTATGTGGGAGCAGAGAAGAGTTTCCGCAAAATAAGAGAGGGGAGGGAGCAAAATGAGCAACTTCACAAAAGAAGGAATACTTTACGAAATATGGCTTACGACCTGCATTTCCGCGGGCACTACGGCATATGAAAAGCTTTTTGAGCACTATTCCACGGCATATGACGTCTATCGCGCCGATATCGGCGAGCTTGAAAGAATAGGTCTTCCTGAAAGACTGTTGGCTAATCTTTCAAGAAAAGATCTCAGACGCGCATCCGATGCGGCTGATTTCTGCCTCAGAAAAGATGTGAGGCTTTTTGTCAGAGGCGAAGCGGGCTATCCCGAACGTCTTGAATCGATTCCAAACCCTCCATATGCACTTTATGTTAAGGGCGATATAAGATGCGCCGAAAATGAATATTCAACCTCGATCGTAGGAACTCGCAATATGAGTGAATACGGAATGAATATGGCGTATAAGATAGCTTATGAGCTTGCTTCTGCAGGCGCCGCTATCGTCAGCGGTATGGCTCTCGGAGTTGACGGAGTCGCACACGTCGGCGCACTTGAGGCAAACGGCGACACCATTGCCGTTCTCGGAAGCGGACTTGATAAGGTATACCCTCCCGCTCACAGAAGGCTTATGGGTATCATCGCGGAGCGCGGTGCGCTCGTCAGCGAGTATGCTCCCGGAACTCCTCCGATGAGCGGCAATTTCCCGCTTCGCAACAGAATAATCAGCGGACTTTCGCGTTCAACTCTCGTCATTGAGGGCAATACAAACAGCGGCTCGATGCTCACTGCTCGCGAGGCGATAAGACAGGGCAGAGATATTTTTGCCATCCCCGGCAATGTCGGCATCAGCAACGCTCTCGGAACCAACGTGCTCATTCGCGACGGCGCGAGGGTAGCACTTTCAGCGCGCGATATAATCGGCATTAGGGGAGACAGAGGAATTGATCTCGACCGACTTGCTGATGCTGAACTCAATTCGACTCTTGATATCAACACTTTGAAATACTACGGCGTTTCTCCCGCCGCATACATTGCCGAGCCCGCACCGCGCGAGGAGATCGGCAGGCTCGAACCCATCCCCGAAAAGAAGCCCGTTCGCCGCCAAGAAAAGAAGAGATCCGAGCCCGAAGCGGTAAAAGAACCTAAAAGATATTCTCTCGCGCCGCTTCCCGACGGCATTATGAAAGAAATTTATGAATCCATGCCCGTTGGCACACCGGTCAGTGCGGATTTCTTTGCGGGGCTTGGAATTTTGTCGGGTGAACTCGTCGGACATCTCTCTATGCTCGAGGTTATGGGATACATCACTTCGGCTCCCGGCGGAACTTATTTAAGAGAAATTTGAAATTTCCTCTTGACAAGCGAAAAAAAACAGTATACAATATAAAATAGGCATTTTTGCACGAAACCTATTTTCGAAAGGAAAAACTCAGTCGTATGGCTAAGAATCTGGTAATAATCGAGTCACCCTCCAAGGCTCACACCATTCAGGCGTGTCTTGGTTCAAATTATAAGATAGTTGCATCCAAGGGTCACGTGCGTGACCTTCCCAAATCCACCTTTGCGATCGATATCGAAAACGACTTCACACCGAAGTATATCAATATCCGCGGCAAGGGCGATCTTATCAAGGAGCTCAAGAAAGAAGCAAAGGCTGCAAAGACCGTATATCTTGCAACCGACCCTGACCGCGAGGGAGAAGCTATTTCCTGGCATCTCGCTGCGGCACTTGATATTCCCGATGATAAACTCAAAAGAGTAACCTTCAACGAGATCACAAAAACCGCGATCAAGGCTTCCATCAAGCAGCCCCGCGCGATCGATATCAATCTCGTAAACGCACAGCAGTCGCGCCGTATACTTGACCGTATAGTCGGATACAAGCTCAGCCCCCTTCTTTGGAAGAGAGTAAAGCACGGTCTTTCCGCAGGTCGAGTACAGTCCGTTGCGACCCGCCTCGTCGTCGAGCGCGAGGAGGAGATCCGCGCATTCGTCCCCGAGGAGTATTGGACCGTTGCCGCAACTCTTGACGCAAACGGCAGCACAGTCGATGTCCGTTACTACGGCGACGCCGCAACCGGCAACAAGGTAAAGCTTTCAAACGAAGCAGAGGCAAAGGCTGTTGTTGACGCTGTCCTCGGCAAGGATATGAACGTCAAGTCGGTCAAGAGAGGCGTTAAGTACAAAACTCCCGCTCCTCCTTTCACGACCTCAACAATGCTCCAGGAGGCTGCAAGAAAACTCGGCTTCCAGTCCGCAAGAACAATGCGCACCGCGCAGGAGCTTTATGAAGGTATCAACCTCGGCACCGCAAACGGCGGCGCACAGGGTATCATCACCTATATGCGTACAGACTCGCTCCGTATCGCCACAGAGGCGCAGGAGGCAGCACGCGAGTTTATCGCTGAAAAATACGGCGAAAGCTTCTGCCCCGCAACGCCCCGCGTTTATAAGACAAAGGCAAACGCTCAGGACGCGCACGAGGCGATCAGACCCGCAAGAGTCGCGCTTCTCCCCGCGCAGATCAAGTCCTATCTCACCCCCGATCAGTTCAAGCTCTATAAGCTCATCTGGGAGCGCTTTGTAGCAAGCCAGATGGAGTCCGCAAAGCTTGATACTCTCAATATCGATTTCGAATCCGCGGGACATCTTTTCCGCACCGGCGGATACACCGTTGCTTTCCAGGGCTATATGGCTGTATATGAGGAAGGCACAGACGAGGCTGTCAAGAAGGCGGATGACCCCGATGATATCAAGAATTTCAAGATCCCGAATATTCTTGAGGGACAGACTCTGCCCTGCGTTGACGTAAGCCGCGCAAAGCATTTCACCGAGCCGCCCGCAAGATATAACGAAGCAAGCCTTATCAAGGCGCTTGAGGATAAGGGTATCGGCAGACCCAGTACCATTCCTCCCACCATCACAACCATCATCTCCCGCGATTACGTAAAGCGCGAGGGCAAGGCTCTCATTCCCACCGAGCTCGGTGAGGTCACGACAGCAATGATGAAGGAGGACTTTGCCGACATCGTTGACTACAAGTTCACCGCAAGAATGGAAAGCCAGCTCGACGAGATCGAAGCGGGCGAGACCGATATGACCGAGGTCCTTCGCGAATTTTGGACCGGCTTTGAGCGCGAGCTCGCGGCGGCAGAGAAGAAGAGCGCATACGAAACCGCTCCCGCGATCGTCGAGGAGACCGACATTATATGCGATAAATGCGGTGCAAAGATGATCGTAAAGTCGGGCAGATTCGGCAAGTTCGCTGCTTGCCCCAATTATCCCGAGTGCAAGAACACCAAGCCTCTCGATGCAAACAAGCAGACGGAGAAGAAGGCACCCGTTGTTGCGGATTTCAAATGCGAGGTCTGCGGCGGCGATATGGTTGAACGCCACGGCAAGTACGGAAGCTTCTTTGCTTGCGCAAATTACCCCAAGTGTAAGTTCATCAAACAGCAGCAGAACAAGCTCGAGGGTGTAGCCTGCCCCAAGTGCGGCGGCGCTATCCTTGTCCGTCAGGGAAGAAACCGCTCCCAGTTCTACAGCTGCGAAAAATATCCCGAGTGCGATTGGTCGAGCTGGGATCTCCCCGTGGCTGAAAAATGCCCCGAATGCGGAGAAATGCTCTACAAGAAAAAATCACGCCCCGGTGAGCTGATCTGCAAGAACAAGAATTGCGGATACGTCAAGGAAGAGCCGATGCCCGAGGCACCTCTTTCTCCCCTTGATATGCCTCCCCCTCCCGGTGACGACGATATTCCGTTCTGATCAGAAAAAGTAAAAGGAATTAATTGATATGACAGGCGAAATGCCAAAAACCATAAACGTCCTCGGCGCGGGTCTTGCCGGCTGTGAAGCAGCTTGGCAGGCTGCGCGCCTCGGCGTAAAGGTAAGACTTTACGAGATGAAGCCGAAAAAGTTCTCCCCCGCGCATAAGAGCGAGGGCTTTGCCGAGCTTGTATGCTCGAATTCGCTTCGCTCGGACAGCGTTACCAATGCGGTCGGACTTCTGAAGGAGGAGATGAGACATCTTTCCTCGCTCATCCTTGAAGCCGCCGATGCCACCCGCGTCCCCGCAGGTTCTGCTCTTGCGGTCGACAGAGTGAAATTTTCGGAGTATATTACCGAAAAGATCCGCTCCAATCCCAACATCGAGGTCATTGAGCAAGAGGTGACGTCTGTCCCAGAGGGAGAGATCACCGTTATCGCCACAGGACCTCTTACAAGCGACGCAATGGCGGAGTATATCAGAAATGAGCTCGGTTGCCCCGGACTTCATTTCTTCGATGCCGCCGCGCCCATCGTGGATGCGGAAAGCATCAATACCGATGTTGCTTTCTTTGCTTCACGATATGATAAAGGCGATGCGGATTATCTTAACTGCCCTATGACAAAGGAGCAGTACGATGCATTTTACGATGCACTCGTTTCCGCACGCGAAGCCGAGCTTCACGATTTTGATAAGGAATCGCAAAAGAATCTGAAGGTCTTTGAGGGATGTATGCCCGTTGAGGTCATGGCAAAGAGGGGAAGAGACACCCTCCTTTTCGGTCCGCTCAAGCCCGTCGGACTCAACGATCCTCGTCACCCCGAGGTGAAGTGCTACCACGCCGTCGTTCAGCTTCGCCGCGAGGATGAAGCGGGAAGTATGTATAACCTCGTTGGCTTCCAGACTCATCTTGCTTTCCCCGAGCAGAAGAGAGTCTTTTCAATGATCCCCGGACTTGAAAACGCAGAATTCCTGCGCTATGGCGTTATGCACAGAAATACATATCTCAACTCCCCGGGACTCCTCGGAGCGGATTATTCGCTTCTTACCCGCCCCGGAATATATTTTGCAGGTCAGATGACGGGTGTTGAAGGCTATATCGAATCTGCCGGATCCGGTCTTGTAGCCGGTCTGAATGCTGCTCGCCGCGCTCTCGGCGAGGATGCCGTCATTTTCCCCGAGGAAACTATGATAGGTGCAATGGCGTCCTACGTTTCAAGAGGCGGAACGGGTAGCTTTACACCTATGAATGCCAATTTCGGAATAATCGCGCCCCTGCCCGCGAAGGTCAAGGGCGGCAAGGTCGCAAGATACACCGTTTATGCGGAGAGAGCTCTCCGCGAGATAAAGAACTTCGGGCAGAAACCCGACGGAGAAGAGAAATGAGAGTAATTGTTGACTGTATGGGCGGCGATAAGGCACCCCTTGAGGTCGTCAAGGGCGCTTATGCCGCGTCGCTCGAGTACAATGCTAATTTCATACTTGTCGGCGATCGCGCGGAGATCTTGCGAATTGCCGACGCTGAAGAGATGGATCTGCGCCGCTTTGATATAGTGGACGCACCGCTTTCCATAGAAATGACCGATCCTCCTCTTGCCGTTATGAAAGCGAAGAAGGAGTCAAGTATGAATGTGGCTCTTACAATGCTTGCCGAGGGCAAGGGTGACGCACTTGTCAGCACGGGAAACACGGGCGCTCTGTTTACCGGCGCGACCCTGATCGTAAGAAAGATCAAGGGCATCAAACGCCCTGCTATTGCAAGTATTTTGCCGATGTCGCCCCCCGTTCTGCTTCTTGACTCGGGTGCGAATATTTCGGTAACTCCCGCATATCTCGAGCAGTTTGCCATTATGGGAAGCATTTATATGCATAAGATCTATGACCTTCCCGCTCCCCGTGTCGGACTTCTCAACAACGGCGCGGAGGAAACAAAGGGCACGGAGCTTCAGCTTGAATCGTATAAGCTCCTTTCGGATTCTCCCTCGCTCAATTTCGTAGGAAATATCGAGGCGAATATGGTTCCGAAGGACGCCTGCGATGTTCTTGTCACCGACGGATTTACGGGTAATATCCTCCTTAAATCCATCGAGGGTATGGGAAAAATGATGCTCCGCACCATGAAAGATATTTTCTATTCGGATATGCTTGCCAAGATCTCGGGCTTGCTTATCAAGAAAAAGATCAACGAAGTGAAGGCGGTCTTTGACCCCAACGAGCACGGCGGCGCGCCGATCCTCGGTATCTCGAAGCCCGTCATCAAGGCACACGGTTCGTCCAATGCCAAGGCGGTCAAAAACGCTATCAGACAGGCTATCGCCTATGCCGATTCGGGCGTAATATACAGCATCGCCCGCGAAACAAAGCTCTTTATGCCCGAAACATCCTCGAAGAAGACCGAGGAAGCCGCGGTGCCGGGCGCAAGTGAAAAATAACGAAAGTGAGAATATGGTATCGTGTTCGATACAGTAAATACAGCCGCGCTTGAAGCGAATATCGGCTATCAGTTCAAAGACCGATCGCTGCTTGAGGAAGCGTTGACGCATTCATCTTATGCCAACGAGCACGGCGGGATCAAAAAACATAAATGCAACGAGCGCCTTGAATTTCTCGGCGACGCGGTGCTTTCTTCGGTGACCGCCGAATATCTCTTCCGCAAGTTTGCGGATCACCCCGAGGGCGACCTTACCCGCATGAGAGCCGAGCTTGTCTGCGAAAAGGCACTTGCCGAATACGCGGGAAAGATCGATCTTGGATCGGTTCTTCTGCTCGGAAAGGGCGAGGAAAGAGGCGGCGGCAGAGAGAGAAAGTCCATCCTTGCCGATGCCTTCGAGGCTCTGCTCGCGGCGGTCTATCTCGATGCGGGCGCCAATAACGAGGCAAAGGAGTCGATCAGAAGCTATCTTATGCCCCTCGTCGAGGCGCGTCTTGAGGTCCTTTTTGCGGAATGGCACGGCGCGGATTACAAAACTCTGCTCCAACAGTTTATCCAGCGCTCCGAGGGCGAGATACTTGAATATGTGACGGTTGGCGAAAAAGGCCCCGATCACGCAAAGGTCTTCACTGTTGAAGCTCGTCTTAATTCCAACATCATCGGAACAGGAGAGGGCGCGACCAAGCGCGCGGCTGAACAAGCGGCCGCAAAGCAGGCTCTCATTCTCTTCGGTGAGCTTTAAGTATTAATATTCGCAGGGTGGATTTTTCGGTTCACCCTGCAAAAGTGTTTATTTTGCCAATTGTAAAACTGTGTTTTACAATTGAGACACGCGCGCTTATCGCCGCTTGACAAAATCAAAGATTTTGTCAGTTCCCCCCGGCGCGCGGACTCGCCCGGCTCGTCTAAGCGGTGTTTTTTCGTCGGCAAAGCCGCCGAAAAAACGGATTTTAAAAGGTTTTCGGAAAGGAGAGAGACGCGTGCGTCACGTTAATATTCCCGTATTTATACCACATCTCGGCTGCCCCAATAACTGTGTTTTTTGCGACCAGAGAAAAATATCGGGCTGTATTTCCTTTGATGAATCGGGCGTGGAAAAAGAGATAGAGCGAGCTCTTTCAACGCTTTCTCCCGACGATGACGTCGAGATCGCCTTCTTCGGCGGCTCGTTCACTGGCATCGATCGTGATCTGATGCTTCGCCTTCTCGAGATTTCCGATAAATACGTATCCTCCGGCAAAGTAAACAGAGTTCGATGCTCGACCCGACCCGATTATATCGACAAAGAGATCCTCGAAATACTCCGCTACCATCACGTCGAAACCGTGGAGCTCGGCATACAAAGTATGTCCGATTCTGTGCTTTCGGCATCAAAAAGAGGACATTCAGCAGAAAGAACCCGAAAGGCATGCCGTGCAGTCAAGGACTTCGGATTTAAGCTGATCGGTCAGATGATGGTCGGTCTTCCCGGATCAACTCTCTTTGATGAGATCGAAACTGCGAAAGCAATTTGCTCCTTCGGTGCCGATGGCGCGAGAGTGTACCCCACCGTTGTATTTGCCGATACCGAGCTTGCCGAGATGTCTGCAGATGGCAGATATGTTCCTCTTTCGACCGAAGACGCGATAGAAAGAACCGCATCCGTCCTTGACGTATTTGACCGCGCGGGCGTTCCCGTTATCCGTGTAGGGCTTTGTGCAGGAGAGAATCTTTCCTCACCCGAAAGTGTCGTAGGAGGCGCAAATCACCCTGCCCTCGGCGAGCTCGCAATGGGCGAGCTGACTTACCGACGCATCTGCGAAATGGCAGATGAGGCGCTTGCAAAGACCGACGGAACGAGAAAAACAATGACAGTTCAAGTCCCCCGCGGAGCAACTTCGCGCGCCGTCGGACAGAAAAAACGCAATATTTTGCGTTTGAATGAAAAATATTGCAAAAATCATGCAATAAATCGCATAAAAATTCTTGAAAATTCTTCTATAATAGGTTATAATATTATAATAGACATAAATTAAGCGATCATTTTGATCGCGGAGGTATAAATTGTATCTTAAGCAAATTGAACTTCAGGGCTTCAAGTCCTTTCCCGACAGAACGAGATTGGTCTTTGAGCCGGGTGCGACAGTAATCATCGGTCCCAACGGAAGCGGAAAATCAAATATTTCGGATGCTATGCGTTGGGTTCTCGGAGAAATATCTTCAAAGAGCCTTCGAGGCACCAAGATGGAGGACATCATCTTCGGCGGCTCGGACAGCCGTAAGCCCATGAGCTACGCCGAGGTATCGGTCACATTCGACAACACCAACGTAGGCTCCGATGCCAGACTTGACTGTCCTTATGACGAGGTCACAGTAACACGCCGCTATTACAGAAACGGCGACAGCGAATATTTCATAAACAAGGGCAAGGTACGTCTTCGCGATATTTATGAGCTCTTTCTCAACACCGGTATCGGTCGTGACGGCTATTCCATCATCGGTCAGGGACGAATCGCGGACATCATCTCGCGCAAGGGTGACGAGAGAAGAGGTATCTTCGAGGATGCCGCGGGAATCGCAAAATTCCGCCACCGCAAAAACGAAGCCGAGCGTAAGCTCGCCGCAACAGAGCAGAATATGGAGCGTGTTCAGGACATTGTCAACGTCCTCGGCTCGCGCCTTGCTTCCCTTGAACGCGAAAGCGTCAAGGCAAAGAGATTCATCGAATACAGCGAGGTAAAAAGACAGGCAGACGTTCAGCTCTGGCTCTATGACACCGAAGGCCTCCGCACTTCCGAGAACGAATCAAACATTGAACTTCGCCGCACCGACCGCGAGATCGAGGAGACTGACGAGAGCCTTACCACTCTCCGCGAACAGCAGGAAAGACTCGAATCGCTTGCTTTTGAAAACAAAGCCGAAGCCGCAAGGATCGCATCCGAGATCTCCGCGAGAACAAGAGATAACTACGAGCTTGATGCGAAGATCAAGGTCATCAATACAAATATCACGCACACCGAGGGCAGCGTTTCTGTCGAGCGCGCGACCGCCGAAGGCCTTCGCACCTCCGCAGCCGACGAGGATGCAAGAGCCGCTGCAAAGGACGGCGAGGCAAAGAGTATCGCTGCAAATATCGCAGAGCTAACCGGCGAAGAAACAAAGCTTTCCAATCAGGCTGCCGATGCCGAAAAGCTTGCCGACAGCCACGACAGCTCGATCGGACTTGCTTTCGAAGAACTCTCGGCGGCAAAGGAAGAGATTTCCGATATCCACGCCCGTCTCGAACTTCTCGGACGCTCCGATGAAGAGGACGAGGGACGTGACGAAGCCGCAAGAAAGAACGTAAACGAACGCCGTCGCCTTGCCGCAGCACACGAGGCTGAATGCGAGGACAGCGAGCGCACTATTGCGG
This sequence comes from Clostridia bacterium, assembly GCA_017415485.1. Lineage (GTDB taxonomy): Bacteria > Bacillota > Clostridia > Oscillospirales > CAG-272 > CAG-390. Next base: position 30,579 of record JAFQGP010000011.1, read on the forward strand.
AATACGATGCCAAACTCGCGGAAAACGCAGAGATCTTGGCTGAAAAAAAGGCGGAAGCGGATACGCTTCGCACCAAGCGCGACAGCGACCGCTCCGACCTCACATCCGCAGAGATCAGGATCGACACCCTCGGCGGCAAGATCGAGGCTCTGCGTCGAATGGAGGAGCATTTCGAGGGATATAACAACAGTGTCAAATTCGTTATGCGCTCCTATTCCGAGGGTAAGATCGACGGCGGAAAGATCTACGGTCCGCTCTCGTCGCTCATCACGGTTGAAAGTAAGTATGTAACCGCGATCGAGACCGCACTCGGCGCGGCAATACAGAATATCGTTGTCGATGAGGAAAGGACCGCTCGTGCGGCGATCTCCTGCCTTAAGCGTAACAACGCAGGCCGCGCAACCTTCTTCCCGCTCACCTCGGTGAGACCCGCTCCCGAGCCCACCCGCGAAATGAAGCAGGCGGCATCCTTCAACGGATACATCGGGATCGCATCCGAACTTGTTTCCGCAGACGCTAAATTTAATGCCGTTCTGTCGTCAATGCTCGGCAGGATCATCGTTTTCGATAACCTCGAAAACGCCACCGAAATGGCAAAGGCACTTCGCTACAGCGTCCGCACCGTAACCCTCGACGGTCAGCAGATCAACCGCGATGGTTCCTTCACCGGCGGTTCGCTCCGCACCTCGAGCGGCATTCTTACCCGTGCCGACGAGATCAAGCGCATGACCGCAGAGCTTGACGTTCTCTCGAAGAACTCTGCCAAGCTTCGCTCCACTCTCGAAACTCTCGAGGCTTCTCTCGCCGAACTCGAAAATGACATCGAGGCTGATGAGAGCGCAAACGCAATGATAGCAACTCTGCGCGCCGTCGAGGCGACCAGACTTGAAAAGAATAAAGAAACTCTTGCCGCCGACCGCGAGCTTCTCGAGAAGTTTATGGCTGACCTTGAGAACGTTGCGGGCGAAAAGGAACGCCGCGCGGCAGAGATCGAAATGCTCGAGGCTCGCGAGCGCGAGCTGACGGCAAAGGTTTCGGAGCTCGAGGAATTCCGCGCCGAAACAGAAGAAAAACGTCACGCGGCACTCAAGGAGCGCGATAAGCTCCGCGCTGATATTATGAACGTCACTGTTCGTATCTCCGAGCTTCGTCGTGACATCGAAAGCTGCAACGCACTCGCCGAAATGTCGCGCGAAAAGGCTCGTGCCCTCCGAATCGATGCGGTCGCAAGAGAAAATGCCGCTTCCGAGGCAAAAGCGAGAGTTGCAGAACTCAAACGCGAGCTCGACGAAGCAATCAAGACTCTCGGTACGGGAGAAGAGAAGCTTACAGAGCTCAACGCCCGCCGCACAGCGATCGAGGAAGGCTCTCTCGAATATGAGGGCAAACTCGTCACTCTCCGCAATTCCGTTGAGGAACGCCGCTCGCGCAGGGATAAGCTCATCGCGGACAAGCTCCGTCTTGAAACCAACCTCGCGCAGATCCGCGCAAAGCTCGATGCCGAAACAAAGACCTTCTGGGACGAATACGGTCTTACAAGAGCCGAGGCGATGGCATTCGGTTACCCCGTCATCACGGCGGAGGAACGCCCCGCAGTATTCGCTCTCCAAACCGAATACAGAAACAAGATAAGAAACATCGGACACGTAAATCTGTCCGTCATCGACGAATATCAGACCGAAAAGGCGCAGTATGACGAAAAGACCGCGCAAATGGCTGACCTCGAAAAGGCTAAGAACGAGCTTGAAAAGGTCATCAAGAGCCTTGAGAGCGAGATGGAGAAGACCTTCGTTGATTCCTTCAATCAGATCAACGAAAACTTCAAGCGCACCTTCTCCGAGCTCTTCGGCGGCGGCTCCGCCGAGCTGATTCTGACCGATCCCGAAAACGTTCTTGAAAGCGGAATCGAGATCAAGGCGGCACCTCCCGGCAAGATCATCAAGTCGCTGATGCAGCTTTCGGGCGGCGAGCAGGCTTTCGTTGCAATCGCGCTCTTCTTTGCGATACTCCAGGTCAACCCCACACCCTTCTGCATCCTCGACGAGATCGAGGCGGCGCTTGACGAGGTCAACGTTGAACGCTTCTCGCAGTATATCCACCGTTATTCGGACGATACACAGTTCATACTTATCACTCACCGCCGAGGCACAATGAACGCCGCAGACAGACTTTACGGCGTAACAATGCCCGAGTCGGGTATCTCGAAGATACTCACCCTCGACGTGGCGGAAATAGCAAACAAAAAAGGAGAACTCTTTGATGGGATTTCTTGATAAATTAAAAGCAGGTCTCGGAAAGACCAAAAACGCCCTTATGGGGCAGATAGACAATGTCCTCAAGGCATTTGTAAAGATCGATGAGGACGCACTTGAAGAGCTTGAAGAAGCGCTTATCTGCGCCGACGTCGGAGTTACCGCTGCGGAGGAGATCATTGATATGCTCCGTGAGCGTATCAAGGACGATCGCCTCAAATCGCGCGAGGACACCGAGATCGCGATCCGCGAGATCATTGCCGATATGATAGGCGACGGCGAGCCTCTTGATCTTTCGACCACACCTTCCGTTATCCTCGTGATCGGCGTAAACGGTGCGGGTAAGACCACCTCTATCGGCAAGATCTCGAACAGACTTCGCCAAGAGGGAAAAAAGGTTGTCGTAGCAGCAGCCGATACCTTCCGCGCGGCAGCGATCGATCAGCTTGCCGAATGGTGCAAGAGAGCCGATGTCGAGCTCGTAAAGCAGACCGAGGGAAGCGACCCTGCGGCAGTTGTTTACGATGCCGCAAACTACGCGAGAAATCGCGGCGCGGACGTTCTCATCGTCGATACCGCAGGCAGACTCCACAACAAAAAGAACCTTATGAACGAGCTTGCAAAGATCAACCGCGTCATCGACCGCGAGCTTCCCGGCGCGGCGCGCGAGAATCTTCTCGTTCTCGATGCAACAACGGGTCAGAACGCGATCCTGCAGGCAAAGGAATTCAAGAACGCCGCAGAGATCACAGGACTTGTTCTCAACAAGCTCGACGGAACCGCAAAGGGCGGCATCGTCCTTTCGATCCGCAAGGAGCTCGGTATTCCCGTCAAATTCATCGGCGTCGGCGAGAAGATCGACGATATGCAGGAATTCGACGCCAAGGAATTCACCGAAGCACTTTTCAACTAAGGTGACGCTATGAAAATTTGTATAGCCTCCAAAAACCGCGGAAAGATAGCAGAGCTTCAAAAGCTCCTTTCCGAGTATATCAAGGACATTGAGATCGAGCTCGTTTCTCTCGATGATGTCGGCTTTGTCGGTGAGATCGAGGAAAACGGCACGACTTTCGAAGAAAACGCGCTTATCAAGGCGCGTGCCGCTGCCGAGTTCTCGGGCCTTTGCTCGATAGCAGATGATTCGGGACTGATCGTAAACGCGCTCGGCGGTGAACCCGGCGTTTATTCCGCGAGATATGCGGGCGAGCCTTGCGACGATCAGAAAAATAACGAAAAGCTTCTCAAGAATCTTGAGGGCATCGGTGACAGAAGCGCGGCATTCGTGTGTACGATAGCTTGTGTCATCCCCGAGGGACAGCCTCTTGCGGGTGATCCCATAATCGGCACGGGTTACTGCCCCGGCGAGATCCTCTTCAATCCCAGAGGAAATGCCGGCTTCGGCTATGATCCCCTCTTCTGGTTCGATCCCTTCGGCAAGACCTTTGCCGAGATGAGCGCGGAAGAGAAGAACGCGATCAGCCACCGCGGCGCGGGAGTCAAAGCCTTTGCCGCCGCATTCAATAACCGCATCGCGGAAGAAAAAGAAAAACTTTGGAAAAGGTACGGATTATGATATTAACTTCTAAACAGAGAGCATACCTCCGCTCTCTCGCAACCGCAGAGCCGACCATTATGCAGGTAGGCAAGGACGGCATCGGCGAAAACCTTGTAAAGACGGTTTCCGACGCCCTCGAGGCGCGTGAGCTTATCAAGCTTTCCGTTCTCGATAACTGCGCGTGGACTCCTCGTGAGGCGGCAGAGGCGCTTGCAGAGGCAACCGATTCGGCTGTTGTTTGCACCGTCGGCAAAAAGTTGGTTCTTTACCGCCCATCGAAAAAGAACCCCAGAATCGAACTTAAATGAATACCTCATATAACGAAAATATCCGCCGCGTAGGCATCTATGGCGGAACATTCGCACCGCCGCACAACGGTCACGTGGAAGCGGCAAAGGCGTTTATGAAGCAGATGCGGCTTGACTATCTTTTCGTCATCCCCGCCGCGATCCCGCCGCATAAACAGCTTGACGTTGATATCGAGCCTTTTCACAGATACGCAATGTGCGAGCTTGCTTTCGGCAACATCGAAGGCGTTATAGTCAGCGATCTCGAGCTTCGCCGCGGCGGAGTCAGCTATACCGTTGACACTCTCCGCGAGCTCTCTGCGCCCGACACACGCCTGTTCCTCTTCTGCGGTACAGATATGTTCCTGACACTCGATCAGTGGTATCAGGCAGAGGAGATATTCAAGCTTTGCTACCCCATCTATATCCGCCGCGAGAACGATCCGTTCATAACGAACAAGATCCTCAAAAAGATCGGCGAATATACCGAGAAATATAACGCTATCGTTCGCCGCGTCGTCAGCGATCCGATCGAAATATCCTCAAGCCTTGTGCGTAAGACTTTGCGCGAGGGCGGCGATATTTCGGGTATGGTCGATCCCAAGGTCAAGATGTATATCGAAGACCATTGCCTGTTCAGATGATAACTCCCGTTCAAATCGAAAAGCTTCGTGAGAATGTCGCTTCCGTTCTTTCGGAAAAGCGAATGAAGCACGTTCTTGCCGTAGAGGATATGGCATTCCGGTTGGGTCTTCTGTATTTCTTTCAAGATGATGAAGCGCTGATCCTTTTGAGAGCCGCCGCACTTCTGCACGATGTGACAAAGGAACTCTCCGACGCAGAACAGCTCGCGATTCTTGAAAGCCATTCGGTAAAGCCTCTCCCCGAAGAACTTGCCTCAATGCCGACGATCCACGCGCTGACAGCCGCTCTTGTGATCCCCGGAAGATTCCCGGAATTTGCCGACCAACGCGTGATCGATGCGGTTCGCTACCATACCACGGGCAGAGAGGGAATGAGTATTTTTGAAAAGATCATCTTCCTCGCCGATTACATCGACGATACAAGAACTTATTCTTCGTGCGTATCTCTTCGCAACGAATTCTTCTCCGCGAAACCCGAGGATATGAATGAGCAAGAGCGCATCCGTCACCTTGACCGCGCGGCACTTACGTCGATCGACAATACGCTTTCTTATCTCCGATCAAAAGAACGAAGCATCCATCCCTTGACGCTCGAGGCACGCGCCGATCTGAAAGCGAGGCTCAGAGAATGAAGCTTGATAAAATATACGTTATCGGGCTGATAATGATCCTGTCGCTTTTGCTGATCCTGTGCTCACTCCTTGCCCTCAAAACGGCACTCTACCGCCCGACGGTCGATACTGGAGTACCTTTCACCGATAATGATCCGCTCTCACCCGCACCGGAACAATCTTTGACGGACAATACCCAACCTCCGGAAATAACCACGGAACAGATCCCCGATTATTCAAGAGAGAAGGATAAATATCTTTTCCTTGTGGTCGGTGTTGATAAGGCATCCGGCAGGGGAGATGCAATACTGCTCGTGTCCTTTGACGTTTCTTCGGGAAAAATTGCTGTAATGCAGATCCCGCGCGATACCTATATCGAGTGGAATGACAAGGAAGATAAGATCAATTCGATCGTACTCGATGCGGACGTTTACAAAATGCGAGACATACTTGAGGTCACGCTTTGCGTCAATATCGACTATACAGCGCAGATCGACCTTGCAGCACTCGAGGTGATCGTTGATTCTGTCGGAGGCGTCGAGATCAACGTGCCCTTCGATATGAAGTACAGCGATCCGTTCCAAGATCTGTATATCGATCTCAAAGCCGGTGTGCAAGTGCTTGACGGCAAAAACGCGACCGACTTCATCCGTTTCCGCTCCGACTATGCCGAAGGCGACCTTGGAAGGATCGACGCGCAAAAGCAGTTTATGTCATCGCTTTTCAAAAAGGTGATGAACGAAATGAACGCTATGCAGGCAATAAATCTTGCCAAAGGCGTGCTTCCAATGCTCGAAACCGATATGACCGTCGACGATGCCGCATATTTTGCGGGAAAGTTCTTCTCAGCGAAGAACAGAGAACTCACAATGATGACCGCTCCCGGTATGCAGCTTCACAAAAAGAACCCCGAGGCCTGGTATTACGTTCTCTCAAAGGAAGGTATGCTCGAGGCGGTAAACACATATTTTAACGTATACGATAACAAAATCGCGGAAACTCTCTTCGATCCCTCTTTGATACTTTGCAAGGAGGACGACGATGATTTCCTGCGAATTTACAAATATTATTCGCTCCCTCCAAAACCCGTCGAGGGATAAAACAAAAATCAATTTCTTAATATAGAAAGGAAAACAAAGATGGAAAACACCCAGTTCTCCGTAACAGTTGAAAAAGACGAGCAGGGCTTTGAAAATTCTCTCTCGCTCGCAAAGGCAGTCTACAAGGTTCTCGATCACAAAAACGGCGAGGATCTTGCAGTTATGCGCGTAGGTGATAAGATCGACCTCACCGACTATTTTGTGCTTTGCACAGCTCAGTCGAACACCCACGTCAAGGCTCTTACCGACGAGGTCGAGTATCAGCTCGAAAAGATCGAGATCAAGGCTGACCGCGTTGAGGGCAGAGGCTCCGATAACTCCTGGATGGTCATGGACTACGGCAGAGTTATCGTTCATATCTTCAGCCGCGAGATGCGCGAGTTCTATAACCTCGATAAGCTCTATTCGGATACCGAAAGAATTACCGTTGAAGACTAAAAAATAATTCCTATTCAAGGAGCACATATTATGAGAAACAATTTCAAAGAATTTGAAAAGAAATGGCAGACTCGTTGGGACGAGGAAAAGGCATTCCACGCTGCAGATCCCGGCGAGAAGGGAAGTGAAAAGCCCAAGTTTTACGCGCTTGTAGAATTCCCCTATCCCAGCGGATCGGGTATGCACGTCGGACACATCAAGGCTTATTCCGGACTTGAGGTAGTTTCAAGAAAGAGAAGAATGGACGGCTACAACGTCCTCTTCCCGATGGGATTTGACGCTTTTGGTCTTCCCACCGAGAACACCGCTGTAAAGACCGGCGTTCACCCCAGAATAGTTACCGATAACAATATCGCGAAGTTCACAAATCAGCTCCGCCGCGTAGGTTTTGCTCTCGACTGGGATCGCGTTGTCGATACCACCGACGAGGACTACTATCGCTGGACTCAGTGGATCTTCCTGAAGATGTTCGAAAACGGCCTTGCATTCCGCGACACCGCTCTCGTAAACTACTGCCCCAACTGTAAGGTCGTTCTCTCAAACGAGGATTCGCAGGGCGGTAAGTGCGATATTTGTCATTCCGACATCATTCAGAAGTCCAAGGACGTTTGGTATCTCCGCATCACCGAGTATGCAGATAAGCTCCTGAACGGTCTTGCTGATGTTGATTATCTCCCCAACATCAAGCAGCAGCAGGTCAACTGGATCGGCCGCTCCGAGGGCGCATTCATCAACTTCTCGCTCGCAGAGGTCGACGAAAAGCTTCGCGTTTACACCACCCGTCCCGATACCATCTTTGGCGTTACCTTCATGGTAATCGCACCCGAGCATCCCCTTATCGACAAATATGCCGACAAGATCGCCAATATGGATGCCGTTATCGCATACCGTGAGGAGTGCGCGAAGAAGACAGAGTTTGAGCGTACTCAGCTCGTTAAGGATAAGACCGGCGTTTGCCTTGACGGTATCTCGGGAATTAATCCCATCACCGGAAAAAATATTCCGATCTACATTGCAGACTACGTAATGATGGGCTACGGTACAGGCGCCATTATGGCAGTTCCCGCACACGACAGCCGCGACTGGGATTTCGCACGCAAGTTCGGAATCGACATCGTCGAGGTCATCAAGGGCGGCGACATCGAGAAGGAAGCTTATGCAGGCGACGGCGAAATGGTCAACTCCGGCTTCCTCAACGGTATTTCCGTTAAGGCTGAAGCTATCAAGCGCGCGACAGAAGAGCTTAAAAAGCTCGGCGTCGGCGAGGGCGGCGTTCAGTACAAGATGAAGGACTGGGCGTTCAACCGCCAGAGATATTGGGGCGAGCCCATCCCGATCGTTCACTGTCCTCATTGCGGAATGGTTCCCGTTCCCTACGAGGAGCTTCCTCTCCGCCTGCCTCCCATGGAGGAATTCGCACCCGGCGTAGGCGGTGAATCGCCTCTCGCGAGAATTGATGAGTTCGTAAATTGCACCTGCCCCAAGTGCGGCGCGCCTGCAAAGAGAGAGACCGACACCATGCCTCAGTGGGCAGGTTCTTCCTGGTACTACCTCCGCTATATCGATCCTCACAACGCTGAAGCTCTCGCAGATCCCGCAAAGCTCGACTACTGGCTCCCCGTTGACTGGTACAACGGCGGTATGGAGCACGTAACCCGCCATATGATCTATTCGAGATTCTGGCACCACTTCCTCTATGACATCGGCGCAGTTCCCACCGCAGAGCCCTATGCAAAGCGTACCGCTCAGGGTCTTATCCTCGGAGCAGATGGCGAGAAGATGAGTAAGTCCCGCGGCAACGGCGTTGATCCCAACGACGTTATCGATACCTACGGCGCAGACGTTCTCCGTACTTACGTCCTCTTTATGGGTGACTACGGCGCAGCAGCTCCTTGGAACGAAAGCAGCGTCCGCGGATGTAAGAGATTCCTTGACAGAGTTGCGGATCTTTGCGACATCGCCAAGGGCAACGGCGTGACCTCCGCCCTCGAAGTTCCTTTCCACAAGACCATCAAGAAGGTCACCGAGGATATCGAGGCTATGAAGTTCAACACCGCAATCGCGGCTATGATGGAGCTTCTCAACAAGATCTATGATTGCGGCACTCTCACCCGCGATGAGCTGCTCACTTTCGCAACTCTCCTTTGCCCCTTCGCTCCTCACCTCTGCGAAGAGATCAACGAGATCCTCGGCGGCAAGAGCCTGCTCTCACTCGCAAAGTGGCCCGCATACGACGAGGCAAAGACTGTTGACGCATCCATCGAGGTTGCCGTTCAGATCAACGGTAAGGTCCGCACAACCGTAGTTCTTCCTCTCAACTGCCCGAAGGACGAGGCTATCGCACTTGCAAAGGCAGACGAAAGGATCGCCGCTGCGATCGAAGGAAAGACCGTCATCAAAGAGATCGCGGTACCCAATAAGATCGTCAATATCGTTGTAAAATAAGATTATTTCACTCATTTTGGGGCAAAAATAGAAAAAGAATGCAAGAAAATTGCAAAAAACTATTGACATTTGCCCCAAATTAGTGTATAATAGTTCCGTTAATTTCTTTGTTAGCGAGGGGAGGGAAATAAAAATGGCAGAAGTTAAGCTCAGAGAAGGCGAATCTCTTGATAACGCTCTTCGTCGCTTCAAGAAGCA
>JAFQGP010000123.1 GCA_017415485.1 Clostridia bacterium
AGTGGACAGTGGACAGAAAGTTGCGGGCAAATAATTTTGTATAGTACGTCTAAAACACTGTTTGCAGCAAAACAGAAATAAACAAAAGAAATCGGATATTTTTGAATCTTCCTAATATCCGATTTCTTTTTATTTAATTATCTATCTGCACAATGGAATGCAAAAATCAAAATAAAATTATCTGCCCGCATCTTTCTGTCCACTGTCCACTAACCACTGTCCACTCATTTCTGACCACTAATACTATCGCAAACTCCAACGAAGATCGGCAATCCGCTCTGAGTGTCGATGATGGCATAGACGAAGGGGCGGTCGAGTTCTACGCGGTAGTATTCGATCTTCTCGGCGGGGGCGCATTCGGGGACCATTGTTATCGCCGTGACCGCCGCGGCGCGGGTGCCCGAGTTGTCAAGCTCGATGAAGGTCTTCTGGATCGCCTGGTCGATGAAGAGGTTGCCCTTCGATGATGTACCGAGACCGCGGAAATCTGCACTCGCGCCCGAAAATGCGCTCGGCATTCCCATTTTTGAGAGGACTTCTACAAGGTTTAACGAGCATTCAAACGAGAAGTGCGGCATCTTGGCGCTGATCTCGACGGCGTTATACTGTGCTTTTTTGCGCTCGTCGTAAAGCTCCAGGAAGGTCTTGCCGTCGAGAGAGGCGGCGTAATCGTGAACGTCACCCTCGGGAAGGAGCGCGAGGAAGGCGTAATTACCTCCCATATAGTTTTTGACGATACCGACCTCGTTTTTGCCCTTGATGTAGCCGTCGCAGTCGCTCCACATGAAGGTGGCTTTATCTTTGCCGTTGAAAACGTCCTCAAAGCAGGCGCCGTCGTCGGTCTGAAATGCCCAGAGCGCGTCGAGTGCAAGGGCATTGAGGAGCACCATTACCGTTTCGGGGTCAACGGAATCCTCGTTCAGAATCTCACCTATCATACCGAAGGTTTCCTCCTTCGCCCAATTATTGATGTCGTCGACCGACTTCGGGATATTCGCGGAAACAATGTCGGCGTCAAAGGTGTTTTCGACCGCCTTGATAAAGTTCTTGTTGACGCTGAAGGATGGGTCGTTTGTGACCCAGATCGCGTTTGCAAGGTTGAATTTTGCGTTGTCGGTCGATCTCAGCGACGAAGTGTAGTTGAAGAGCTGCTCGTTGAGCTCTTCGATCGGAAGCCCGCCGAGAACCTTTTCCATTTCGCCGAGCGTTTCACCGCCCGCTCCGTTTGCCGTCATCGCGAGCGCGATCATGGCGGAAAGCGGAGAAACAAGAAGCGCGTCGCCCTCAAAATTGCCGCGGCACTCATTGAGGAGCTTCAGCGAAAAATCAACGTAAGCCTTGCGGAAATCCTCGCTCACCTCACCCGCCGTGCGATCGGGAGCAAAACTGCGCGCGGTGAGATATTCAACCCCCTCGCCCTTCATCGGAGAGTAATCCGGCTCGGTCACGGGACGGGTCTCCTCGGGCACTTCCTCGGCACATCCCGCGAACATCGGCAAGACAAAGCAAAGCGCGAGAATGGCGCAAATGATGCGAAAGTAATTCTTTTTCATGTTTTTTCTCCTTTTGTTTGGATATTTTTTATGATTGGGCACTGTATACCCTCCCAACCCTCCCGCAAGCGGGAGGGCTTTAATTTAGATTGCATGCTTGATTATTTAGCGTTCTGAATATTGCAGTTTTGTACTAAATAGTATTTATGTGTACAAATGCAATACTAATTCGTTGTGCTATGTTTCAACTTTCAGTTGAGACAAGGTACAACAAACTCGCATAATATTCAGCAAAACTATTTAATTTATAACATTATCAATAAATTGCTTTTCGCTTGCGAAAAGCTACCTTAACATTCCGCTTTTGCGGAATATATCACTCGCGCTGTGCGCGAATATCACTTTTGCGAAGCAAAAATATCACATTTCGCCGAAAGGCGAAATATATATCCGCGCCGCAAAGCGGTGCTCACTTATATAGACGAAAAACCGCGGAAAAAGTTCCGCGGTTTTCTAAAAAATTATTCAACTTTTTTAAGATCGTCCAAGGTCTGATTTATCAGTCTCGGAACTGCCTTCGAGGCGGTCTTTACAAGGGAGGCGATGCCGCCCGCTCTGCCTGCGTCGAGCTCGCTGTTGAGGGTGGGTTCGATCGAGCTAAGCCAGCTGTAGGCAAGTGCCCAGTTGAGGTATCTGGTCTCGCTGATGGTCTCAAGCATTGCAACGGATTCCGCATCGCGCATTCCGCGGTAGCAAAGTCTCTCGTAATAAACGGGAAGAACGTCGCGCCATGAATAGAAAGAAAGCGCATCCATGACCGCGGCGGTGCGCTCGGGGGTAGCGCAGGAGGTGGGGATCGTCATAAGCAGGGTGGACCAAAGCATATTGCTGAGGTAGTTTTCCTGATCCGCGTTGTATTTCGGAATGGGAAGGATACCGTAGGGGTTGGTCATATCCTGAAGCTCTGCGGCACCTGCCTTTAGCTCGCCGCCCATGAATACAGAGCGATTCTGCGAGAAGATATCGGTGATATAATGCTTGCCGGTCGAGTTGGCGCTGATATATGTACCGTTGTTGGTTGCAGAGGTGAGCGCGGCGATGGTTTCGGTCACGTCATAAACGGTGGCGCTGTTCGCCATTGCAAAATAGGGAACACCGTCGGAGTCCTTGAGACAGTAGTGCTCGTTGCAGCCGACCATCAGAGCGTTGATGAGGTTCTTGAAGGATGCCATACCGTAAAGGCTCGAGCCGTTGGTGTCGAATTCCCAGGATGCGTCGCCGCGAAGAGTTGCGCCCTGCGCGGCAAGCTCGGTAAGGCGGGGAAGGGTCCAGTTGTTGTTGTATACGTCCTCGTAAGGAGAGGGAATGCCCATATCCTCGGCAAGGGTCTTGTTGAAGTAGATGCCCCAAGTGCCCTCGAATGCCATGAGGTGAGCATCGCTCGCGAGATAATAGAGGTGGTTGCCAAGCAGAGTGCCGTCCTCCTTGAGCTGCTGATGCCACCAGGGCATATCAATGTTGAGGTTCTGGACGTCATAAAGGTTGTAAAGATAGGAGCGGGTGAACATCGAGCCGACGTGGGTCGAGCGCAGATATGCAACGTCATAAAGATCGTCGCCCGTGGAGACGGCGTTCTGGATCTCGGTGAGCTGATTGTCCCAGCCGCAGTAGTATTCGGTGAGGTCGATCTTGTATTTTTCCTCGACCTTGAGCATAGCGTTGTACTTCGCGTCGTTTACCGATTCGCCGTTGACTTCATCGGCAAGGACGTTCATGATCATATAGTATTTTTGTTCGCTGTTGAAGATGACGAATTCCTCGTTGCCGTAGTCAACTTCAAGGAAGGGGTATTGATATTCGGTTTCTTCGGGGACGGTATCCTCGGGCGGGAGTGTCTGGACGGTAGCCGCCGGCCGGGTGCTGTCCTCTGCGGGACCCGTCTCGGCACAGGATAATACGGGAAGGATCATAGCGATGCAAAGACAGAGCGCGACGGTGAGGCGTAGATACTTGGCTGATCTGTTGGCTTTCATTGTGATTCTCCTTAATGTAATTTTTGTTGAAAAATTGTAAATAGCAGTTTTACAAGCGGCTCTTTATGCTCCTTTGTGATGAAGCGGCGGCATTGGATTTTCAATTCTTTTTTGAATTTTACGAAGTATGATCACATAGCAGATATAAAGCACGACTGCGGTCGCAAGCCACGAGATCGGGTAGGAGATATAAAGCGATTCGGGGGTTCGGAACTCCGCGAAGATGGTGTAGACCCACACAACGCGCATCGCGCAGGCACCGATCAGGCTGACGAGCATCGAGGTCGTCGAGGCACCGAGTCCGCGAAGCATTCCGGACATTACCTCCATAAGTCCGCACAGGAAGTAGAAGATCGTGGTATAGAACATTCTTCTCATACCGAATTCGATGATAGCGTCCTTGTTCGCCGCGCCCTCCTTGGGAAGGAAGATGCCCAGCAGGGGTTCACCGAAGGCGTAGGTGACAAGGCAGAGCGGGATTCCGATGATAAGAACCGAAAGCAGGCAGTAATAGCAGGTCTTTTTGACACGCTCGATCTCGCGCGCACCGAGGTTCTGACCCGAGAAGGTCAGCGCGGCGTGGTAGAAGGAGTTGAGCGCGATGTAGATCAGTCCGTCGATAGTGCCCGCGGCACCGTTGCCCGCAACGCCGATCTTGTCGAAGGAGTTGACGGAGGACTGAATGATTACGTTCGAGAAGGAGAAAAGACAGCCCTGAATTCCCGCGGGAATGCCGACCTTGATGATCTTCACCATCAGATAGGGCGCGATGTGAAGGTGGCGAAGGTCGAGCTTGCATTCATCGTCAAGTCTGCAAAGACGGGTGATGACGAGGGTCGCGGAGAGGTACTGCGAAATGATCGTCGCAAGCGCAACACCCGCAACGTCGAGGTGAAGAACGATAACGAAGAAGAGATTGCAGATGACGTTTACCGCGCCCGATACCATAAGGAAGTATAGGGGGCGCTTGGTGTCGCCCTTCGCGCGAAGGAGGGCGGCGCCGTAGTTATAGACCATCTGCGCGGGCATACCGATGAAGATTATCCTCATATAAAGTGCGGCGTGGTCAAGAACGTCGAGGGGGGAATCCATCATTATCAAGAGGGGCTTGCAGGCGATGAATCCGATCACTCCGACAACAACGCCGAGGATGGCGGCGATGGTGATCGCGGTGTGAACAACGTCATTTGCCTCGTCATCGCGTCCCGCGCCGAGCGAGTGCGAAAGCGTGACCGATGCGCCGACCGAAAGACCGATAAAAAGTCCCGTGATCAGGTTCGAAAGCGCGCCCGTGGAGGTAACTGCGGCAAGCGCGGCTTCTCCGTCCGCGGCGAAATTCGAAACGATGAGGGTATCGGCGGTGTTGTAAAGGAACTGCAAAATGCCCGTCGCGAGGATGGGGAGAGTAAAGAGAAGAATGGGCATAAAGAGAGGGCCCGAGGTGAAGTTTATCTCTTTCTTTGCCTTTAGTGTTTTGGCTGCTGATGTTGACATATCTTCCTCCGATAGGCATAGTATGATATGCTAATTATAGCACACGAAAAGTGATAAGTCAATGGATTTGCGCGAATAAAAATCCGAAAAATTTCAAAGAAAAATCGAGAAGGTATGGAAAAATCCGTAAATATGTGATATAATATAATTGGTATATAATACAGAGATATTGATGAGTGGGAAATTTATCAAAAAAGCGAGTGCAAACATAGGCGCACTTGGTGTCCCCTCATCACCCGCTACGTCAGAACCCCAAAAACGCGCAAGCGCGTTTCCGGGAACCCGACGGCGGGAGCTTCTCCTAGGAGAAGCCTATGGAGTCTAACGCCTTGAGCTAAATATTTCTCTCTTAGAGAAATGCTAAATTTTTGCTATGCAAAAGCTAAATACGCGCTTTGCGCGAGCTAAATATTCCGCTAAAGCGGAATGCAAAGGTAGAAATTTGCCAAGGCAAATTTCAATTTCATTTAATTAATGATACGAATATTAGACAATACCAAACGAAGCTTACAGTAACTCCAGGCTTCTCCTGGGAGAAGCTCCCTCCGCAGAGGGTGATGAGGGGACACCAAGAAAGCTTTGTTCGCACTTTCAAAAAAACTTTTTAGGAGCAAATAAAAATGCAGACAGGACCCATTTTTCACGAGAGAAATTCATATCGCCGCCCGCTGATCATAGCGCACAGAGGCTGCAATAATTATGCGCCGCAGAATTCGCTTCCCGCTTTTGAGGTGGTGGCAAAGATGGGCGTCTGGGCGATCGAGACCGACATTCACCTGACGAGCGACGGCGTGGCGGTCTGTATGCACGACAGCACCCTCGCCACAATGACGGACAATGACGGGATCATTGAGGAAATGACTTTCGAGGAAGTCGCAAAGGCTCGAATCAACAAGGGCGTCGGCGCGGACAAGCTCCCCTCGGATCTGCTTCGCGTGCCTACTTTTGACGAATACCTTGACGTCTGTATGAGATACGGCTGCGTGCCCTTCATCGAGTTCAAGACCCCCGAGGGAGTCGAGGCGGCAATAAAGATGCTCCGCCGCCGCGGAATGCTTGATTACGCGGTCGCGTCGTCGGGCAAGCTCGACCACCTGATCGAGGCAAGACGCCTTTCCCCCGAGATATTCATACATCACATTTTCTCGAAAGAGAAGCATTTCGACACGCTTTGCGACCT
Source organism: Clostridia bacterium (assembly GCA_017415485.1). Classification (GTDB taxonomy): domain Bacteria; phylum Bacillota; class Clostridia; order Oscillospirales; family CAG-272; genus CAG-390. The sequence continues at coordinate 6,201 of JAFQGP010000123.1, forward strand.
CGGCTACGCGGGACTTTCGCTCAAGATCGCCGACTCCGCCGATCTCCCCGCCGGCATCATCGGCGACATCCACGAGCGCGGACTGCGCATCTGCCTCCGCGCCGCCGACACACGCGAGAAGCTGCGCGAGATGATCGACCTCGGGCTTGATTATCAGCCGTCGAATTGCATTTTCACGCCGATCGCGTGAGTGAAGAATAACAATAGCTTGAAGTTTTGATCGAACTTTTTCAAAAGTTCGCGGAGCACGAGGCAGAGCCTCGGACTAATGCGAAAGCTTCAGCTTTCGCTTCCGTGCTTCAAAACGGTGAAGCTTTGCTTCTCCGTTTTGGGCAGAGCCACTACTTCCCGAATGTAGGGAAGTAGTGTGCTCTGTCACCTCGCGCCCGAAGGGCGCACGATATGCCTTCGGCGCGATATATTTCATACGATATGTCGGCTGCGCCGACGTGATATGTTCCGCTTTGCGGAACGTAAAGGAAAAAATCCGCCTTGCGGATTTTCACATTTTTAATTATCTTTCGCCCTTGATGCGATTTCTTGCGAAAAATTTCGCATATCGCTGACTGCCCACCCCAACCCCTCCCGCAAGCGGGAGGGGAGTGAAAGAAACCAACCCGCTTGTTCGGCGTATAGAACCTCACTGATTAAGGAGCTTCGATGAAAAAATATTACATCAATATGCGCAACGGCTGGCGGATGTTTTTGGATATCGGACAGCAAGTTCTTTTCATTGTTATGATCATCGCGATATGTGTGTGGTCGTATAAATTAACGAAAGTCCTTGCAATATTTGAAATCTTGTTTTTTGTTCCGATAGGTATTATAATTGTGCGGATACTTGTCGGTATGATCTACAACTGCATTTATTACGACGAGAAGACCGACGAGCTGATTCTTCACCGCCTGCGCTCCAAGGATCGAAGAATTGCACTTTCGGATATTGAGAAGATCGTTCCGAAGAGGAATGATGACATTACGCTGGGGTCGTACAAAGATAAATATAATTCCACCTACGCTGTCAAAAGCCGCGATGGCTACGATTATTTTTTCATTTCGGACTGCCCGGTTTTGATGCAATTCTTTAAGGAACACGGTATTCCGACGGTGGAACGTGATAAAGAATTATCATAAGGGTGAAGGAGCGCAAGCCTTACGCAAGGTAAGGCTTGACTCCTTCCAAACATGCCGTCCCATTTGACGCTTTGCGTCAAATAGGCGCCGTCTGTTTGAAGCACAAGGGGATTTCGCCGCGGCTCTGGCGGTTTTCCGAAGGAAAATGGAGGCGGGAGCCGACAAGACAGAGTCGACTTTTGCCGTAGGCAAATATGTCTGCGGAGGGCGACAAGGGCTCCGCGCCCTTGACGGCGCCACCTTTTGAAAAAGGTGGACGAAAACTTTCAGTCATTTTATCAATCACTTTTCGCCCTCGGCGAAAAGTTACCTCAATTTCGCCGCAAGGCGAATCTTAACTCGGCGCAAGCCGATCTTATCTTGCGCGAAGCGCAACCTTAACTCGCGCGCAGCGCGAAAGAAAAAACGAAAGAAAAGGAACCAAAACAATGATCTATATGTTTCTCGCAAACGGATTCGAAGAAATCGAGGCTTTGATGCCTCTCGACCTTATGCGCCGCGCGGGGCTTGAAGTCACCACTGTCGGCATTGGCGGCAAGGATATTACCGGCTCGCACGGTATTACCGTGAAGGCGGATATTACCGATTTGGACCTCGTCTCGGGCGCGCCCGAGTGCGTCATTCTTCCCGGCGGTATGCCCGGAACGAAGAATCTCGATGCTTCGCCCGTCGTTCATAAGGCACTTGACGATGCTCTTGAAAATAACTCCCTCATCTGCGCTATTTGCGCAGCGCCGATGATCCTCGGTAAGCGCGGGATCCTGCGCGGCAAAAATGCGACCTGCTTCCCCGGATTCGAGGAATACCTCGAGGGCGCGACTGTCGGCGGACGTGCCGTGCGTGACGGTCAGGTCATCACGGGAATAGGCATGGGCGCGGCTCTTGAATTCGGCATCGAGATCGTTGCCGCTCTCAAGGGTAGAGAAGAGGCAGAAAAGCTCGCCGCTGCAGTTCTTGCAAAATAATGAAATATTACTTCAAAAACCCCGCCAACACGGCGCCCTTGCTCGTTCTTGCGGTCTTTGTGCTGCTCTATTCAAGCAGATTGATCGACACCGCGCTTCTGACGCGTGAGAATGAGTACGTTGCCGTGATCGTGCTGCAGCTTGTGATATTTCTGATGCCCGCCGCGTTCTATATCAGGGCGCTGGGGCTCGATTTCACAAGATTTCGCATCTCAATCTTCGGCCCCGGCCACCTGCTTTTGCTCATTTCGGGGCTGATCGCCCTGACCTCGGGCACGATACTTATCGACAGCTACGCCCTCGGCGGCTCGGCTTTTGCGGGTGATTATGACCTTTGGGGCGTGTTCATCTCGAAAAACGAGGGCACGGCACAAAGCTCGCTTTATCTCATTTTAGCCTATGCCGCCCTTCCCGCGCTTTGCGAGGAATTCGTCTTCCGCGGACTTCTGATCTCGGAGTACGAAAAGCGTTCTTCGACCGCCGCCGTGCTGCTCAGCTCGATCTTTTTCGCGCTTCTGCATTTCGACATCGAGCGTTTCCCCACCTATTTCTTCGCGGGTCTGATGCTTGCGCTCACGCTTTATGCCTCGCGCTCGCTCCTTGCGGCAATGGTGCTCCATTTCTGTCACAATATGATCGGCATTTTCGGCAGACCATATATACAAACGCTTGCCGAGCTTGGCGGAAACGAGCTCTTTATGACCCTCTTGACGGCAATCTTTTTGCTCTCTCTCGGTATATTCACCGCAGATGCGGCAAGACTTTATAAAAACTACGCAAGGTTCGATCTTTCCTCGGATTACAGATCGATCGACCCACCCTATCCCCCCGCCGATGCCGATTCCTCGCCCCTCGATGAATTCGCGGCAAAGCATCCGCGCATAGCCGCGACGCTCGGCTCCTTCTTCTCCTTCCCCGCGCTTGTGTGCTATATCGCGTATACCGCGGCGGTCTTTATCGATCTTTGAGAAAGGAAAACCAATGGAAAAAGAAAAAAATACTCAAAATAAGCCGAAAAAGCCCAATAAAAAGGAGCTGATCGGCGGTTACACCCGCGCAGAATACGCCGCGGCTCTCCGCGATCTCGACCCCGAGGAAAAGGACTTTTTTGACAAAAGCGACTATACCGAAACGCAAAGCACGGTCTCCGCGATCATCAAGGCGCTGGTTTATATCGTCGCTATAATCACCGTGTCGATCGCGCTTTCGACCTTCGCGCTTGCCTGCGCCAATGATATTTTTGCCTTCGTCAAGGAGGAAAAGACGGTCGAGGTCGTCATCCCCGATTACGTCACCACCGAGGAGCTTTCCGAAATTCTCGGCGAAGCGGGTGCGATCAATTACCCCTGGCTTTTCAGATTTTATTGCACCCTCAAAAACGTCGATACAAGTCCCGCCTACAAATTCGTCGGCGGAACTTACACCATCGCGACGAATATGAACTATGATACCCTCATGCTCTCCTTCGTTGAAACGGTAACGCTGACAACGGTGAGGATCACATTCCCCGAGGGCTCGACAGTCGACGAGATCATTGCTCTCTTCGAGGCAAACGGTTGCTCGAACCGCGAGGCGTTCCTTGAATGTATGACCACCTACGATTTCGGCGCGGAATACGATTTTTTGAAGGATATCGATATGACGGGCAGATATTACCTGCTCGAGGGCTATCTCTACCCCGACACCTATGATTTTTATACCGGACGCAAGCCCGAGTATTATCTTTGCCGTCTGCTCGATCAGTTTGCAAAGGTCTTCCGTCAGTCGAAATTCTTCGAGGCGGCAGAGGAGTCGGAATACACCATCGACGAGCTTCTGACCATTGCATCCATCATCGAGAAGGAGGCATATCAGGTCAATGACTTCGATATGGTTTCTTCGGTCATCCACAACAGACTGAAAAACCCCGAGACCTATGCAAAGCTTGAGTGCGACTCGACGATAGTTTATGCTCTTTCCTGCATCGCGGGCAAGCGAGTCACCGACCTCACGGCGGAGGATCTGGAGCTTGACAATCCCTATAATTCCTACGAAGAGGAAGGTCTGCCCCCCGGACCGATCTGCAGCCCCAGCTATAACTCGATCGCCTGCGCCTTCGACCCTGCGGAGACCGACAAGACCTATTACTACTTCGTTTCCGACAAATACGGCGTGATGTATTACGCCACCACCCTCAAGGATCACGAAAAAAACATTGCCGATATAAAAAAGGCGGAAGCTAACGAAAACCAATAAAGGAGAAAATCAAAATGATGATGACGGATAAAGAAAGATTTATACAGATATTCAAGGAAAAGATCACCCGTGAGGGCTCGGCGGAGCTGCTGAATTACCTTTGCTCCGAGTCCTGCGATTTCTTCACGGCTCCCGCCTCGACGCGCTATCACGGCGCCGAGGTCGGCGGACTTTGCCGCCACAGCCTCAACGTTTATGATTGCCTTGTTGACATCATGAACCGCAAGAGAATGAAGGAGGATTACGGGATCCATTACAGCGACGAAAGCATTGCCATCGCCGCACTTCTGCACGATCTTTGCAAGATCAATTTCTACCGCGTTGAAAGCCGCAACGTCAAGAAAAACGGCGCCTGGATGGCAGTCCCGTATTATACCATCGAGGACACCCTCCCCTACGGACACGGCGAAAAGTCGGTGTATATCGCATCGGGCTTTATGCGCCTGACACGCGACGAAGCTTTTGCCATCAGATACCACATGGGATTTTCGGGACCCGAGGACAACGGCACCGTCGGCAAGGCGCTCGAAATGTTCCCCCTTGCCTTCGCGCTGATGGTCGCGGATATGGAAGCCGCATATTTCCTTGAGGGAATGCCCGAGGATAAATAAAATGGCAGAACATACCCCCTCGATCAAAACGCGACGCAGACATAAATTCGAAAGAACCTTGGTATGGCTGAAATATTGCTCGCCCGCGATACTTACACTTGCTTCGTGGTTCTTTTGCCTCGTCAAATGCGTCCGTTTCCATGACGGAAAGACTGTGTATAGCTTGCAATCCGTCAACGAAATGGTATCTGCCGCTTTGGCGGGGATCGGCTCCTTCGACGCCGCAAAGGACGACAGCTACACCAAGCTTCTGACAAATGCGCTCAAACCCGCAACCACCGCCTACGTCCTCTGCTTCGTCATAGCGGGAGTGCTTGCGCTCTACCTGCTCGTTTTCGCCTGCATCATCCTTGCGGGCGATCCGATGTCGCCCCATACCAACCGCGCAAAGGTCTGGTTCAAGACCTTCTTCCCGGGCAAGTGGCTCGTGTTCGTTTCCTTGCTTTTGCCCGTTTATCCGGCGTTTATGCCCTATGTCATCAGGTATCTGTTTTTCAAGTATTACGTAATGAACGACCTCAGCGTCATCGCCGCGCGATTCAATCCCGCGATAGCCGCCTCCGTCCTCTGCGTGATATTCCTCATTCTGTTCTTCGCCGCCATCCCGCTCGAGAAAAGACACAGAATGGACCCCTTCAAGAGATACGACAAGGAAGATGACGAATAAAAATACAAATATTGTTGAAAAATGCAGGAAGACGCTTCACTTTCTGCATTTTTTTCTTGACAAATGAAGGGTTTTGTGATACAATAAAGTGTATGAGTTTATTATTATTTATTTAGTATATATCTCATAATATTCGATTTTGAAAGAAAGCAACAAAGGAGGTGCAAAAGAAATTGAATTTGGTTGAAATTATCATCTGTGTGGCTGTCGGAGTTGTCTGCATCGCACTCGGTATCGTTCTCGGAATCCTTATCCGCCGTTCCATAGCCGAAAAGAAGCTCGGCATTGCTGAGGAACGCGCAAAGAAGATCGAAGCTGATGCTAAAGTTGCGGCAGAAGCCGAAGCAAACAAGATGATGTTGGCAGCTCAGAAAGAGATTAACCAGCTCCGTTCCGAAAACGAAAAAGAGATCAAGGAACGCCGCAGCGAGATCTCACGTTCCGAGCGCAGATTGACACAGAAGGAAGAATCCCTCGACAAAAAGACCGAACAGCTTGAAAAGAAGAACGAGCAGCTTGATAAGCGCATCAAGGATAACGAGATCGTCCGCGAACAGCTCAACGCTTCGCTCGAGCTTCAGACAAAGGCGCTCGAGCGCATTTCGGGTCTGACCGCCGAGGAGGCAAAGACCGAGCTTATTGAAAAGCTCGAAAGCGTTGCAAAATTTGAGTTTGCTCAGAGAATGGACGAGCTCGAGGAGCAGTTCAAGGACGAGGCAGACACCAAGGCACGCAATTACATTTCGCTGGCTATTCAGAGATACGCCGCGGACAACGTTTCCGAAGCAACCATCACCAGCGTTTCTCTCCCCGGCGAGGAGATGAAGGGACGCATCATCGGACGCGAAGGAAGAAATATTCTTATGCTCGAAAAGCTTACGGGCGTCGATCTTATCATCGACGACACCCCCGAGGCGATCACCCTTTCGGGCTTCGACCCCGTTCGCCGCGAGATCGCGCGGCTTGCGCTTGAAAAGCTCATCGCAGACGGACGCATCCATCCCACCCGCATCGAGGAGATGGTCGAAAAGGCAAAGAGAGAGGTCGAGGCAGGAGTCAAGCAGGCGGGCGAGCGCGCAACCTTCGAGGTCGGCGTTCACGGTCTCAACCCCGAGCTCGTCAAGCTTCTCGGAAGACTCCGCTACCGTACATCCTACGGTCAGAACGTGCTCAAGCACTCTGTTGAGGTTGCATTCCTCGCAGGAATCATGGCTGAAGAGCTCGGTGTCGACGCGGCAACCGCAAGACGTGCCGGACTTCTTCACGACATCGGTAAGGCATTCCCCCACGACGTCGAGGGTACCCACGTACAGATCGGCGTAAACGCTGCCAAGAAGTATAAGGAGAGCCGCGAGGTCATCCACGCTATCGAGGCGCATCATAACGACGTTGAACCCAAAACGATCATTGCCGTTCTCGTTCAGGCGGCAGACGCGATATCCGCCGCAAGACCCGGCGCACGCCGCGAGGATCTCGAGAATTATACCAAGCGTCTTGAAAAGCTTGAGGAGATCGCGAAGGAATTCGATGGAGTTGAAAAGGCTTATGCAATTCAGGCAGGCCGCGAGCTCCGCGTAATGGTCAAGCCCGAGGAGGTCGATGACGTTGCAATGAAGGTCATCGCCCGCGATATGGCGCAGAAGATCAAGGAAGACGTCAAGTACCCCGGACAGATCAAGGTCCACATCATCCGCGAATCCCGCGCGGTAGATTACGCAAAGTAATCCTCACAACTTGTTTTATCACTTTTTATCAGCCGCACGGCTTAAGATATATTGATATAAAGTCCTAAAGCAGAAAACGCAGAAATGCGATGTGAATAAAAAACCCACCCGTCAGCGAACGCTGACGGGTGGGTTTTTTAGTGGACAGTGATTAGTGGACAGTGGACAGAAAGTTGCGATAATTTGGATATTTGCATTCCATTGTACCGACTAATAAGTTAATTTTATAAACAATAAACTCGGATATTAAGAAGTTTGCGCTTCGTAATATCCGAGTTTTTGCTTATTTTAGTTTTGTAATGAACGGTGTTTTAATAGTACAGTACAAAATTATTTGCCCGCAACTTTCTGTGTCCGGTTTCAGCGCATCGGTAAGTCGAATGTGTCAGAGCATCGGTAAGTGAATGTGTCAG
>JAFQGP010000124.1 GCA_017415485.1 Clostridia bacterium
AGGGTTCGAATCCCTCTCTCTCCGCCATGAAAAAAGCGAGTACCGCAAGCGGTACTCGCTTTTTTCATGCCGTCGAGCTCGGGATAATTCGAACCCTCATCGTGTTGCGAAGCAGCCAACTGAGTGCAGAAGTACACATTTATCCGCAACACGATCAGGTTCGCGCTACTGCAGAATTAAATTATCCCACCGCATTATGCGCGAACCGTGGGTTCAGAATCCCGGTTTATATTACCACGCACAACTAAATCACTTCCGCATATACTGTTACCGAACCGTAAAACTAAAAAAACATCTATATTTTTTCATAAAACTATTGCAAATAACGAAATTATGGTGTATAATATAGATGTAACAGCTTTACGGTGTGCTGCATTAACACTGTTTATGCAAATACGTTTCACAATGTACGGCAAAGAAACATTGTTTATACAAGCACGCTTCACAATGTGCGGCAAAGAAACATTGTTTATCAACCCTCGGTGAAATGCCGAGGGTTGATCTTTTTTTGGGGGAGGATGTTATGATCGAACGAGGGCTTTATTATGCTACTTCTGATTTTACTGAATTGATCAAATCCGTAGGCGGTGAATGGAATGATCCCAAGCATCGTCCTATAGTTTGCTTGGTAAAATCAACCGAAAATGATGATCTATACTGGGCGATTCCCATGGGCAATTGGAATCACCGTTCACCACAACAGCAAGCGCGCTTGCAACAATATCTTGATTTACCGAGCAATGATATACGCTCGTGCTTTTATCATCTCGGAAGAACTACAAACAAATCCATATTTTTCATAAGCGATGCTATTCCGATTACTGATAAATACATAAGCGGAGAACACGTGGGCGCTGATAAAAAGCATTTCATAATAAAAAACAAAAACCTTATTGCAGAATTAGAGCGAAAATTATTCAGAATACTTGCTGTCGAAAACTCCGATAAAAACCACTTTCGGCAGCATATTTCGGATGTAAAGACACATTTGTTAAAAGAGCTGAGCGCCGACTAATAAGATAATTTAACTCCAACAGCTTTTAAAAACTGTTGGAGTTGTTTTTATAATTCTAATATATAGTAATAAAAATCACTCGGTAAACCATATTTATCTTTAGCAAATGTTTTTACATACTTGAATCCGAATTTTGCTGCTATATGTTGACTTCTCTTATCTTCTACCTTGCAAAACCAAGATAATGCATCAGCTATATTATGAGCATTATCAATAACCGCCCTTAATGCTTCTGTCATATATCCTTTGTTTTGGTATTGTGGAAGAACTCTGACACCTACATTACGTACATTTAATTGTCCATCAGCGTCTTCATTTAAGCCTATTGTTCCAATTATTTCATTGTTCTCTTTTAGTACGACAGCATAATTGTTTTTGGTTTTCAGGAGGTATCTGATTGCGTCTTCGTTGTGAACCGAAGATCCAATATCACCTTCGCACCAATCCCTTAAAACAAGCCGTTCTGTTGATAAAGTTTTCATACTTTCACTTTCCGTTTTAGTGTTTATTTACCTAATTATCTCCACCAATCTCCCCGCATACTCCCCAAACCCATCCTTATTCGGATGCAGGTCATCGGCAAAGTACCTTCTCTCATGCGGCACAAGGTCAAGTCCTCTTATATGCTCAACGCCGCATTTTTCGATCTCGTCGGCGATCAGCGCATAGCTCTCCCAAAGATTGCCCATACGCTTCTCTTTGCTTCCGCCCGAGACCCAGATCGGCGAGATCGCATATATCTTGCTTGATGAGTAAGTTTCCTTCACCTTTCCAAGATATAACCGCAGCTGCTCTATCATCTCGCCCTGCGTCTTGAAATGATTCACATCATTCGTACCGTAAGCGACTATAACAACATCGGGCTCAAAACCGCTGTCGGCAAAGGTCGAGGCGTGATAATACGCCCCGCCGACGCCTTGAATTGCGCTGTCGAAATTAAGCGCAAACGACGTGCGGTAGGCATAGGAAAGCGTGTCAATGCCCGAATTCCAGCCCTGCGTGATGCTGTCGCCGATGAAGAGCGCCTTTTTGTCGAATTGATGCCGCACGGCATTGGCACCGTCCGAAAGCTCTACGTTATCGATCACTCCAACTTCGTGCGATGGGAAGCAGAGAGTGACGCGGCAGGGCGCGGCAAGATCGATCCTAGCGCAACCGTCCGTTATCGGCACGGTGCCTTGATACACTCCGTCGATAAGGTACTCAAATCTTCCGCCGCTTTTGACCCGGAAGGCAAGGTACTTGCTGTCGGTCTCAAAATCGAGCCTGATGCCGGTCGTGGTCTTCGCGCGGAATCCGAGAATTTCGGAGAGCGCATAGAAGGCCTCGACCTGGCATTTTTTCATTTTATAAAAGTATATACCGTCCACCGTCTGCTCGATCTCAAACGCGCCGACGGTCAGCTTTTTGATCTGTTCAAGATTCAATACCATAACACACCTCATTTGCCTGTCGCGGGACGCACCCAAGGACAGGTTTTTTCATTTACATAATATATCTCATCGATCTCCTGCATCGCCTTCTGACAAAGTTCGGAGCGGATGGAGAAACCGTCGTTTCTCGCAATCTCGGAGTCTATCAGCGCGCGGAGATAGAAGAGCCTGAAGTTGCGCGATGACGTTATATTCTCGGGCAAAATCGAATTATACTTTTCAAACACCTCACGAACGTGCTCAACCTCGCTTGTGTCGTTCATTGTGACCTTTATGTAGTCACCCGGACGCGAACGCTTGCGTGAGAGCGAACTCTCGGTGAGTCTTAGCGCCTCATAAAGTTCCTCGTCATCGGTGCAAAATTCAAACCGCACGTAATCGCGCAAGGCATCGAATGCGTTTTCGTACTCGCCGGAATACAGAGCAAGCTCGATGAACTTATTGGCGTCCTCAAAAATACCTTCGGAATAGGGATAGGCGCCGCTGTAAATACTCTTACCCGTGCCGTGGTTGCGTTCAAGGAATTCCGCAAGATGGCTTGCGCCGTAGCCGCCCCAAGGTGAACAGCTCCACATGCTGATTTCGGGAAATTCGATGAACTTGACGCCCGCGGGCATTCCCCTCTCTTGCAGGACGGGCGGCAGCTCGCCGTTTGCAAAGAAGGAAAGGATATACGGAACGTCCGCGAACATCTCGTCGCCGAGCCTCTCCGTGAAACCCGCCCATTCGCCGCTTGTAAAACGGTCAAAATACCACGCCGAAACGATGACCTCGGTTTGCGGCATCATTTCTTTAACCAGCGCCTTGAAATGCGGCAAGAGCTTCAAAAAGCCGTTTGCTCCCCAAGGCGCGCAGTCCTTGCAGGTGCATCCGCCCTGATCGTATGGCCAATAAACGACGTAATCGATCTTTAGGTCGGCGAAATACTCAAGCATTGCACGGCGAGCGCGCAATATTTCTTCAATTCCGCCCGCCTTTGAGGGGCAGATCTCGACGTGATAATGCGAATCGGGCTCGGCATGATAACCGTTCCGAGCCTGCCACTCGGCACGCAATTCCTTGGGAGACGACGCGAATCCCTCGTTCGATATCATCGTAAGCGACCCGCCGATGCCGATCCTGTTTGCATACCCAAGTATTTCACGCAGACGCTTGACAAGGGTCTGCGCGCCCGCATCCTCCATCGACTCGAAATGGTGCATATCGAACCAGACCAACAGACTGTTGCAGCCACGGAGCGCAAGATCCTCGACGACCTCGCAGACCTTCTCGATCGGCGCGGAATGATAGAAATTATTAAAATGCGTGGCAAAATACATACCGCGCAATTTTTTCGCGGGCGTGAAATCGATCTCACCTTCAAAAGGAAGGAATCCGCCCTTGCCGTCAAAGTGCGAAAGACGAAAGAATCTGCCGAGCGCGGCAAAGAGAGCAAGCCCGTCCGCCGCGCGAAGCTTACATCCGACGTTTCCCGATTTAATTACGTAACGTTCGTCCGAAAGCGAGGTATCTATCTCAAGCGAAACAGATAAGCCCTCTTCCATAGGCACGGATCGAACGGTCATCAGCCTCGCCGCCGCTTTTTCGAGTATTCGGAAAGCCTCAAGAGGCATATTTTTATTTATCAGAATCATTTTATCACCGTTTTAGAAAAACCGCAGCCCGTGGACTGCGGTTTTTAGTTTTTAAGGAATCAGATCAATATCGGCAAGGTTTGCCTTGTGGTCGGAAAGAACGTCGAGTCCGTTTTCAAGAAGCTTGCGGTAGCCCTTGAACACGCCGTCTTCCTTGGTTATCATAATAAAGTCGATCGAAGACGTGCCCTTTGCGTTGTAATAAGACTCGGAATTCGTCAGCGCGTTGACCATGCCGTTGATGCTCATAAAGTACTTGTAAGATTCAGAGGTATTATTACAGTTGAAGTCGCCCGTGATGATGACGGGGCAGTTGTATTCAGCCTTGAGCGACTGGATCTTCTTGGTCATCTCCTCAGCCTGAACCTTACGCATCTGCTGCTTATTGTCTTCGTTTCCGAAGTCCCAGTGAGTCGAGATAAATGCAAACTTAACGCCCGTCTTGGGATTCGTAAAGACCGCCCAGGACATATTGCGGCAAGCGGCACTTGCATGGTAGGAATATGTTTCGCAGCCCTGCGCGAGGACTTCGTATTTCGAGGCATCGTAAACGATCGAGGAATAGCTGATGCCCTTATCCGAACGGACAGTTCCGATCAGCTTATAATTGCCAAGATGCGAGGGAATGTACTTGATCCACTTTTCGCAAAATTCCTGCACACCGACAACGTCGGGCATATAAACGTCGAGGAACGCGCCGAACACCTCTGCTCTTGCGGATGTTTCGGTTCCGCCCCAGGATTCCTTGAGGACGTTATATGTAACGATACGAATGTCGCTTCCCGCAGTCATCGGGAACTCGGTCTCCTTGAGAAGAGTACCTTCGCAAAGCTGACCCGAGGTGAGCTCAATATTGGCACCGGACGACATCTTCGATGCGTAAAGTTTTCTCGCAGCTGCCTCTGCGGTTGCAAGGCTGCGGCAATCAAAAACAAGCTTGCCGGACTGCAGGGATACGTTATAGCACATATTTGCGACGCTGTCTGAGCCCGCGCTTGCGGCACGGTTTGTGGAGCCGACAAGGATCTCGCAGTCGGTCTCGGCTGTCTTATCGTCGGTCATGGGCAGATAGATACCCGTTGCGGTTGCGAGAACCTCAACGACCTTCAGCGCAGCTGCTTCACCCGCGGGAGTACCCTTGCCGTACACTACCGTATAGTTCTGAAGGGGATTGCCATCAAGAGTTACCGTGTCAATGTTATACTTGCCGCGATAGATCCCGTCGGCAAACGCCTCGATGACACAACTGCCGTCCTCGCCCTTTGTGATAAGAGGAATGATATTGTCGCGGAAATAGTTGACCGCTTTTTTAAGGCTTGAATCGGTATACGCGGTGATGATGATCTTGTGTCCGCGGACGACAACGGCATAGTCAAAGTATTTGAGGTCCTTCATAACCTCTGCAGTCTCATCGTAATTGGTGAAGCCGAGAAGGATCTCGTATGCCTCGGGATCGCGAACGGTGTTCCAGCCGATGAAATCGGTGGTGTTTTTGAAATCAACACCGGTAGCGGATTTGAGCATTTCGGCAAGTTTTTTTGTTTGTTCAAACACCCCATCCGATTCATCGGGTCGAACGATGGTGTAAAGAGGCTTGTTTCCGTCGGTGAGCTTGATGGGCTCGGGGGTGGGGGCTTCTGTCGTTTCGGGGACGGTTTCGGTGGTCTCGGGCAGGGTGGTTTCGACTTCCCCTCCGTCACAGGCGATCATTGCAGGCACAAGAGTGATAAGCACAAGAAGAGCTGTCGCAATCAGAATTAATTTTTTCATAAGATTTCCTTTCATCAGACGTCAACGTCTTTCATATATTCTCCCGCGTGTTCCGCGATAAAGGTCTTTCGTCCCGCAAGGTTGTTGCCGAGAAGCACATCGAAGATCTCCTCGGTCGCCGCCGCATCTGCGGGCTTGACGGCGATAAGCCTGCGCGTTGCGGGCTTCATGGTGGTGCGCGACATCATATCCGCCTCGTTTTCACCAAGTCCCTTTGAACGCTGAAGGGTATATTTTTTGTCCCCGAGCTTCCCCAGTATCTCGGTCTTTTCCTTTTCGTCATAAGCGAAATAGGTGTCGTCCTTGGTCGTTATCTCGTAAAGAGGAGTTTCGGCAATAAATATCTTGCCCTCCTCGATAAGGGTGGGCAGCAGACGGTAGAACATCGTCAGAAGCAGAGTTCTGATCTGGAATCCGTCCTCGTCGGCATCGGTACAGATTATGATCTTCGACCACTTGAGTGCCGAGAGATCAAAATCGCTCATATCGCTGTGCTTCTTTGCCTTTGAATCAAGCTCGACGCCGCAGCCGATGACGCGTAAGAGATCGACGATGATCTCGCTGGCGAAGATCTGCTTATAGTCGCTCTTCATACAGTTGAGTGTCTTTCCGCGGACGGGGATGATCGCCTGAAATTCCGCCTCGCGCGCGAGCTTACAGGATGTCAGCGCGGAATCTCCCTCAACTATATAAAGCTCACGGATAGAGGGGTCCTTTGAACGGCAGCCGACAAATTTTTCAACGCGGTAGGAAACGTCCATAGTTGCCGTCAGCTTCTTCTTTATATCGATCCTGCTCTTCTCCGCACTTTCGCGGCTTCGCTTGTTGAGGAGCACCTGAGCCGCGATCTTCTCGGCTTCCTGCGGTTTTTCGACGAAATAGGTCGCAAGTTTTTCCTTGAGCACCTCAGTCATCGACTCCTGAATGAAGGAGTTGGTGATCGCCTTCTTGGTCTGGTTTTCGTAGGACGCAACCGTCGAATGGCTCGAGATAACGAGCACGAGGCTGTCTGCAATATCCGAGAAATTGACCTTCGTCTCGTTCTTGTTATACTTGCCTGAGTCGCGCAGGTATTTATCGATCGCGCTCACAAAAGCCGCGCGTACCGCCTTGTCGGGCGAGCCGCCGTGCTCAAGATAGCTCGAGTTGTGATAATATTCCTGAACACCGATCGCCTGCGTGAAGCAGAAAACGTAGTCGGCTTCGAGCGGGTATTCCTGTCTGTCGCCGCGGTCTTTTCCGCGTGTCTTTGACTGCCAGAAGACGGGCTCGGTGAGGAATTTGTTTTCTGCGAGCTCGCAAAGATACTCGCGAAGGCCGTCCTCGGCGGAATAGAAATATGCGAAATTTTCAAACTTACCTTCGTCGTTTTCGATCTCGAGAAGGAACTTTACGCCGTAGTTGATCGCCGCCTGACGGTGGAGAACTTCCTTGAAATATTCGGGAGGGATATTGATATCGGTGAAGACTTCAAGGTCGGGGCGCCAATGGATGACGGTTCCCGTCCTTCTGTCGGAGGGTGCAAGCTCGAAGCGTTCAAGCTCCGTCACGGGCTCGCCTTTCTCAAATCTGATCGAGCTGACAAACTTTCCGTCAAAGGAATCGACGGTCATAAATGAGGATGCATACTGTGTTGCGCAGGCACCGAGGCCGTTTGTTCCGAGCGAGGATTTATATACCGCCTCGTCGGTATTGTTGTCCATTTTGCCGCCCGCAAAGAGCTCACAGAAAACGAGTTCCCAGTTATATCTGCCTTCTTTCTCGTTGTATCCAAGGGGCACGCCGCGGCCGAAATCCTCGACCTTCATCGAGTGATCGTTATATGCGGAAACTCTGATCTCGCGCCCGTAGCCCGCGTTCGATTCGTCGATCGCGTTGGCAAGTATCTCGAAAAAGCAATGCTTGCAGCCCTCGATATTGTCGGATCCGAAAATGACGCTTGGGCGTTTTCTTACTCTGTCAGCGCCCTTGAGAAGGGTTATACTGTCGTTGTTATATGCAGAGGGATCATCGGAAGACGGTGTCTTCTTTATCTCTGCCGGGGCTTTTTTTGCCACTGCTTTTGCCTTTTTTTCAGGCTCCGCAGAGGCACTTTTTTTAGTTTTCGTTTCAGTCTTTTTTACTGCCATATTATTATCCTTGTAATATTATTCCTAATATATATTATTATACTACATTTTGAACCAATTTGCAATACCCAAATTTGCGTTTTTGATTTTATGTATATCAAATATTTTTAATTAGATTTATATTTAAGTTCGATTAATATCTAACAAGTCAATTATATATTATTCTATACTGTTTCAAACCTCCAAAAAAGTAATTTTAATTTACGCAAAATATGTCGATATTTTCGCTCGATTTAATAAAATTCGTATTGACTTTTTGCGGCTGAAATGGTAAAATAATATCAGTAAATTAATCAAGCGGAGGTAAATATAATGGAAACCATCACAACAGTAAAGATCCGCCTTGTGACCATCGCAGATCTCTACAACTTTGTAGCAGTTGCAGGCAAGTATGACTTCGACATCGAACTCAAATCCGGCAGATACACCGTAGACGGCAAGTCTATCATGGGTATGTTCTGCCTTGACCTCAGAGAAGAGCTTGAGCTTACAGCTCACACAAGCCACAGCGATCCCTTCTTCTCCGAGATCGAAGGCTACATTGTAAAGTAATTGCACAGAAAAGAGGCTGTTTCACTGAGACAGCCTCTTTTCTGTTTTCATATTGTCAACCGAAGCGTATCACCTCAAGCAATGGGAAATATTAATGCGCAGCCCAATTATATCATCAAGCATAAAAGATCCCTTGCGGCTATTACAGCCGCAACGGATCTTTCATATTAAACCGCTATTGAACGCGGTAGTTTTGTTATCAGTTTTCTCTTCTCTTTGCAACAGCTGCTACGCCGCCGAGGGAGATGATAGCAAGTACGATGAAGATGATGGAAGCGTCGCCGGTGGGAACGGGATCAGCGGGCTTGGTATCTTCGGGCTTGGTGGTTTCTGCGGGCTCAGTAACTACGGGCTCGGTAACCTCGGGCTCGGGCTCAGCAAGTCCCTTTGCGGGATTGAAGCCTGCGATCTGAAGCTCGGAGGGCTTGATCATTGCTTCAACGTTAAGGTTTGCAAGGATGAGAGACGCATCATCAGCATTTGCGGTGCAAGTCAGAAGAGCAGTATCTGTATTCGCACACTTGAAGCAGCTGGATGCCATTTCGCCTACGGTAATGCACTGGTCGAACTTGTATTCTGCTTCCTTAGAATATACAGTACCTACAAGACCGCTCATACGCTGTTCCTTGCCGCCAACGCTCAGAACTGTACCTGAGTTTGCGCAGTTGAGGAATTCGAAATCGGTGTTACCGTTGCCGGGATATCCTGCGAGACCGCCTGCATGAGGATATGCGCTGTCGCCGGTGCTTTCAGCGGTTATATCGCCGTTGTTGACACAGTAGATCATCTTGACCTTGCAGTCCTTGCCCGGCCATGTGCTTGCGTTTACATAGAAGTCTGCCGCAATTCCGGCTGCCATAACGGTCGAGCCGCTTCTGCCGAAGACCTTACCGTTTGTAATAATATTTTCGAATACGGTGTACTGCGCTTCAGCCTCGTCACCTGCCATACCGCCACGGGTAACAACTCCGCAGAAGCCTGCAACTCTTGCAGTGACCTTTGCACTTTCAAGATCGGAGGTTACGTCGCCGTTAGCAATACAGTTAAGGTACTGTGTACGGTTGGTCTGACCGACGAAACCGCCAAGTCTCGAGGTGGTGGTTCCGGATACGCTTACGTCTCCGTTTGCAACACAATTCTGAACGGTGCCGTTGAATACATAACCTGCAACAGAACCCATTCTGGGCTCGCCGTAGCAAACTGTAATGGTGACGTCAACGTTGGAAATGCAGTTGAGGAGGTAGACCTTAGTGGTCGCATCAGCAGCATCTCTGCCAAGCGAACCAACGATACCGCCGACACCGAAGTTCTTGGCGAGAACGCCTTCAATAACGATAGCACCCTCAACGGTAAGGTTTGCAATACCTGCTTCGGTCGAGCCGGGAAGTACGTAACCGAAAAGACCGAGGTGGTTGGTGGTCTCCTCTGTGATGCTGAGACCTGTTACCTTGTGGCCGAGACCGCTGTAAACGCCCGAGAAGGGAGCTGCTGCCTTGCCGTCGGTCTTTGCGTCGTTAATGTCCTGGAATCCGATGGGAGTCCATTCCTTACCGCCAAGGTCGATATCAGCGGTCTGGATGATGTACTTGCCATCATAAGAATTACCCTCGTTGACCGACTTTGCAAGGAATGCGAGGTCCTCTGCGGTTTCTACGAGATAGGGGGAATCCTGTGTTCCCTCTCCCTTAAGAGAGGAGGACGCGGAAGCTCCGTCCCATGCCGCGCTCGTCGGGAATGCGAAGAGCGAAATGATCATGGTTGCGAAAAGAAGGATGGATAGTGCTTTTTTCATTGATAATTTTTCCTTTCGTGTTATTATTGAGCAAAAGCTACTATCATAATTGTACTATATTTTCTCGCTTTTGTCAATGCTTTTTTGATAAATATGATATATTTTTTTAACATTTTCCGACAAAATAATAATGCCACTTGAATTATCCGAAGGAATATGATATTATATTAATATAATAAACCATAATATATTAAGGCAGAAAAGGAGGGAAAGAATATGCTGTTTACATCCCCTGTTTTTCTGCTGCTTTTTTTACCCATTATGCTGGGTATATACACCTTGGTTCCCGCGCGTATTAAGCCGAGTGCCATCTGTATTTTCAGCCTTACCTTCTATGGAATAGCCAATTTCGGCAATCCCGCATCCCTGCTCTTTTTGCTGCTTTGCGCGATATTCACCTATTGCGCCACCTTTGCGGTGTTCAGCGTCAGAAAGAAATACGTTATGGTATTTGTTGTCTGCGTGCTGGTCGGCGTTCTTGCTGTTCTTCGGTATCTCGGAGTCTGGGCAGACGTTTCAGCGGCGTCAAGATATATTCCCATCGGTGCTTCCTTTTATCTGCTTGCCTGCTTCTCCTGCATTATGGACGTTCGCCGCGGCGATGCAAAAATGCCGAGAAACTTTGCAGACGTGCTGATCTACGTGACCTACTTCCCCGTGATGATCGCAGGCCCCGTCATCAAGTACAAGAATTTTGAAAAGCTCATAAAGCCCGAAAACCTTCGCTTCACAGCCGCGGGCGTTGCATCGGGTATCGTCCTCTTCGCGCGCGGTTTTATAAAAAGGATAGCGATCGCCGCACTTCTTGAGGAATCATACGACTCGATCGTTGACAGACTTCTTCATTATACTGAAGAGCCCCTCAGCATCGGTGTTGCCGTGATCCTCGCCACGATCCTGCTTGTATCCGTCTATTACTCCTTTTCTGGTTATTCGGATATGGGCAGAGGAATTTCCGCGATGCTCGGAATTCCGCTTGCACCCGATTTCGGCTCCTGCATTATTTCGTTTACCCCCGCAGATTACGCACACAACTTCCTTTCGAGTCTTGGCTTGTGGATAGATGACTATATCCGCAAACCGCTTTCCTCGCTCTGTGCGCTTGAGGAAAAGAATAACAAGCCAAAAAAGATACTGACCACCGCGATATCGCTCTTCTGCGCGCTCGTTTTGCTTTTGTGGTTCAAGATCGGTATCAGCGTTCTTCCCGCTATTGCGCTTCTTCTTGTGCCCACTTTGCTTGACTGTTTGTTCGGCATCGACAAAGCACTCCGCAAAAACAAAATTCTACGCCCCCTCGGTTGGATATATACCTTCTCTTTTGTGACGCTCTTTTGGATGCTCATCAAGACCCGCGACCTTTCGAGCCTTGAGATCATATTCGGAAATATAACGCTCTTCAAGCCGCTTCAATCCTTCCTTTTGAACAGCACCCTTTTGAATCTTGAGATGCTGATCGTATTTACGATCATGGCTATCGTCCAGCTTCCCGTCATATTCGGAATATGGTCGCGCAGACACCAGTCACCATTCGTCAAAAACAGCGCATTTCTGTGGACATGGTCGCTGTTGATCCTTGTGATATTCGTTTTGTGCATCTACTACTATCTCCCGCAATACCCCGCGCTTGCAACAATGCCGTTCCGTGACATAATTTTCTAACCCCAAGAAAGGAGGTTCCTATGAGCACACATGAGTTTGATACGACCGAAGCCGTGGACAGCTCGCTTAACACGACATCGGATTGCCATATCGAAGCCGTTTTGCTTGCAAACAAGCATTCAAGAGCACTCGGCGTAATAATAATCGTTCTGTTTGTCGGAATTCTTCTTTCGTTCCTGCTCAATTTCGGAATCTCGGCATATCTTGGAACCGGCGACACGGTTGAAGGTTATTTTGACGGCGAGGAGCACAAGGACATCGTCCTATCCAAATTTACAGACACATTTTATCTGTCAGGCACCCTCCGAAAGACGATCACCCACGTCGATTATTATCTTTTCGGCAGAATTCCAACGAACGAGGTCATCCTCGGCGACGAAAAGTTTCTGTTCCCAACTTATGACGAAGCTAACAGCTACAATTACGTTGCCGATTATTTCGGCGAGATGAAGCCCGAGCCCGCCAAACTTGAGCTTTATTATCAGGGCATCCGCAATATTACGGAGGCTTATGAAAAGCTTGGCGTTAGCTGCTATTTCGCCGTTATACCCAACGCGCAGACCGTTTATTCCGAAAGAATGCCCGAATTTATGGGCGAGCCGAGCGAGGATACAAGACTGCGAACGATCAGCGGTTATTTCTCAAAGCGAGGTGTCAACAACTATATCGATCTTTCGGATAATCTGATAAACTCCAAGAGCTACGGAGAGCTTTACAATAATACCGAAGACTCTCTCAACAGCCGCGGCGCATATTATGCATATCTCGCCGTGCTCGAAGAACTCCCGTCGGACGTTAAAAGAATGATAACCCCGGTCGTGCTGAACGATGAAGACCTTGTTCAGCATTCATCGACCGGCAAGGTCCTTGCCCGCGCCGCATCGCTTGAAAACGTCATTAAAAACAAGACAGTTTCGCTCTCGACCGACTTTGTGCAGAAGTATCAGATCCTTCTCAGCTACGACAAATACGATATGGCATTTGCCAAAATGCAATACAGAGATGATCTTCCCGCTCTCCCCCGCATAGAATTTTCTTTCTCGAGCGATTGGGACAGGATCATTATGATCGATTATCTGTCGAACACCTTCGGTACAGCTATCTACCACAATTCGCTTGATTTTGACGCAGACGTGATCAATGAAGCATCCCCCACCATTCACGTAATACTCCTTAACGAAAGGAATATCTATAAACTTGCCGACGGAAGCCTGCTTCCGTGACAGTAGAGCTACGGAAATCAAAACGGAATGTTATTAATAGTTGAAAGCCTCGGTAAGCTACGATCTTGCCGAGGCTGTTCTATATATCAAAGATAGAAAAATTCCCGTAATAGGCGAATATGGTTCTATCTTTGCGTTATTGAATTTGTTTGAGTTATATGATAAAATATATACACAGCAGAGCTCGCTGAATAATCGTTTAGGAGATAGTTATGGGACTTTATCTTTCTGAAAACATTAAGAAAAACAGACGTGAAAGCAATCTTTCACAAGAGGCGTTTGCTGAGCGACTCGGCGTAAGTTTTCAAACCATAAGCAAATGGGAACGCGGAGAATGCTATCCGGATATTGAAATGCTGCCCAAAATCGCAAACTTTTTCGGCATTACAATAGATGCATTAATGGGAGCCGACCAGTATCAAGAAAAAGAATATGTCGATACTCTGCAAGAAGAACTGCGCAAATGCGATATAATGCGCGATGAAGCTGCTTTGGTAAAAAAAGCCGAGGAAGGATTGCGCAAATATCCGAACAACCATTTGATTATGGCATGGATAGTATACGGAGCACAGAATATTAACCCCAAAAGAAGTATAGAGCTCGGTGAGTATCTTATGTCAAATTGCCGCAACCAGCACATTTTGAATTGGGCAAGAACAGAGCTTTGTTATGCCTATTATAAAGCCGGTCGGCAGAACGACGGAATCGAGTCGGCAAGCCGTTTGCCTACAATGGCACAGACGCGCCAAGCGGTTTTATCGGATCTTCTGACGGGAGAGAAGCAGTTGTCGCACATTTTGGGAACGGACACGGCGAAGGCTTGCTACCGTTTCAAAACCTCAATATTGAAACTACTCGACCATTATACTCCACAAGAGCAGATAGAGCTTTTGAAAAAAAGCAATGCGTTTTATGATGTTGTATACGAACGCGAAGATAACGTATCCGCTCTGAAAGAAAAAGCAGACACATATATAAAAATTGCAGAAATCTATATGAACCTCGAAAATGCGGACGAAGCACGCCTTTATGTCGAGAAAGCTTTGATATGTGCGGAAAAGCACGATGCAATTCCTTACGGTACACCGTGTGAATCTATTTTGAGTGGTTGCAAAAAGTATGGATATAGTGTTGCACAATCAGGGAAATTGGCACATCCATACGGTAAACTCAAAGAAGCAATCATTGCTTCTTTAAAAGCAAATCCGATTTTTGGTGATATAGTATCAAAGATCGAATAATAAAACATCAGCCTTCGACAAGCAAACATTTGTCGGAGGCTGATGTTTTTTACTTGACAATCCCCATATAATATGTTATAATATAGAACAGATGTTCTCAATGAGGAGAGATAAATGAAAAAAGATATTATGACAGAAAGGGCGGCGCGGGCTTTTCGGGATTACGCAAGGATGGGGCTTGTGGGATCGAGGTCGGCTATTGATACAGTCTGCAAAATACGCGGCATCTGCAGCGACTCCACCGCGCTTGATATGCTTGCCGTTTTCGACACCCTACGTCTGCTCGAATTACTCGGCGACGTGATCGCCATTCGCTCCGTGCGCGATATATATTTTGCAAACGCAGGATCAAAGCCGCATTCAAATGAAATAACACTTCGCATCCGCAGGCTTGCCGACGAGCTGCATTGCGATGACAGAACAGTCTACCGCAGGCTCAAAAAGGCGCGCGATATGTGGGAATATCTTCGCGCGCGCGAAAAAAAGCAGACCGCGGGGAAACGCAGTCTGCTTACAAAACTTATCACTTGATCTTCTCCGTCATTCTTTCAATGTCGTGGTCATCACCGACGATCGAAACGATCTCGCCCGCGTTGAATTCGCGCGTGGGAGAAGGCGAAACGTCAAGTCTGCCGTCGCAGTATCTGACGGCGATCACGTTCACGCCAAAAGTTTTACGAAGATTGAGAGTGATGAGATCCTTGCCGACCCAGGACTCGGGGACCGCCATCTCAACGACCTTGTAGCCCTTGAACTGCACAAAATCCGTGATCGTGGAGTGCGAGAGCCTGAATGCAAGGCGTTCGCCCATATCGTGCTCGGGGTAGGTGATCTGATCCGCGCCGACGTGCTCGAGCACCTTTCTGTGCCCGTCATTGACCGCGCGGGAGATGACGTACTTCACTCCGAGCTCCTTGAGCTGAATGGTCACAAGGATGATGTCGCTGATATTCTCGGTCATACAAACGACAGCGCAATCGTAATCCACAACGCCCGATGCCTTGAGAAGATTCATATTGGTCGCGTCGCCGATAACTGCGTTCGTCACATGATCGGCAATAAGTGTGACTTTTTCGGGATCGGTATCAATAACCATTACCTGCTTGTCTGCATCAACAAGCGCATTCGCCAACGAAGTGCCGAACTTTCCAAGTCCTATAATACAAAAGCTGTTCATTTTTATTTTCCTATCCTATCAAAATATTGGTGTCGGGATAACTTATCGAAGAGCCGCCTTCTGCCGTTTTACCAAGCAGTGAGAAGGTAACTGTCAAAATTCCGACACGGCCGAAATACATCATAAATATTATTACTACCAAAGCAGTTGGCGGAAGCAATGGTGTCAATCCCGCTGTCAGGCCTACGGTCGCTCCCGCAGATACGATCTCATAAATTATATCAATACCTTCAACGTCCATATTGCCGCACGCAACGGTACAGATCATAGTAGCCACAACGGTCAGTATCAACTGAATGACAACAAGCGCAAGCGCACGCATCACAGATTCAAAGGGAATACGGCGGCGCATGAAATTGATCTCGTTTCTGCCAACGGCAACAGAATACGCGGCAAGCATGATAACACCAATCGTTGCGATCTTAACGCCGCCTGCGGTAGATGCGGAGGCACCGCCCGAGAACATCCAGAAAATGCCGAACAGCTTCGTTCCTTCATTCAGCGCGGCGTTATTTACCGCAGCAAATCCCGCAGTTCGCCAAGTCACCGACTGGAAGAAGGAATTGAGTATCTTTGCCCCGAAGCCCATCTCTCCAATAGTTTCGGGATTGTTCCATTCAAGCAAAGCAACAACAACAGCTCCGCCGACCACATATATCGCGGTGAGTATAAGAACGAATTTCGTATACACGCTGAACTTTTGGCGTCTCTTGTGCCCGATAAATTCATTCCACACAGGGAAACCAATACCGCCGAGAAGTATCAACATAATCAAAGTAACGGTCACAAGCGGGTCCTTTGCATAAGCGCCAACCGAATCCCCGTTTCCAAGGATATCAAATCCGGCGTTGCAAAACGCAGAGATCGAATGAAATACGCCGTAACCAAGTCCCTTGGCGAAGCCGAATTCGGGTATGAAACGCAAGGAAAGCAGAAGCGCGCCGGAGCCCTCGATGCACAGAGTGCCGCGCAGTATTCGCTTGACCAGCACATTAATGCCGCCAAAATCGTTGATACCGTATGAAGCCGCAACAAGCACACGGTCGCGCGGCGAAAGACTGCGGCGGATTATGACGGAGAGCAATACCGCCATAGTCATAAATCCGAGTCCGCCGACCTGTATGAGCGTGATTATGACTATCTTGCCGAACAGACTCCAGTAAAGACCGGTTTCAACCACTACAAGTCCCGTAACGCAGGTCGCGCTGACGGCGGTGAACATAGCGGTCAGAGGTGAGGTGAACTTGCCGGACGCACTCGAGATCGGAAGCATAAGCAGCAGCGTACCGATCATAATTATCACAAGGAATCCATGTGCCATAACCGTGGTCGTGCTCATCGGCCTGCGGTGCTTTTTCTTTTTATTTAAATCGGTAGTCATTATCCATTAATCTTGAGCCATTCGATGCAACGAGCGATCTCCGCAGGACCGTCGGGCTCCTGTCCCTCGCTTTCAACGATCATATAAAGTCCGAGCTTCTTGGCTGTCGCGACCACATCTGCCAGAGGAGCCGCGCCGAGACCGAGCGACTTGCCCTTGCCCTCGGGAGTGCCGTCCTTGAGGTGGATCAGCGACATTCTGTGCGCATATTTTTCAAGGACCTTTGCGGGATCCTCGTTCGCAACGAATGCCCAATAGGTATCGATCTCGAAATTGACCTTTGTTTCCGCCGCAAGCACGTCATGCGTGCGGACACCGAAATCGTTCACGATAAACTCGCGCGAGTGGTTGTGATAAGCAAGCTCGATGCCCTCTGCCGCAAGCTTGGGTGTCATGAAATTCAAAAACTCAACGAAATCCTTGAGCTTTTCGGGAGTGGAAAGATCTGCGCCGGGGATCGTGTAGTGCTTATTGCCGATCTCCTTGTGGAAACGCAGAGTGTTCTCATAATCGTTGGCAAGATCTCCCCAGGGGGAATGAGTACCGCAGATGCGAATGCCCGCCGCGTCCATCGCGCGGTTGACTTCTTCCGCGCTTCTGCCGAAGAATCCCGCAAATTCGATCGAAGCATAGCCGATCCGAGCGGCTGCCGCAACTGCTTCTTCAAAATTCTCCTTTGCAAGATCGCGAATGCTGTAAAGCTGAATACCGTAATCCATCATAAACCTCCGTAAAGGTGATTTTTATTTATTATAGCACTATTATTCTCAAAAGTCAATGATTTTCGGCTTCATCATTGACAAAAGGTATGCTTTGTGATAAAATTAAAGCAACAAATTGAAGGAGTTTTCAAAATGAAAAACAAACTCTCGGGACGCTTCTGGCTCGCGCTTGTCCTTTTCGGTCTGATGGGACAGATCGCGTGGGTCGTTGAGAATATGTATCTCAACGTCTTTATCTACAAAATGTTCAACGCCTCCGCCGAGGACATCTCGCTGATGGTCGCCGCAAGCGCGATAGCGGCAACGCTGACGACAGTCTTCATCGGCGCGCTCTCCGACCGCATCGGCAAGCGCAAGGTCTTTATCTGTGGCGGTTACATCCTTTGGGGCATCTCGATTTTCGCATTTGCACTGCTGAAGGTCGATCTTATCGAGTCTCTGTTCCCTGCCGTCACAGGCACAGCGGCAATCTGCGTGACTTTGACTATCGCGCTCGACTGCATTATGACCTTCTTCGGCTCGTCGGCAAACGATGCGGCATACACCGCCTGGCTGACCGACTCTACCGATTCGACCAACCGCGGCTCTGCCGAGGGTATCAACTCAATGATGCCCCTCGTTGCCATCCTTGCCGTTTTCGGCGGATTTATGGCGTTCGATCTTAACGAGGCGGGAAGCTGGGTCATGATCTTTGCCATAATCGGTGTCGCGACGCTTCTTATCGGTATTCTCGGAATCTTCATCATCGAAGACAAATGCCCCGCGCCGTCCGAAACAGGATACATAAAGAACGTCTTTTACGGATTTATGCCCTCGACGGTCAGATCAAATCCCGCATTTTACTTCTACCTTGCGGCGTTCGTGATCTTCAATATCTCGATACAGATCTTTATGCCCTACCTTATTATATATTATGAGGTCTCACTCGGTATGGCGGATTACGTCCTCGTAATGGCTCCCGCGATCATTCTCGCATCGGTAGCAACCGCTTTCTGGGGCAAGGTCTACGACAAGAAGGGCTTTGGATTCTCCTCTTCCTTCTCACTTGCGTGGCTCGCGGTCGGATATGTTATTCTCTTCATCTTCAAGCCCAAGCTCCCCGTTTTCATCGGCTCACTGCTAATGATGTGCGGCTACCTCTCGGGAATGGCAGTCTTCGGCGCGAAGATACGCGACCTCACCCCCGAGGATAAAGCGGGTAGACTGCAGGGCGTGCGCATCTTCTCGCAGGTGCTTCTGCCCGGTATAATCGGCCCCTTTATCGGCAAAACAGTCCTTGCAAACGCCGAAAAAATAGTAAACAACGACGGCACGGAATCCTTCGTTCCAAATGAAAACATCTTCCTCGCCGCACTTGTTCCGATCGTCATTCTTGCAATACTTCTCCTTATTGCATCCAAATACTTCAACAAACCGCGACTCTGCAAAGATCTGAAAACTCCCTTTGAGGACGACACCTCGAGCGATTGGACCGAATATCCCCGCCCGCAGATGAAGCGCGATTCCTATATGTCGCTTTGCGGGGAGTGGGAATTGGAGGTATTAACTAATAAATCCTACATACACCTCGGTAATGTCAAAATTCCATTTGCACCCGAATCAAGGCTTTCAGGCATCGAACGCGAATTAAAAAGAGGAGAATACTTTAAGTATTATAAAAAATTCGACCTCCCGGATGAAATGAAGGGAAAAAGAATACTGCTTCACTTTGGAGCAGTTGATCAGATAACTTACGCGCATCTAAACTACCTCCGCATAGTCGCCGACCAACACAGCGGCTATATACCGTTTGAAGTTGATATCACAGAAAATATAAAAGAAAAGGATAATTTACTTGAAGTACATGTATTTGATGATCTCAATCATGACTTTGCCTACGGCAAGCAACGATACGACCGCGGCGGAATGTGGTACACACCCATCAGCGGCATCTGGCAGGCTGTGTGGCTCGAGGCTGTTCCCGAAAATTATATCCGAGATATCAAGATGACGCCCTCTCTCGATTCGGTCAGATTCAAGATTGAAGGCGGCGCGGATGAAAAGATAATCACCCTCAAGAACGGCAAACAATACCGCTTCGAGGGCGATGAATTTGAACTCAAAGTCGATGACCCGCATCTCTGGACTCCCGGGGATCCGTATCTTTATGAATTTACGCTTGAATCGGGCGAGGATAAGATCGAATCCTATTTTGCGCTCCGCTCAGTCGGCACGGCAAAGATCGGCGGCAAGTCCTATATAACTCTCAACGAAAAGCCCTATTTCTTCCACGGTCTGCTCGACCAGGGCTACTACAGCGACGGAATTTATACCCCCGCTACACCCGAGGGATATAAGTATGATATACTGAAAATGAAGGAACTCGGCTTCAATATGCTCCGCAAGCATATTAAAGTAGAGCCCGAGCTGTTCTATTACTACTGCGACAAATACGGTATGATCGTCTTTCAGGATATGGTCAACAGCGGAAAGTACAGCTTCCTTATCGACACCGCGCTGCCCACCATCGGTCTGAAAAGGGGCATCACGCACCGCGCAAGTCCCATCCGCCGAAGCACATTCACACGTGAGACCGAAGCAACCGTCAAGCTCCTCTACAACCATCCCTCCGTCGTCTATTACACGATCTTCAACGAGGGATGGGGTCAGTTTGACGCCGACAAAAACTACCGCCGACTCAAGGCACTCGATCCGAGCAGAATTTGGGATGCAACTTCTGGCTGGTTTGTCGAAAAGGAAAGCGACGTCACGAGCGATCACGTATATTTCAAGAAGCTCGATCTCAAAAACGACCCCGACCGCCCGATGGTGCTCTCGGAATTCGGCGGATACTCCTGCAAGATCGAGGGACATTCCTTCAACCTCGACAAGACCTACGGCTACAGCTTCTTTAAGGACACGGGATCCTTTGGAAAAGCGCTCAAAGATCTCTATATGAATGAGGTCATCCCCATGATCGACCGCGGCCTCTGCGCCACCGTCTACACCCAGGTCAGCGACGTCGAGGACGAAACCAACGGTCTTGTCACCTACGACAGACAGGTCGTTAAGGTCAACAAGGCTGATATGCTTGAAATTTCAAAGGCGATCGAGGACAAATTCTACTCTCAATTTTAAGGAGGACATATTATGAAATACGAAATTCAAGGCGATTCGCTTCCCGTTGTAATCTGCACACTTGAGGCGGGTGAAACAATGATAACCGAGCGCGGCAGTATGAGTTGGATGACACAGAATATGAAAATGGAAACCACCTCGAACGGCGGCGTCGGCAAAGCATTTGCAAGAATGTTCGCGGGCGAATCCTTCTTTATGAACAGATACACCGCAGAGCGCGCCGCGGGACTTATAGCGTTTGCCTCAAGCTTCCCCGGCTCCATCCGAGCTTGCGAGATCGCTCCCGGCAAGGAAATAATCGTACAAAAGCGCAGCTTTCTCGCATCCACCGAGGGAATCGAGCTCTCGCTTCACTTCCAGAAAAAGCTCGGAGCGGGCTTCTTCGGAGGCGAGGGATTCATTATGCAGAAGATCGGCGGCAATGGCATTGCTTTCATAGAGATCGACGGTCACGCGGTCGAATACACGCTCGCCGAAGGTCAGTCGATGATCGTTGACACGGGCTATCTCGTTGCGATGGATTCAACCTGCTCGATGGACATCGTCACCACCGGAAGCGTCAAGAACGCCATCTTCGGCGGTGAGGGAATCTTCAACACCGTCGTCAAGGGCCCCGGCAAGATCATTCTCCAGACCATGCCCATCCACGCAGTCGCAAGAACCCTCAGCGGATTTATGCCATCGTCGAAATAAACATAACGCAAAACCGTCAGGCAAACGCCTGACGGTTTTATTATTTTTATTATGTAGATTAAAGAAAACTTGCAACAAGAAGCCAGCTCTTGCGGTCGAGGTTATTCAGATTCTCGATCTCGTAACGGTTATCGTTCGAGTCGCGGATGATAACGCGGTCACCGGGGTAGGTCTTCATATCGCTGTGACGGTTGCGGATACGGAAGGTCGCAGGACCGTGGTCGGTCTCGACCGTCATCTTGAGCATTCCCGTCTTGTCGTCGCACTCCGTGATCTTCGTGATCTTCGGGATGCGGTAGTAATCGTAGAAGCAAGCCTTGATCGCTGCCGCACTCTCGGGAGTGATGTCGTCGAGCGATCTGATCATTGCGATCTCGTGTTCGTCCTTGTCGAGAAGCGAGATATAGTTGAATTTATCCGAGATCGGGAAGAGTCGACGGAGCTCAACGTTCTCGTAAACTGTGCCGTCGCCGAGAGTGAGCTGAACGTAGTAAACGTCGGTCATCTCGATCTTTGCGGTCTTATCAAGATATTTAAGTGCCATTTCTGTTCCCTCCTCATTCGAAATTGTCAGCCTTCTTGGCTTCCTTGACCTTTTCGGACATTGACTGGATCTCTACAAGGCGGTAATACTTACCCTTGAGGGCAAGGAGCTCCTCGGGAGAACCGCACTCGATGATCTCGCCCTTGTCAACAACAACGATCTTGTTCGCCTTCGAAAGGGTCGAAAGTCTGTGCGCGATCATAATGGTCGTTCTGCCCGCGATAAGTCTCTCGATAGCTTCCTGGATCAGGTGCTCGGTCTCGGAGTCAACCGAAGCGGTCGCCTCGTCAAATACGAGGATCGAGGGATTCTTGAGCATTGCACGCGCGATGGAAACTCTCTGGCGCTCACCGCCCGAAAGACCTACGCCGCGTTCGCCGAGGACTGCATCGTAGCCGTCGGGCTGACGGACGATGAACTCATGCGCGTTTGCGATGTCTGCCGCCTCGAGGACCTTCTCAACGGGGCAGTCGGGACAGCCGTAAGCAATATTGTTGAAAATGGTGTCGTGGAACATCAGGGGCTCCTGCTGAACGAAGCCGATCTGTCCGCGGAAGTGCGACATATCGATATCGCGGATATTGATGTCATCAACAAGGATCTCGCCGTCATAATGATCGTAATAACGGAGGAGAAGGTTGATAAGCGTCGATTTACCCGAACCGGTGGTACCAACGATACCAACGATGTCGCCGGGATTGATAACGAGGTTGATGTTCTTCAGCGTCTTCTTGGTACGGTCGAAGGAGAAGTTTACGTTCTTAAACTCGATCTTACCCTTGAACTCGGTCATATTCTTGCCTTCGCCGAAGTTGTGCTCGGGCTCTGCGTCAAGAATATCAAGAATTCTCTCTGCGGACGCGAGGAAGTGCTGGAAGGAGTCGTTGAGGTTTGCAAAGAAGTTTACGGGCTCATAGAACATCGAAGCGTAGTTGATGAAGAGAACGAGAAGACCTACGGTGAGTCCGTTCTCAACGCCCGAGATCTGATGCTCGATAACCATACTGCCGCCGAATGCCCAGATAACGACCGAGCCGAGACCGATGAAGGTACCGACGATCGCGGGGAAGGCATGGAGTATCTTTGCGGCGGATGTGTCGGTTCTGTACCACTCCTCGTTCTTCTCTTTGAAGCGTTCGGTGGTGTTCTTTTCGTTAGTGAAGGACTTTACGACACGGATGCCGGGGATGGTGTCTGTAAGTATAGAGGAAACGGCG
This sequence comes from Clostridia bacterium, assembly GCA_017415485.1. Classification (GTDB taxonomy): domain Bacteria; phylum Bacillota; class Clostridia; order Oscillospirales; family CAG-272; genus CAG-390. The sequence goes on from JAFQGP010000124.1 coordinate 23,303, forward strand.
GTCCACCTTCTCCAGATTCGGAGATAGAAGGGACGGATCTTCTTACCGAAGATACGCGAGCCGATAACAACAAGCGGAACGGGAATGAGCGAAAGAAGCGTCAGCTTGGGGTTCATTACCATCATAACGATAACGATACCAACCATCTTGAAGAACTGAACAACAACTTCCTGCGTGATACGCAGCATAAAGGACTGGATGGTCGAGCTGTCGCCCGAGATACGGTTGATGACCGCACCGGTCGAGGTCTTGTCATAGAATCGCATAGGCAGGTACTGTGCCTTTTCGTAAACGTCGTTACGAAGATTTGAAACGATCCTGTCGCCAACAAGACGCAATACGTATCCTCGCGTACCGCTTATGACGTGACTTATGATCTGCAAAGCAATAAGGGTCACAACGACCTGCATAAGCATTGCTATGTCGTTGTTCGGCAGGATCTCGTCGATTAAGGACTTTGTAAGCATCGAAGGAATGAGAGCCAATGCCGTTGCAATGACCGACAAAATTACCGAAATGACCAGCTTCGGCCACTCGGGAAGTATGTACTTGCCGAGTTTGGTAATGAGCTTGCCCTTGCTTGCGCAGTTAAGGCATTCCGCACCGGGGGAAGCAAGCGTACGTCCGCACTTGGGGCAGACGGAGAGTTGCTTTTCGTAGATTGCCTTCATGCATTCGGTCGCTTCCTCGATGTCATCACCCTTGACAACAGAGTTGATGAAGGTGGAAGCACCCTCGCAAAGCGTGTTTACGCTGAAGGTGTAGCGGAATATTTTTTCTTCAAGACCGTTTTTAAGCTCAAGGCAGAGCATTGCGTTTCCGTACATACGGCGGGTATGAGTTTTCTCGATATCCGCAATACGGATGGTTTTTCCTGCGTGATGAGTGTTGAACTCATGCGTGGTGACTTCAATGTCGCTTACAAGCAACACACTTCGGCAATAGTTCGAAAGGATCGAAATATCGCCAACGATTGCAAAGATCCAGGGATGCCCCGGAGTCTCCCTTCCCTTAAGTTCTGCAATTTCTTCTTCGGTCAGAAGGGAGTTGACAAGGAGTTTGTCCATCATAAATTTTACGGCGGAATGTGTGGCACTAACATTCTCAGCCGGCGGGAGGCCGCTTCGCAACGAAGATGAAAATGATAAAAAGATATGCTGACGGCGGGTTGACAGAGAACGGTTTTTGAAGTTGCTTTATTTTACCACCCATTTGCCGATTTGTCAACCCATTTACGAATTTTTTTGACAAAATTATTAACTTTTTTATTTTATGTATTTTTTATATTAAGGGATTCGATGGACGGGAGAATAGTGGACAGTGGTTAGTGGACAGTGGACAGAAAGATGCGGCTGATAATTTTATTTTGATTTTTGCATTCCATTGTACCGGCAGATAAATTATAAAAAGAAATCGGATATTAAGAAATTACTTCAAAATATCCGATTTCTTTTGTTTTTTCAGTTTTGCAGCAAACAGCGTTTCAAACGTACTGTACAAAATTATTTGTGTCCGGTTTCAGCGCATCGGTAAGTCGAATGTGTCAGAGCATCGGTAAGTGAATGTGTCAGCGCATCGGTAAGTCCAAGGCAAAAATATGGTATAATAACCGTCGAAAGGCGGTGACAAAATGTCTTGGAAGGAAACCGA